>NZ_JBLQGP010000033.1:0-24296 GCF_047806685.1 Thauera sp. WH-1
CCCACCACGATCTGCGGCGCATCGCCCCGGCCGTTCTTGCTGTAGCCGCGCTTCCTGGGCGCCACGTAGCGCTTGGCGCCAGCGGCCACGCTGCCGCGCATCAGGCCGTCGGCGTCGCCGTTGTCCTCGTCGTCGATCTCGAAGTGCAACGAGGTGGTGTCGTAGAAGACGATCTCCACGTCCAGACTCAACAGGTCGGCGACCTGGAAGAAGATCGCCTGTTCGATCGCGGCCTTGTTGGCCTCGAGAAAGTCCATCGCGCGGTAGAGCTGGTGCAGCGCCAGGGCTTGCGTGCCTTCGATGTGCACGTCCTCCTTGAGCCACTGCTCGTGACAGTAAAGCTTGGAGGCAGGCGCGCACGCACGATTGGCCACCAGTGCGAACAGCGCCCGCTCCATCTCGAAGCCGAAGCGCCGGCCGTGCGCCTGCGCACGCACGATGGCATCGATCCCGAGTCGCTGCCATACCGCCTCGAGCGCGTGCACGTCGCCGTAGGGCCAGGCGCACACCAGTCGCCAGCCCGGATCGTCGGCCACGATGGCCTCGGGCGAGCAGCGACGCAGGATGCTCTTGGCCAGACGGCGAAGCCGTTCGATGACTTCCGGGTCGTCGGCACGGCCGCAGTTGAACACGATCTGCGCTTGTGAGCGCCCCTTCGTCGCGTCCCACACGTTCTCGGCCAGCTGCAGGTAGGTGATCTCCCGGCCGTCAGCCCGCTTCTGTTTGCTCTGTCTCAAGTACATGTGCAGCACAGTAGCGGCATCGAGGGCGATAAATCAACAATCCATGTATCTAGGATTCTGGCGCATCATCGCCCTGAAACCCGCGCCGTTACTGGAGGTGGGGCGGAAATGTGTCTCGGAACTGTCAAACTCGGGTCAGCGGGGCAGACGACTTCGAAGAGGTCTCGCAGTGGGGCCAAGCCAAACTGTCGTGGCTGAGGGGCTTTCTGCGGCTCGACTACGGCGTGGCCTCGCCCGACACGTTCGAGCGCGTGTTTGCGCTGCTCGATCCGAAACAGTTCGAACAGGCCTTTCGCACCTGGGTCGGCGGCATCATCCCGGCAGTGGGCAAAGACCAGGTCGTCGCCATCGATGGCAAGTCCAGCCGACGCACCACGAGCAAGGCGGCTGCGGCGCCGCTGCATCTGGTCAGCGCGTTTGCAGCCAACGTGGGCGTGGTGCTGGGCCAGACGGCAACGGCGGAGAAGTCCAACGAGATCACGGCGATCCCCGAACTGCTCAAGGTGCTCAACATCAACGGCTGCATCGTCACCATCGATGCGATGGGCACGCAGACCAAGATCGCACGCACCATCCGTGAGCAAGGGGCCCACTACGTGCTGTGCGTGAAGGAGAATCATCCGAAACTGCGTGACTCGATCGTCTTCCGGGACATCGATGCGCGTGGTCCGGTGGCGCCGGTCTCGACGCACAAGAGCGAGAGTAAAGGTCATGGACGCCTCGAAGTGCGGCGCTGTACGGCGTATGACGCTACCGATCGGCTCTACAAAGCCGGCGTCTGGAAGGATGTGGCTAGCTTTGCCATCGTCGAGCGCGAGCGCACCGTGGGCGGACACACCAGTACCGAGCGCGCGTACTACATCAGCAGCCTGCCGGCCGACGCCGAGCGCATTGCGCAGGCAGTCAGAAGTCATTGGGAAGTCGAGAACCGTCTTCATTGGTGTCTGGATGTTCAGTTCGGCGACGACTATGCGCGCGGGCGCATCGGGCACATTGCCCACAACCTGGCGCTGGTACGCCACATGGCGCTCAATCTCATCCGGCTCGACAAGTCCATTAAGACGAGCATCAAGACCAAGCGGCTGCTGGCGGCGACATCCGATGAGTTTCGGGCAGCACTGCTGGGCTTCGAGCGGCCTGATGAGGATGACGACGACGATTGATGATGAATGCGTAGCTGCGGGAGCCCTGGTACGGGTAGCCGCAAGGCACTAACCCGGGGAAGCAGTATCCTGAATAAAACCTCGGCGCCTACGGCTGTCGTCAGCCGATTTCGTGAGGAGATCTGAGACATTCAATGTGGTTTTCGACTGAATGTATTCATTATAGAGCATGTCCTGATGATATTTTGGCGTCCCTATTTCACAGCCCGCCAACTCCAAATTAATATTATATTTAGCCAATAGAGTCGCTGCCTGAGTGGTAACTTTCAAAGATGTCAATCCATAGAGGTAATATTGTAGTCTTCCCCGGGAAATATCCCTCTTGGCTCTTGCTATTCCGTCATGAAGCACCGTATGAGCCCACGCGGTCTCACTCCAGGCAGATGGTGGAGATTCGCTATCAATGGGCATTCTCAAAAAGGTAGCCACATTCAGTTGGCCTTGAATTGTGCACGGCACACGATCCAACTTCGCAATCACGGCGGTGAGAAGAACCGCCGCAGTGCCGAGAGCAACAAAACGGACAGCGATGTTTATTACTTCCCTGAGAAATATAGTTATCAAGAGAATAATTATTAAGGAACGTTTGAGTTTCAAATGCATCTGGATATAGGCAAAGGGGCTGGCTCGTTCCATCGCCCCAAAAGCTTCGGACATAGACGAATTCGTCGAAAAGACTATGATACCCAACGCATCGGATGGCACGTAATTGGCCCAACATTCTAAGCATACCGCACGCAGATGGTGCAGTCCGCTTAGAAACTCAAATCGTCGGCGGCCCGTTGTAGGAGGACTGAGACTTCCAGCTCACACCTGCGCGAGAGCGCGGCAAGCCAACTGCCACTGTCTCGACCCGACCCGCTGCTGCCGTTCAGCTTTGATGGAAGCTGCCAGTCAACGTTTGGTTAAGGGGCCGGCTTTAGCCGGTCCCGAGTGAGCGAAGCGAGCGACTTGAACCACTTGTTAGGTTTAGCTTACACAAACCATGTGACTGCACCGACGACACAAATGATCGGAACGGACGCAATAACCAAAAATAGACCAAGGCAACCTGAATTGGATGATGAATAAGAGCTCCGGCTTTCTTGTTGCTCTTTAGGTTGTTCGCGCAGCCATGTCTGGTGACAGGATTTGCAATATAGCCTATTCAGTCCTCTATTCCAGGCAAGGACTGTTCTCTCGTCGTGACTGGAGACCGCTCGGCACTTTGAGCATGAGAACAGTTTGTTTGCAGGCTGCTTCTTTCTGCTTGATATGAAGAAAATAACTAGTAGAAAAATTGCGCCAGGCACCAAGGCTGACTCTGGTGCGCCTGTTTTTATGAATAGACCTAATGAGATAGCAAGAAGTACAGCCAGAGCAAAGTAAGCAAAATAATCTAGCGCATCTTTCTTGACGGGCTCTGTGATTATTCTTTTAGAGCTCCCTGAGTTGGAAAGTGATACACCTTCAAGCAGCACGTGCGTTGCTTTGAGGCGACCTTGGGAGTCTTTGGCAACTTCAAAAATGACGGCGTCACCAACTTCAGGCTTGCGAGTTGCCTTTTTGACGCTTGAGATGTGGAAGAAAACCTGTTCGTTTTTACCTTCAGGACTGATGAAGCCGAAGCCTTTATCATCCTTCCATGAAACTATTTTTCCTTTCATTCTTGTGGAACTCTCATTTTTAACAGCGTACCTAACGTTTGAGTTCAGGGGCCGCCGGAGGGCGAAGCCCGTAGGGAACCGGCAAGCGCAGCTTGCCGGCGGTCCCCTGGAACGATGGGTTGGGCCTCGGCGGCCAGCTATTCAACCGCATTTGAATCTCCTGTCGGTGACTCAGGCCTACCACTCACGCTGACCATCACCCATTGGCTGTCTTGGCGGAGATAGACCTCAGACCACTTGCCTGTGACCGTGAGTGGTGCAGCGTTCTTCGGGGTAACCGACGCCGAATACATGTAGTGCACAACGCCGACGGTGTGGTCATAGACCTGCACGCTCAGCGGGACAAGCTCATAGCCAGTAACGGCTGGCGCATCACCGAGCACGGACTGGATAGCGGCCTCTCGGTCGTGCGTGGTCGGTTGGTTCATGTCCCACCCGACATATTGAGGGTGAAGGGTCGAGCGAATTTGCTCGGCGTTGCGCTCCAACGACAAAGACCAGAGATCGTTTACGCGCTGCCATAACTCCTGCTGCTCGGGCGAGAAACCTGTAACCGGGTGGTCAGTCATGGCGCGTCACTCTCAAGAGGCCCAACGAATAGGGTTTATCCCTCGCGTCGCAAGCGCCGTTCAGCGCGCAGGCGCCTGCCGCGAGGGATAAGCCTTGTTGAACTGAACCGCCGCTCAGGCGGTGATACTGGGGATTCTACGCGCGGGTCATCCACATCGGATAGCGCGCGGCAGGGTCGGGTCAGCAACGAGTATCCGACGCCGCTGAGCCGCTCGCGACCATCGCCGTAATGGGCCGCGATCGGGTGCCGGCCGTGCATCCGGCGTGCGGTGTCGGTCGCGTTCAGCAGACGGGGGACGTGCCACGGCCTGCCGGTGCGGACGTTGCATCGGCAAGGGCCGAGACGGGGGAGCGGGAGTGTTCATGGCGGCCCATCCCGACAGCGCGGTGCAGGCGCGGGCGGATCGTACCGGCGAGCCATGACGATCTCGACCGTGTGCCAACGCCCGACCCCACAGTGCGGGCAGCATCGCGGGTCCTCACCGCTCACGCGGGCGAGGAAGTCTGCGGCCGCTTCGATCACCGCCGGCTGCGGTGCCGGCGTCTGGAGCGCGGCACGCGCGGCAGCAAGCCGGGCACGCTTGTGGCCGCAGGCGAGCAACCCGTAGTGGCGCAGGCGCTTGAAGCCGGCCGGCAGCACGTGACGCAGGAAGCGTCCGATGAAGGTGTCGGTCGGCAGGCTGACCGTATGTTTGCCGCCGGTCTGGTTGTCGCGCACCCGAAGGCGCACCTGGCCCGCATCGCAGCCGAGCAGGCGGTCGTTCGAGAGCGCCACGCGGTGCGTGTAGCGGGCAAGGTAGTCGAGCACCTGGGCGGGTCCGCCGGGCGGCGGCTTGGCGTAGACCACCCAGTCGTGCGCGAGCAGCGCACGACGTCGGGCTTGCCATGCACCCGGCGCAGCGCTCGGATCGTCGGCCAGCTCGCCGCTGCGGTGGGCCGCGTCGAGCCGCGTGAGGAGCTTGCCGCGAAACACCTTCGAGGCGGCCTGGACGGGAAACAGGAAGCGCGTACCGCGCGCCGGTGTGCGCCATCTGCCCTCGGCGTCGAGCCCGCCACAGGTGATCAGGGCGTGCACATGCAGGTGCATGCGCAGGTCCTGGCTCCAGGTGTGGAGCACGAGGCTGAAACCGGGCACGGCGCCCAGCCAGCGCGGGTTGGCGGCGAGCTCGAGCAAGGTGGCCGCCGCACTATCGAACAACGCACCGTAGAGCCAGCGCGGGTGCCGGATCGCCAGTGGATTGAGCGCGTGGGGCAGCGTGAACACCCAGTGCGCGTAGGGCACCGGCAGCACCTCGCGCAGGCGCGCCGCACGCCAGGCCTCCTTGGCCCGCGTCTGGCACTGCGGGCAATGGCGGTTGCGACACGAGCGCCAGACATGGCGCTCGGCGCCGCAGTTTGCGCAACGCTCGCGTACGCCGCCGAGCGCGGCGGTGCGGCAGTCGACGATGGCACGCCAGGCCCGCGCCTGGGTGGGCGACAGCGCATGGCTGCGGCGGTAGCTGCTGCCGTGCGTGCGCAGGATGCCGGCCAGCGTGGGCCGGTCCATGGCCGCTCGGCCTCAGAGCCGGCGCAGCAGATCGAGCGGGCTGTCGTGGGGGATTGAACCCGGACGCGCCAGATGCAGGTAGCGCTGCGTGGTCGACAGGTGGCCGTGGCCCAGGAGCTTCGCGAGCGTGGCAAGATCGACGCCGGCCTCCAGCAGATGGGTGGCGAAGGCGTGGCGTAGCGTGTGGATGCCGCCCGTCTTGGTGATGCCGGCCCGATCGCGGGCACGGTAGTACGCACGTTGCGCACTGCTGACGTCGAATGGCCGGGCGGCGTCGGTGGTGCGAGGGAACAGCCAGTCGCGGGGTTTGCAGATGCGCCAATAGACGCGCAGCGCTTCGAGCAGGCTCGGACTGAGCAGCGTGTAGCGATCCTTGCCACCCTTGCCCGCCACCACCCTGATGCACATGCGATCCGGCGCGCTGTCGATGTCGGCGACGCGCAGCGCGCACACCTCGGACACCCGCAGTCCGGCCGCGTAAGCCGTCATCAACAGCGTGCGCGTGCGCAGATTGGCGGCCGCCTCGAACAGGCGCGCCAGTTCCTCGCGCGAGAGGATCTCCGGCTGACGCTGCGGCGTGTGCGCGTAGGGAATCGTGATGGCCTCGGCCGTGCGGCCCAGCACGATGTCGAAGAAGAACTTCAGTGCGCACACGGCTTGGTTCACGGTGGTGTAGGCCAGGTGCCGCTCGGTGATCCGGTGCAGCAGCCAGGCCTTCACCTGTGCGGCATCGAGGCGGTCGGGACTGCAGTGGTAGTGCGCGGCCAACTGCGCCACCACCGACAGGTAGGCCTGCTGCGTGCGCCGTGCCAATCCGCGCAGCACCATCGCGTCGATCATCTGCTGACGTAAGGGGCTCATGACACTTCTCCTTGAACGCGGGGACATCCCCGGTTTCAAGGTAGGTCGTCGTCGCAGACGTCATGAAAAACGCGGTGGCGCTTGGGTTCGCGGCCACCGCGTCAGCGGTTTAGTTCAACTTTGTTTTAGGGCGACAGTTCTGCCGCATAACATTGGGATGCCGGATAACATGTTCTGCAACTTCCTGTTTAGAAGAAGAAATATCGCGCAATTCAAGATAACAACGCAGGTAAAGCAGCAGCCGGCATGGTGTGTGGTCTGATCGATTCCGGACACAGGCGTTTAGCATATCGTCCCGCCGCAATGACCGCTATCCGGATCGATTGATGACCGGCCGCTTCTGGCCGGGTTGAGCCAACGCGGGGCCCCAGTTCGTCGCCGTAAACCGGTCATCCAGGACAAGCCGACGAGGGGAGTTCTGGCAGGATTCCCGACGGCAGGTGATGACCGGCTCCCCCTGTTGGCATCCATCAGCCGATTTATCACCACGATCACATTGCGTTCTTCCCCTTCACCGGCATCACTCATTCTCACGCCCCCCGCAAACGCCCCCGGCGTCGCCCCGAAATGCTCGCGAAAGCGGGCGATGAAGGCCGACACCGAATCGTTGCCGCAGGCGATCGCGACGTCGGTGACGCGCTCGCCGGCCTCGAGCAGGGGCAAGGCGCTGATCAGGCGCAGGCGCCAGAGCCGGAAGTTGAGGCCGGTGTGCTCGCGGAAGAGCCGCGCCAGCGTGCGCTCCGAACACCCCAGGCGCGCGCGCCAGGCGGCCAGCCCGTCGCGCGAATCGGGCTCGGCCTCGAGCGCCTCGCACACCCGGCGCAGGCGCGGCTCCTGCGGCAGCGGCAGCATCAGGCCGAGCGCGGGCGCTGCGGCCACCTGATCGAGCAGCACTGCGGCAAGCCGGCCGCCGCTCCGTGCTCGTCGTACTCGTCGTACTCGTCTTACTCGTCGTACTCGTCGTACTCGGCGGGCAAGGCGCCAAAGGCGCGGATCAACTCACGCAGCAGGGGACTCACCACGAGCACGCGGCAGCCGCCTTGCGCGCTGGGCGAGGCGGCGGGGTCGATGTACAGGCTGCGGATCTCGGTGTCGGCGGAGCAGCGCATAGGCGAACTGGACCCAGGGATGGGCGTGGCGATAGCCGAGCGCGCGATTGGCGACCGACTCGGCGTGGCCGAAGACCGGGCGCGGCAGAACGGTGAGCCCGGCAAGCTCATCGTGCAGGGTGGGCGGCATGTCTGGTCAGCGACATTGAAGAGCGCGTTGGCGTTAGTCGGCAGTATCGCCGTGCGCTAGGCTTCGTCACAAGCGCACCGGCTTTGCGGCCTGGCCGCTCCGCCCGTCGCCCTGCTCCCCTTCTCTCCACCCTTGCCCGCTAACGCCCCCTCCCGGCCCCGGACCGCCATGAACTTGCTGACGCTCCTCTTCGATCGCTTCACGATCCTGCTCACCGCCGTCCTGCCCGCACAGGGCGCGTTCGCTGCGCTCTTCGACGGGCTCACCCATGCCGGTATCGCGCTGCTGTTCTTCCTGCACGGCGCCCGCCTGTCGCGCCGCGCGATCATCGACGGCGCTGATGCTGAGCCTGCGGCTCAAGCGCACCCGGGCGCTGGCGGTCGCAGGCGCCTGCGGGCTGAGCGGATCAGTCGTACTCAGTAGCGCCGTCCATTCCCTGGTCGAATGGACGGCGAGCCTGCTGGCCGGCTTTGCAGGTCTTAGATGGCGGTGCTCACTCACCGCGAGTGAACAGATGGTCGTTGTCCGCGAGCGGGATGTGGCAGGAGAAGCACTGGATACCGCCGTCCGTCACCGCCCGGACATTCGGGTCGCCGCCCTTGAAGGCTTGGAAACCCCATCCGCCGGTTTCGGGATAGCGGTCGTCGTCCTTCACCATGACCGCGATGACCTTGCGCGCGCCCTGGGAGAGCGCGTGGTTCGCGTCTTCCGAATAGGCGAAGCGGTCGACGACGAAAGTGGCGCCCTTGGCGAACTTCCCGCTCCTCAGGCCCTCCCTGGCGGCGGCATCGGCATAGACATGCTGGATTCCGACGTTGCCTGCGGGATCGTGGCCGGCGAGGTTAACCGTCGAATGATGGTGGTACCAACTGCGATAGCCTTCCGGGAAAGGTATCTGGCTGGTGTCCTGCGCAGCGAGTGCGCCGCCTGCAGCGCTGATCGCGGAGCTCATGGCGATGGCAATTGTCAGTTTGCTGATCATTTCCTCTCCTCCTCTGCTGAAGTCGAACTGCAGCCATGGTGATGCCCACGGCAGGTTAGACCATATGCCCGAGGCGCTGGAAACGGATCGCCAAAAGGTGCAACTCACAATAGAGAAATTCTTGATTCCCCGCCTCAAGGAGCGGGATCCTGAGATTTCTGCTCCCTCTTCCGGCGGATAGCCATCACCACATGCAGCGTTGCGAGGCGGTCGACGGCCCGAGGTGGCGGTTCGAGCCAGTGGCACCGGTCGACCCAAGCGGCCCGACTCCACTCCTGCGAAATGATGAACCCCTGCCGGGTCAGCGTGGGCTCTGACAGCGCGGTCGATTCAAACAGCGCTATTCGCGCTTCGCCTCGAATTCCCCAAGCGTGATCGCAAACCCGCATCTGTCCCTCGTGCCTAGGAAATACTCCTTGTATCGAGAGAACATCCCGTCCAAGTGCGCATCAATCTCACTCTGCGTGTAGTCGACTGCGTTGACCGTCGCAATGCCCATGGCCTTCGCACGCGCATACGGTTCATCGACGTCGTCGAACTCAAAGACCACATTGAGGATGCCTTCTCCCCTGCTCTCTAGCATCGGTGCCAGAAAACAGTCGGCTTCTCGCCCGGGCATTGGCGCGCAGAGTTCAATGCCTGCATTCCAGCTGATCGCCACTTGAATGCCAAACGCTTCACCTGTCCAGTTGGCTTCGTGGAATTCAGCGCCGAGAAGTTCTCTGTAGAAGGCTTTCGATGCCTCCAGATCATGTACCGCCAAGATGACTCGATTAACCCCTTTGACGGCCATGCTCCACTCCCTTATCGATACGCGCCCAGTGCAGAAATGCCAACCAAGTTCAGCACAAGCACCGGCTGGCGCATTCCGCTGACACGGAAACAGCCTGCCCGTGCTCAGGACCGGCCATCGCTCCGTCAGTGCTGCTCACCGGAATTGGCCGCGGCGAGGAAGGCCGGCCGTTCGCCGCCGCCATGCAGCAGCAGGTTGGTGCCGGCGAAGTAGGCCGCCAGCGGCGAGCCCGCATACAGGCAGGCGTTGGCGATGTCGTCCGGCGTGGCCATGCGGCCGGCGGGAATGGTGGCGCCGACCGCGGCAATGCCGGCCTCATCGCCGTAGTGCAGGTGGGCCTGCTCGGTCTGCACCAGGCCCGGGCTGATCGCCAGCACACGCACCTTGGGCGCCCACTCCACCGCCAGCGAGGACGCCAGCGACAGCACGCCGGCCTTGGCCGCGCCATAGGCGGCGGTGCCCGGCGAGGGCCGCGAGGCGGCGACGCTGCCCACGAAGATGATCACGCCGCCTTCGGCCTGCTGCTGCATCAGCGCGTTGGCCTGCTGGGCGACGTTGAGCGGTGCGATCAGGTTGAGGCGGATGATGCCCTCGTGGAAGCGCGGCGAGGCCTTGTCGGCGAGCGCGAAGGGCGCCCCGCCGGCGTTGTTGACCAGCACGTCGAGGCGGCCGAAGCGCTCGCGGATGGCGGCGAACAGGGCCTGCAGCGACTCGATGTCACGCACGTCGGCGGCGATGAAGTCGGCCGTCCTGCCGCCGGCCTCGGGCAGCGCCTCGGGCGCGTTGCGCCCGCACACGACCACCGCTGCCCCGGCGGCGAGAAAGCCGCGCGCGATGCCGGCGCCGATGCCCTTGGTGCCGCCGGTCACGAGCACGACCTTGCCGCGGTAGTCGAGCGCTGCGGCGCCCGTCGAAGCCTGATTGTTCATGCACTTCTCCACGCTGGTTGATGCCTGCGAGTCTAGGCGCGCCCCCCGCGCCATTCGTCGTCTGAACGGACGATGAGCGCCTTGCGTGGAGGACGGAACATGCATTCCATCCCCTTCCCCGGTTGCCGCGCCCGCACAGGCCGTCCTCCCCCGGGGCGCTCCTGGAGGCTCCATGACCACAGACCCGACATCTCAGTCCGAAACCGCTTCGCCCCTGCTGCTCGAACGCCTCGACGGCGGCGTCGCGCTGCTGCGCCTGAACCGCCCGCAGGCCACCAACGCGCTGTCGCTCGAGCTGCAGGCCCTGCTGTCGCAGCGCTTCACCGAGCTGGCGGCGGACGACACGGTGCGCTGCATCGTGCTCACCGGCGGCGAGAAGGTGTTCGCGGCTGGCGGCGACATCACCAGCATGGCCGGCGTCGGCCCGATCGAGATCACCCAGCGACACACCGAGCGCGTGTGGGGGCCGATCCAGCACTGTCCCAAGCCGGTGATCGCCGCGGTCTGCGGCTACGCCTACGGTGGCGGCTGCGAGCTGGCGATGCTGGCCGACATCATCGTCGCCGGCGAGGGCGCGCGCTTCTGCCAGCCCGAGATCCGCATCGGCATCATGCCCGGCATCGGCGGCACCCAGCGCCTGGTGCGCGCGGTGGGCAAGGTCAAGGCGATGCGCATGGCGCTCACCGGCAAGCCGATCACCGCGCACGAGGCGTGGACCGCCGGCCTGGTGAGCGACCTGGTGGCCGACGACCAGGTGATTCCGACCGCGATCGAACTGGCGCGCTTGGTTGCCGCGATGCCGCCGCTCGCCGCCGAGCAGATCAAGGAATGCATCCTGCTGGGCATGGACGCCCCGCTCGAGACCGCGCTGGCGATGGAGCGCCGCGCCAACGCCCTGCTGTTCGCCTCGCGCGACCAGAAGGAAGGCATGCAGGCTTTCATCGAGAAGCGGCCGCCGACGTTCGAGGGGCGCTGAAGCCCGTCAGGCGCACGCCGATGCCGACCGGCACCAGCTGCGTCCGCCCGACTTCGTCCGCCCCACTCCGCCCACCCCCGTTTCCCCCACCTGACAGGAACACCGACCCAATGTCCGACTCGCCCCTGACCCAAGCCTCCCCCGTCCCCACCGCGCCGCTCTTCCGCCTCGACGGTTGCGTCGCCATCGTCACCGGCGCCGGCCGCGGCATGGGCCGCGGCGTGGCCGAGACCCTGGCCCGCCAGGGCGCCACGGTTGCGATCAACGACTTCTTCCCCGAGCGCGCCGAGGCCGCCGCCGCCGAGCTGCGCGTCGCCGGGCTCAAGGCCCTGGCCGCGCCCGCCGACGTGACCGACTACGAGGCGGTGCAGAAGATGGTGGCCGCCGTGCGCGAGCAGGCCGGCATCGTCGACGTCTACGTCTCCAACGCCGGCGTACCGACGAGCGGCATGGGCTACGGCAAGTTCCTCGAGTCCAAGCCCGAGGACTGGGAACGTTTCGTCAAGCTCAACATGTACGGGCTGATGAACGGCTGCCACGCCGTGCTGCCGGGCATGATCGAGAACAAGTGGGGCCGCATCGTGGCGATCACCTCCGAGTCCTGGCGCGCCGCGGTGCCGATGGGCATTGCTGCCTATGCGGCGTCCAAGGCCGGCGTGGTCGGCTTCGTGCGCCAGCTCGCGGCCGAGGTCGGGCGCAAGGGCGTCAATGTGAACGCGCTGTCGCTGGGCACGATGAACAACTGGGAAGGCTCCGAGGAGCTGGCGCGCAAGAACTGCATCATCCCGCGCGCAGGATCGCCCGCCGACGTCGGCGCCGGCGTGGCCTGGCTGGCCTCGCGCGAGGCCGAGTGGGTCACCGGCCAGATCGTGCCGCTGAACGGCGGCGGCATCACTGCCTGACGTAAACGGACGGCGCCCGCGGCCCAGATCGGGTGGCGGGCGCCCGGAACAGCGCAGGACGTGGGCGCGCGCCCACGCTGAGACCGCGCTCAGCCGGAGGCGCGCACCTGGTTCAAGGCCACTTCGTTCGGCGGGTTCAGCACGCACAGGGTGCCGGCCGGGTGGTAGATGTAGGGCACGCAGCGGTTGCAGTTGATGCAGCCCGAAGCGGTGACCTCGCCGCGCTGGAACTTGTTGATGAGCTGCGGATCGTGGATCAGCGGCCGCGCCATCACCACCGCATCGAAGCCCTCGGCCATCGCCTGCTCGGCGTTGGCGAGCGAGCGCGCACCGCCAAGGTAGCCGAGCGGAATGTCGACCGCCGCGCGGATGCGGCGCGAGTACTCGAGGAAGTACATCTCGCGGAACTGGACCTTGGGGGTGCCGAGCTGCGACAGCTTCATCATCAGCCCGGTCAGCCAGCTGCCCTTGAGCACCTTCTTCATCTCGTCCATGTCGAAGTTGCTGCCGAACATGAACCAGCCCGACTCGATGTTGCGCCCGCCCGACAGCACCAGCAGGTCCGCGCCAGCCTCCTGCAGCAGGCGTGCGGTGACGATGGCGTCATCGACCGTCGCCCCGCCCGGCACGCCGTCGGCGACGTTGATCTTGGCCAGCACCGCCATCTGCCCTCCGACCTTCTCCTTCACCCGGCGCAGCACCTCGGCCGGGAAGCGCGCGCGGTTCCCGGCGCTGCCGCCGTATTCGTCCTTGCGCTTGTTGGAGAGCGGCGAGATGAACTGGTTGAGCAGGTAGCCGTGGCCCATGTGGATCTCGACCGCGTCGAAGCCGGCCTGGCGGCACAGCTCGGCGGCATCCACGAACTGCTGGATGACCCGGTCCATGTCGGCGCGGGTCATCGCGCGCTGGAAGAAGTTGCCGCGCATCAGGCCGGCCTTGTTGAGGCCGCCCGAGGCGCTCAGGGTCGGCCCGTCGACCTTCACCGAGGTGACGAAGGACCCGCCGTGGGTGAGTTGATAGGAGATCGCACCGCCTTCCGCATGCACGGCATCGGCCAGGGCCTTGAGGTCGGGGAGGATCTCGGGGCGCATCCACACCTGGTTGGGCAGCGTGCGGCCGACCTTGGCCACCGCGCCATAGGCCACGGTGGTGAGGCCGACCCCGCCGGCGGCCATGTCGCGGTGGTGCTTGACCAGCGCCTTGGTGGGCGCGCCATCAAGCACCATGCCCTCGTTGGCGCCGGCACGGATGAAGCGGTTGCGCAGGGTCACGGGCCCCAGCTTGAAGGGGGCGAACAGATCGGGGACTTGGCTCATGCGGACCTCGCGGGATTCGAAGCTGGACTGGACGACGGACCCGACGACGGATGGGCCCGCGGACGCGGACACCGCGACGGGCTCACGCAGGATCACGCACCAGCGCCCGCAGCTCGTTCTTGACGACCTTGTTCGACGCATTGACCGGCAACGAAGCGAAAAAGCGCACGAAGCGCGGCACCTTGTAGTTGGCCATGCGCGCGCGCGACCAGGCGATCAGCCCGGGCTCGTCGAGCGCCTGGCCGGGGCGCAGCACCACGCAGGCGCAGCCGACCTCGCCCATGCGCTCGTCGGGCAAGCCGATGACCGCCACCTGGGCGATCGAGGGGTGCGCGGTGAGCGCGGCCTCGATCTCGGCCGGGTAGCAGTTGAAGCCGCCGACGATGAACATGTCCTTGAGGCGGTCGGTGATGCGCAGGTAGCCGCGCGTGTCCAGCGTGCCGACGTCGCCGGTGTGCAGCCAGCCCTCGGCGTCGATGGTCTCGGCGGTGGCCTTGGCGTCCTCGAAGTAGCCCTGCATGACGTGGAAGCCGCGCAGGCAGATTTCGCCCGCCTCGCCGGCCGGCAGCGGCCGGTTGTCGGCGTCGACGATGCGCACCTCGGTGCCCGGGATGGCGTGGCCGCTGGTGAGCGCGACCGTTTCGGCATCGTCATCCGCGGCGCAGATGGTGGCCAGGCCGCCGCATTCGGTGAGGCCGTAGGCGGTGAGCACGACCTTGAAGCCGAGCTCGGCGCGCATGCGCTCAATCAGCACCGGCGGGATCGTCGAGGCGCCGGTGACGGCCACCCGCAGGCTGGACAGGTCGGTCTGCGCCAGCTTCGGGTGGGCGAGCATAGACAGGTAGAGCGTGGGCGGCCCGGGCAGCACGCTGATGCGGTCGGCCTCGATGCGGCGGAACACCGCCTCGGCGTCGAACACCGGATGCGGCAGCACGGTGGCGCCGGCGATCAGGCAGGTGACCCAGCCGGCCTTGTAGCCGAAGGTGTGGAAGAAGGGATTGACGATCAGGTAGCGGTCGCCGGCCTCGATGCCGGCGATGTTCACGTACTCGATGAAGGCCTGGATGATCTGGCGGTGGGCGCTGACGACGCCCTTGGGGCGGCCCGGTGGTGCCGGAGGTGAACATCAGGTCCGACATGTCGTCGGGCTGCACCGCCTGCGCCCGCAAGCGCGCCTGGCCCTCGCTCACGCCCTCGCCGTCGGCGAGGAAGCGCGCCCAGTCGGTGTCGGCATGCGCGCCGGCCTCGCCGATCGCCACCACCTTCTCCAGCGTGGCCGGACGGCAGCCGGCGAGCATCGCCGGGTAATCGACATCGAGGAAGCGGTCGACCACGAACAGCACGCGACTACGGCTGCGCTCGATGATGTCGGCGGCCTCGGCGCCCTTCATGCGGGTGTTGATCGGCACCATCGCCGCGCCCGCGCAGTGGATGCCCAGCGCGACCAGGATCCATTCGGCGCGGTTGGGCGCCCAGATCGCGACCCGGTCGCCCGGCTCGATGCCATGGGCGATCAGGGCGCGGCTGACGGCGAAGACGCGCGCCGGCAGGCTTGCATAGTCGATGCGGGTGTCGCCGTCCTCGATGAAGATGCGCTCGCCGTGACGCTTTGCGGCCTCGAGCACGAGCGCCGGCAGGGTGCGGGCGAGCGGCGGTACGAAATGTGCAGTCATGGTGATTCCGGTGTTGTTGCGGCGGCTCAGATGCTCATGACGAACTGGCCGCTGTCCACGCGCAGCTCGATGCCATTGACTGCGCGCGCGCTGTCCTCGGCAAGGAAGAGGATGGCGGCGGCGACGTCCTCGGGCAGGCAGGCGCGGTTCATCGGGTCGGCGTCGATGGTGAAGCGCGCCGGGTCGACGCCCTTCGGGTAGGAACCGGCCGTCATCGGCGTCATGACGCCGTCGGGGTGGATGGAGTTGCAGCGGATCCGGTACTTGGCCTTGCGGCAATGCGCTGCCACCGCGCGGGTGAGGCCGGAGATGGCGGCCTTGGAGGCGCCGTAGGCGGCGTAGTCCTCCTTGGCGGCGATGCCGGCGATCGAGGACATGTTGATGATCGAGCCGCCACCGCCCTCCTTCATCAGCGCCACGCCCGCCTTGCAGCCGAGGAAGACGCTGTCGGCATTGACCCGCATCAGGCGCTGCCAGTCCTCCAGCGAGGCGTCCTCGATCGAACCCTTGACCAGGATGCCGGCGTTGTTCACCAGGATGTCGAGACGGCCGAAGCGCGTGCGCAGCGCGGCCATCACCGCGTCCCAGTCGGCCGCCGAGGCGGCGTCCTGGCGGATGAACGTCGCCTGGCCGCCGAGGCTGGCGGCGAGCGACTCGCCGGCGTCGACGCTGAGGTCGGTGAACACGACCTGGGCGCCTTCCCTGACGAATAGTTCCACCGTCGCGCGTCCGACGCCGCTCGCGCCCCCGGTGACCAGCGCCACCTTGCCTTCGATCCGTCCTGCCATGTGTTCGGTCTCCTGTCGATTCGTCACGCGTTGGCCGCGAGGTGATTGGCGGCGATGTAGCCGAAGGTCATCGCCGGTCCGATGGTGGCGCCGGCGCCGGGATAGGCGGTGCCCATCACCGAGGCCGAGGTGTTGCCGATGGCGTACAGGCCGTCGATCGGCGAGCCGTCCGGGCGCACCACACGCGCCAGGGCGTCGGTGAGCAGTCCGCCCTTGGTGCCGATGTCGCCCGCGTCCATGCGCATGGCGTAGAACGGCCCCTTCTGGATCGGCGCGAGGCAGGGATTGGGCTTGACGTTGACGTCGCCGTAGTAGCGATCGAAGACGTTGTCGCCGCGGCCGAAATCGGCATCCTTGCCGCTGCGGGCGTAGTCGTTCATCTTCGCCACGGTGTCCTTGAGCCCGGCGGGATCGACGCCGATCTGGCCCGCGAGCTCCTCAAGGGTGTCGGCCTTCCAGTACACGCTGCCCAGCCACTCCTTGCGCAGGCGGCTGTCGGGCATGATCTGCGCCGGCATCAGCGGACCCATCGCATAGTTGAAGCGGAAGTGGGCGTCGAAGATGCACCACGCCGGCACGTTCTTGCCGCCGGTGGCGTCGCGGTCCTTGTACATGGCGTCGCCGAACTCGAGATAGCCCTGTGCCTCGTTGCAGAAGCGCTTGCCGAGCGCATTGACCACGATCGCGCCGGGGAAGGCGCGCTCGGCGAACACGCCGCGCGGCTTGTCCTCGCCGACCACGGCGATGGTCGGCGCCCACCACGCCCATTCGAGCAGGTCGGTGGCGGCACCCGCGGCCATGCCGGCCTCGAGCGCGGCGCCGGTGTTGTTGCCCGGCGGGGTCGCGCTCCATGCGGCCTTGGTCGGCTGCGGCAGGTATTTCTCGCGCAGGGCCTGGTTCTGCTCGAAGCCGCCGGCGCCGAGGATCACGCCGCGGCGGGCCATCAGCGTCAGCTCACGCCCCTCGCGCATGACGCGGACGCCGATCACACGGTCGCCGTCGAGCACCAGATCGCGGAAGTCGGTCTTCAGCCACAGCGGCACCTTGCGGTCGAGCAGCGAGGCGCGAAGCGCGCACACCAGCGAGCTGCCGAGGCCGGCGCGGCGGTCGTACTTGCTCTTCTTGCGCCACTTGAGGTCGAACTTGTAGCGCAGCATCAGGCCGAGGATCTTGAATCGCCAGCCGCGCTCGCGTGCCATGGCGACGTGGGCGTCGCGCGCGGTCCACGCGATGCGGCCCATCAGCAGCGTCGAGGCCGAAGGCCGGCGCAGGTTGGCGAGCTCCTCGCCGAGGGTGCTGGTGTCGAACAGCTCGGGGTCGAGCGAGCGGCCGCCCGGCAGTGCGCCCGGCAGGTGCTGGTAGTAGTCGGGGTACTTCTCGGCCACCGCGTAGCGCACACGGGACTTGTCCTCGAGGTACCTGATCATCTTCGGCGCATGGTCGAGATAGGCACGCACCTTGGTCTCGTCGGCCCTGCCGCCGCCGGCCGCCAGGATGTACTGCAGCGCCCTCTCGTAGCTGTCCTTGCCGCCCTTGGCCTTGAAGTAATGGTTGTTGGGGATCCAGATGCCACCGCCCGAGATCGCCGAGGTGCCGCCGAACTTGTCGCTCTTCTCGATCACCAGCACCGACAGCCCGCGGTCGGCCGCGACCACTGCCGAGGTCATCGCGCCCGCACCGGAGCCGACGACGATGACGTCCCAGCGCATCTGTGACTGATCTTGCACGCTCACGCTCCACCCCTGATCTTGTTGGAATGCGGACGATATTGGCGGCGGCGCAGAGGCGTTTCATCGTCAATGCGGACTATGAACCCACGATCCGCACCGCAGCGGAGCGGTATCGTTCAATCGGAGGATGCCGCCGGCGAGCACTCCTTCGATCATCGTGCGCACGCAGAAACGGGACAAGGAAACCGGCATGAGCACAACGACACCTACACCCTCCTCCCCGCAGGCCTCCCCTCACCACTCCCCGACCCGCGCCTGCCGCGTCGAGGACGTGCCGCGCTGGGACATCGAGACCGACGTCGCCGTGATCGGCTTCGGCGCCGCAGGCAGCTGCGCGGCGATCGAGGCGCGCGCGGCCGGTGCGGAGGTTCATGTCTTCGAGGTGGCGGCCGCACCGGGCGGCAGCGCCTCGTGGTCCGGCGGCGAGGTCTATGTCGGCGGCAGCGGCGGCACGCGGGTGCAGCGCGAACACGGCTTCGAGGACAGCACCGAGGACCTGTACACCTATCTGATGATGGCCGGCGGCCCCGGCGCCGATGCGGAGCGCGTGCGCGTCTATGCCGAGAAGGCGGCGGCCCACTTCGACTGGCTGGAGGCCCAGGGCGTGCCCTTCAAGGGCAGCTACCTGCCGGGCAAATGGATCGAGCCCACCACCGACGACACCTTGCTGTGGTCGGGCAGCGAGGCGGCGTGGCCGTTCAGCGCCCGGGCGAAGCCGGCGCCGCGCGGCCACACCGCCCAGTTCAAGGGCTGGGGCGGCGGCAAGGTGCTGATGGAGAAGCTGTGCGCGCGCGCCGAAGCCGTGGGCGCGATCGTGCACTGCAACGCCCGCGCGCTGAGCCTGATCGTGGACCATGCCCAAGGCGTGGTCGGGGTGATCGTGCGCATCGAGGGCGAGGAGAAGTTCGTGCGCGCACGCAAGGGCGTGCTGCTGTGCGCCGGCGGCTTCATCGTCAACCGCGACATGGTGGCTCGCTTCGCACCCGAGGCGCTCGCCTGCACCGAGGTCGTCTCCGGCGGCAACGACGACGGCTCGGGCATCCGCATGGGCATGAGCGTGGGCGGCGCCACGATACACATGGACCAGTTCTTTGCCACCATCCCCTTCTTCCCGCCCGAGTCGCTGGTCAAGGGCATCTTCGTCAATGCGCGCGGCGAGCGCTTCATCAACGAGGACGCCTATCACGGCCGTGTCGGCCACTACGTGTTGCGCCAGCCCGAGGGCAAGGCCTGGCTGCTGGTCGACAACGAAATCTTCGGCCGTCCGGTGATCGCGCCCGACATCGAGGTGGCCGCGGTGGGCGAGACCTGGGAAGAGGTGGAGCAGGAGCTCGGCCTGCCCGCGGGCAGCCTGGTGCATACCGTCACCGAGTTCAACCGCCATGCCGCCGAAGGCGAGGACCCGCTGTTCCACAAGGCGGCGAACTGGTTGCGTCCGCTCACCGAGGCGCCCTTCGCCGCGCTCAGCTACTGCATCGGCGAGCTCAAGGCGCACGCCTTCACCATGGGCGGCCTGCACACGCGTCCCAGTGGCGAGGTGCTCGACGCCGACGGCCAGCCGATCGCCGGCCTCTTTGCCGCCGGCCGCACGGCCTGCGGCCTGCCGCGCTGGGGCGAGGGCTACAGTTCGGGCATGTCGCTCGGCGATTCCACCTTCTTCGGCCGCGAGGCCGGGCGGGCCGCCGCCCGGCGCTGAAGCCGGCGCCCGCGACAGGGCGCCGAACGAAAGAACGCCGCGCTCACCCCTCGGGGTGGCGCGGCGTTTTTCATCAAAGCGGGCGCGCGCGGCGGGCCGCGCCGCCCAGAAAGGCGGCGCCCCGCCCGCGTGCGAGGCTCAGGGCGTGACCTGCGCCTCCATCATCGCCAGGAAATGCTCGGAGTACGGCGGCAGCAGACCCCACTCGCGACGCGGGTCGTGGGCCGGCGCCTTGAACACCGTGCGGGTGTGGCTGAACTCGAGGAATCCCTCGCGGCCGTGGTAGTGCCCCATGCCGGAATCGCCCACGCCCCCGAAGGGCGCATCCTCCATCGCGGCGTGGAACATCGCCTCGTTGATCGTGACGCCGCCCGACAGCGTGTGCTCGAGCACGCGCTGCTGCTCGGCTTCGTCCTCGCCGAAGTAGTACAGCGCGAGCGGGCGCGGACGGGAATTGATGTCGGCGATCACCGCATCGATCGCGTCATAGGGTTTCACCACCACCGCCGGGCCGAAGATCTCCTCCTGCATGATCTTCGCGTCCTGCGGCGGGTCGATGACGATGGAGAGCGGACGCCGGCGGCCTGCCGCATCGGCGGCAAGCGGCGCCGGTGCGCACTCGACGCGCGCGCCGGCCTGGACGGCATCGCTCACGTAGGACTCGACGCGCGCCAGGTGGCGATCGTTCACCACCGCGACCATGTCCGGGTTGCCCGCGACGCTCGGGAACAGCTCGCCGAAGCTGCGCTTGAGCGCCGCGACGAAATCCTCGAGCTGCTCGCGGGCCACGTAGACGACGTCCGGATTCACGCACAGCTGGCCGCCGTTGCTCGCCTTCGCGGCGGCGATGCGGAAGGCCGCGGTCGCCAGGTCGGCGCTGCGGGCGACGATGGTGGGCGACTTGCCACCCAGTTCCAGCGTCACCGGCACCAGGTTCTGCGCGGCGTTGCGCATCACCGCCCTGCCCACCTGCGTGCTGCCGGTGAATACGATGTGATCGAAAGGCTGCGAGGTGAAGATCTCGCCCATGTCCGGGCCGCCGGTGACGACGCCGACCTCGAGCGGATCGAACATGTCGGCGACCGCCTCGGCCACCACCCGGGCGGTGCGCGACACCACCTCGGAGGGCTTGAGGATGGCGCGGTTGCCGGCGGCGAGCGCGCTGGCGAGCGGGCTGAACAGCGTGAACAGCGGCGCATTCCAGGTGCCGATGATGCCCACCGTGCCCTTGGGCTGGTACATGACCCAGGCCTGGGCGCCGAACTGGTCGTAGGGCGGGAACGGCGTGCGTGGCTCGCTTGCCATCCAGGGCTCGAAGTGATCGCGCGCGTACTTGAGCGAGGTCAGCGAGCCGAGCACGTCGTTCATCAACGAGTAGCCCCTGGGGCGCCCGCCGAAGTCCGCGTCCATCGCCTCGACCAGGGGCTTGTGGTACTTGACCAGCAGGTCGATGGCGGTCTGGATGCGGCGCTTGCGCTCGGCCGCGGGGACGGCGCCGGCGGTGATGAAGGCCTGCTTCTGCGCCTGCAGCAAGGCGGACAGGCCCGCCGGGGTGATGATGATCTCTTTCGTCACGACAGTCGCTCCGGGTTCGAGGTTTACGGCATTGCGCGGACCATACCCTGCCACAGGCGATGCTGCGTAGTCCGATCGGACGAGCGCATCGTGCCCGGACAAGGCGAGCACCGGCGCAGGGGCGCAATTCCGCTAGTCCGTTGGGACGATGCCCGGGCCCGTGCCCGGCTCTCATACTCGGCCCCATCTCCACCCGTCCCGCGAGACATGACATGACGACGCAAAAGGGCTTCGACCCCCAGGATTTCCGCGCGGCGCTCGGCACCTTCACCACCGGCGTCACGATCATCACCACCCGTGCGACGGACGGCGAGCCGATCGGCATCACCGCCAACAGCTTCAACTCGGTGTCACTGAACCCGCCGCTCGTGCTGTGGAGCCTGGCCAAGAACGCGCGCAGCCGGGACGCCTTTACCAGCGCCAGGTTCTGGAACGTGCATGTGCTGTCGGCCGCGCAGGAAGAGCTGTCCGGGCGCTTCGCGCGCCAGGGCGAGGACAAGTTTGCCGGGCTGGAGCTCGACGAGGGCATCAGCAAGGCGCCACTCCTCAATGGCTGCACAGCCCGCTTCCAGTGCCGCACCGCGTTCAGCTACGACGGTGGCGACCACATCATCTTCGTCGGCGAGGTGCTGGCCTACGACCGCAGCGAGCTACCGCCGCTGGTGTTCCAGAGCGGCCAGTACGCACTGGCTGCGCGCAAGCCCCGCGAGGAAGTACGCCTGGGCTCGACGCCGCCGCCCGAGTGCAGCTACACCGAGGACCTGCTCGGCTATCTGCTCGGCCGCGCGCACTACCAGATGCTGTACGCGCTGCGCCAGTTGCTCAGCACGCAGGCCCTGGACGAGCGCTCCTTCTTCATCCTCTCGGTGCTGTCGATCCGCGACCGGCTGAGCCTTCAGGAACTCAACGCCTTCATCTCCTACACCGGCATGCTCGCCGACGAGTCCTCAATGAGCACCCTCGAGTCGCAGCGCCTGGTGGCGATGGAGCAGGACGGGGCGCAGACCCGCTACGTGCTCACCGCCGACGGCCGCGAGGCCTCGCTGCGCCAGATCGCGCTGGCCAAGGCGGTCGAGGAGGACATCGCCGCCAAGCTCGGCCCCGGCGACACGATGGCCCTGAAGCTGCTGCTCAAGCGCCTGATTGCGACCAGCGACCCTGGCATGCCCGACCTGTGGTCGCCACGTTGAACGCCGATTTCACTCACAGAGGACACGACATGAGCATCATCGAACGCTTCAGCCTGGAAGGCCAGGTGGCCATCATCACCGGCGCAGGGCGCGGCATCGGCCGCGGCATCGCCCTCGCCTACGCCGAGGCCGGAGCGGACATCGTGTGCGCCGCACGCACCCAGGCCGACGTCGAGTCCGTGGCTGCAGAGATCCGCGCCCTGGGCCGGCGCGCCATCGCGGTGAGCTGCGACGTGACCGACCTGGCCCAGCTCGCCGGCGTCGTCGATGCCGCGTTGAAGGAATTCGGCCGCATCACCCACCTGGTCAACAACGCCGGCGGCTCCGGCCCGAACGATCCGCTGAAGATGTCCACCGACAAGTTCGAAGGCGTGTTCCGCTTCAACGTCAGCTCCGCCTACGAGCTGACCCGCCTGTGCGTGCCCCACATGCGCGAGGCCGGTGGCGGCAACATCGTGAACATCACCTCGGGTGCGGCACGCTATGCCCAGCCCTACTTCAGCGCCTACGGCACCGCCAAGGCCGCACTGACCCAGCTCACCCGGCTGCTGGCGCAGGACTTTGCGCCGACGGTGCGCGTCAACGCGATCGCCCCCGGCCCCATCATGACTGCCGCGCTGGACCGCGCCCTGCCCGCCAACATGCGCGAAGGCATGATCCAGAACACCCCGCTCAAGCGCCTCGGCGACATCGAGGACATCGCTGCCGCCGCGCTCTACCTCGCCACGCCGGCTTCGGCCTGGGTGACCGGCAAGGTCATCGAAGTCGACGGCGGCGCCGAATCGAGCGTGTGGCCGGGCTGAGCCCGTCACCCACCCAGCCCACGACACCGCGTATGCAACAGACCCTCATCCGCCAGCGAGACGGCGAACGCGTGATCGGCACAACGATCGGCGTGACCAATAGGCCCGTTCAGGAGATGCAGATCGAGGGCCTCGGTGGCTGCTCGATGCGCTTTCGCTGACGTCGCTTTTGTTTCCAGCAGCCGCGCGGTGGGTGGACCTCCCTCCCCCACCCCCCACGCGGACTGCACCTCCCCTCCCACGCGCCGCCGAGAACGACACGGCTTGGGCGGTGCATCCAACGGGCCTGAAGCCATGAGCAACAAGATCAAATGCGCCCTGATCGGTCCGGGCAACATCGGCACCGACCTGCTGTACAAACTCAAGCGCAGCCCAGTGCTGGAGCCGGTATGGATGGTCGGCATCGACGCCACCTCCGAAGGCCTGGCCCGCGCCCGCGAACTGGGCCTCAAGACCACCGCGGACGGGGTGGATGGCCTGCTGCCACACGTCAAGGCTGAGGGCGTGCAGATCGCCTTCGACGCCACCAGCGCCTATGTGCACGCCGAGAACAGCCGCAAGTTGAATGAGCTGGGCGTGCTGATGATCGACCTCACCCCGGCCGCGATCGGCCCCTTCTGCGTACCGTCGGTCAACCTCGTCGAGCAGGTCGGCTGGCCGTCGCCGGGCCGCTCCCAAGACGGCCAAGCCCCCTCGGGGGGCAGCGAACGCAGTGAGCGTGGGGGCCTGCTCTCCGAGATGAACGTCAACATGGTCACCTGCGGCGGCCAGGCCACGATCCCGATGGTCGCCGCCGTGTCGCGCGTGCAGCCGGTGGCCTACGGCGAGATCGTCGCCACCGTGTCGAGCAAGTCCGCCGGTCCCGGCACGCGCAAGAACATCGACGAATTCACCCGCACCACCGCGGGCGCGGTCGAGAAGGTAGGCGGCGCGAAGAAGGGCAAGGCGATCATCATCCTCAACCCGGCCGAGCCGCCGTTGATCATGCGCGACACGGTGCACTGCCTCACCGAGACCGAGCCCGACCAGGCGGCGATCACCGAATCCATCCACGCCATGATCCGCGAGGTGCAGAAGTACGTCCCCGGCTACCGCCTGGTGAATGGCCCGGTGTTCGACGGCAATCGGGTCTCCGTCTTCCTGGAAGTCGAAGGCCTGGGCGACTACCTGCCCAA
>NZ_JBLQGP010000034.1:0-22400 GCF_047806685.1 Thauera sp. WH-1
GTCCACGTGCTGGTGGCCGGTGCCGGCTGCGGCGCAGTCGCCGAAGCCGCGGCCAAGGTGGCCGGTGTGGCCAAGGTCCGGGTGTGCGACGCCGCGCACTACGAAGCGCAGACCGCGGAGAACGTCGCCGAACTGGTGAAGGGCCTGGCGGGCGAATACAGCCACGTGCTCGCTCCGGCCACCCCGGCGGGCAAGAACATGCTGCCGCGCGTCGCCGCGCTGCTCGACGTCGCGCAGATCAGCGACATCGTCGCGATCGAGGCTCCCGACACCTTCGTGCGCCCGATCTACGCCGGCAATGCGCTCGCCACCGTGAAGAGCGCCGATGCGGTCAAGGTCATCACCGTGCGCACCACCGCCTTCGACGCCGCGGGCGAGGGCAATGCGGCTGCCATCGAGGCGGTCGCCGCAGGCGCCGACCTGGGTGCCACCGCGCTGGTCGGTCGCGAGATCGTCAAGAGCGCCCGTCCCGAACTCGGCGCGGCCAAGATCATCGTCTCCGGCGGCCGCGGCCTGGGCAGCGGCGACGCCTACCACCAGCTGCTCGAGCCGCTCGCCGACAAGCTCGGCGCCGCGCTCGGCGCCAGCCGCGCCGCGGTCGATGCGGGCTATGTGCCCAACGACTACCAGGTCGGCCAGACCGGCAAGATCGTCGCCCCGCAGCTCTACATCGCGATCGGCATCTCGGGTGCGATCCAGCACTTGGCGGGCATGAAGGACTCCAAGGTGATCGTGGCGATCAACAAGGATCCGGAGGCGCCGATCTTCCAGGTTGCGGACTACGGCCTGGTGGGCGATCTGTTCCAGGTGGTGCCGGAGCTGACGTCCGCGGTCTGAGTGCTGCCCCGAGCCGTCCGGCATGAACCTACCTGCATCGCTGTTTTCGGCGACCTGGCACGGGTTCATGCTGGTCGTGACCGCGCTGACCCTCTACGGCTTGTTGCGTCGGGCGCCTTGGGGGCGCCTGCGCGACGGCCGACAACTGAATCTGCTGCTTGGTTTTGCTGTCTGCCTGACGCTGATGTGGAGTTTGAAGGCGGGCGTGATGCCCGGCCTGACGTTGCACCTGCTGGGCGCGATGGCGGCGACGCTCGCGCTCGGGCCGTGGTTTGCCCTGGCTGTGCTGGCGCTCGCGCTGACCGGCATCACCCTCAACGGTGCGCTCGAGTGGATGGCGTGGCCGTTGAATTTCGTGCTGATGGCGGCGGTGCCCGTTGCGCTCGCATATGGCATTCAGCGCGCAATCGAGCGCTGGCTGCCAGCGCACTTCTTCATCTTCGTTTTCGTCACAAGCTTTGCGGGGGCAGCCTTGACCGTGATGCTTCAGGGCGCGGTGAGTTCGCTGGCGATGATGCTTGCGGGCGCCTATTCAGGCGCTTTCCTGCTGAGCGAGTACCTGCCCTTTTTCCTGCTGCTCGGCTTCTCCGAGGCCTGGATCAGTGGAGCGATCATCACGCTGATGGTGGTGTACCGGCCGGAATGGGTTGCTGCGTTCGATGATCGCCGCTACCTGATTGACAAGTAAGAGACATACGCAAGTTCGCTAAACACGTCCATGGAGTGACTACATACATGAGCAACTACAACGCCCCCCTTCGTGACATGCAGTTCGTCATGCGCGAACTCGCCGATCTCGACGCGGTGACGCAGCTTCCGGGCAACGAGGAAGTGTCGGCGGACCTGGTCGATGCCATCCTTGAGGAGGCCGACAAGTTTGCCAGCGGCGTGCTCGCTCCGCTGAACTGGACGGGCGATCAGGAAGGCGCGAAGTGGAACGACGGCGTCGTCAACACCGCCCCGGGCTGGAAGGAGGCCTACAAGCAGTTCAGCGAGTCCGGCTGGTCCGCGATCGCCTGCGACCCCAATTATGGCGGCCAGGGCCTGCCCAAGCTGCTGTCGACCGGCGTGATGGAGATGTGGAAGTCGGCCAACATGGCCTTCTCGCTGTGCCCAATGCTCACCACGGGCGCCATCGAGGCACTGATGCTGCGCGGCACGGACGCGCAGAAGGACACCTACCTGCCGAAGATGATCTCGGGCGAATGGACCGGCACCATGAACCTGACCGAGCCGCAGGCCGGCTCCGATCTCGCTGCGGTGCGCACCAAGGCCGAGCCGCAGGGCGATGGCACCTACAAGATCTTCGGCCAGAAGATCTTCATCACCTACGGCGAGCATGACCTCACCGACAACATCATCCACCTCGTGCTCGCCCGCCTGCCGGACGCACCTGAAGGGGTGAAGGGCATCTCGCTGTTCGTCGTGCCCAAGTTCCTGGTCAATGCCGACGGCAGCCTGGGGGCGCGCAACGACGTGCACTGCGTGTCGATCGAGCACAAGCTCGGCATCCACGCCAGCCCGACCGCCGTGCTCGCCTTCGGCGACAAGGGCGGCGCGATCGGCACCCTGGTGGGTGAGCCGAACCGCGGCCTCGAGTACATGTTCATCATGATGAACGAGGCCCGCTTCGCGGTCGGCATGGAAGGCCTGGCGCTGTCCGAGCGTGCCTACCAGCATGCGCTGCAGTACGCCAAGGATCGCATCCAGGGTACCGATGCCGGCGTGCGCGGCGGCCCGAAGGTCAACATCCTGCATCACGCCGACGTGCGTCGCCTGCTGATGACGATGAAGAGCAAGACCGAAGCGATGCGTGCGCTGGCCTATGTGGTCGGTGCCGCCATCGACATGGCCCACCACCACGGCGACGAAGGCGTGCGGGCGCAGAATCAGGCCTTCGTCGATCTGATGATTCCGGTCGTCAAGGGCTGGTGCACGGAGAACTCGATCGAGGTCACCTCCGACGGCGTCCAGGTGCATGGCGGCATGGGCTTCATCGAGGAGACCGGCGCTGCGCAGCACTTCCGCGATGCCCGCATCACGACCATTTACGAAGGCACCACCGCGATCCAGGCCAACGACCTGATCGGGCGCAAGATCGCCCGCGAGAACGGCGTCACCATCGCGGGCGTCGTGCGGCAGATGCGTGCGGTCGAGGCCGAACTCGGCGGCGTCGAGGGGGAGGCTTTCGTCGCGATCCGCAAGTCGCTGGGCGCCGGTATTGCGGCAGTCGAGGAGGCGGTCGCCTACATCCTGGCCACCTACAGCGGGAACATCAAGGCGGCCTCGGTGGGTTCCGTGCCCTTCCTGAAGCTGCTCGGGGTCGTTGCCGGTGGCTGGCAGATGGCGCGCGCCGCGCTGGTTTCCAAGCGCAAGCTGGAGGCGGGCGAGGGCGAGGCGAGCTTCTACCAGACCAAGATCGTCACTGCCCGTTTCTACGCCGACCACGTGCTGGCACAGGCGCCTGGCCTCGCCTACACGGTGGTCAATGGCGCCGCAGGTGCGTTGGAGCTGGCAGAAGAGCACTTCTGATCGCGCCTTGCGCATGAACCGGCCCGTCGGGCCGGCTCATGCGCGACACCTCTTGCGAGACCATCTTGCGAGACCAATGAGAAGGCCCGACCGGCTTGCGCCGTGTCGGGCCTTTCTGCTGGCGCCTGCCTCGCCGCCAATGCGGCGGGGCAGGGCGTCGAGGCTGAACGATTACTCGACCTTGGCCTTCTCGCGCAGCTCCATGACGTGGCGCTCGACCTTCTGCTGCTGCAGGCGCTGCTGCAGCTGCGGCTTCACTTCGTCGAACGGGGGCGCCTGCACCGGGCGCACGTCGTCGAGCTGGATGACGTGGTAGCCGAAGTCGCTCTTGACCGGCGTACTGGTGTACTTGCCCTTCTCGAGCGCCACCATGGCGTCGGAGAACGGCTTCACGTACATGCCGGGGTTGCTCCAGCCGAGCTCGCCGCCGCGATCCTTCGAGCCGGGATCCCGCGACTCCTTGGCGACCTCCTCGAAGGGCGCGCCGTTCTGCAGGCGGGCAATGATGGCCTTGGCTTCGGTCTCGGTCTCGACCAGCACGTGGCGGGGCTTGTATTCCTTGTCGCCCATGCGACCCTTGATGGCGTCGTATTCCTTTTGCAGTTCAGCGTCGGTCACCGGGTTGGCCCGCACGAACTCCTGCAGGTAGGCGCGGATCAGGATGGCCTGGCGCGCCATGTCCATCTGCGCCTGGACATCGGCCTTCTTGTCGAGTCCCTTCTTGCCCGCTTCCTGGCTCAGCACCTCGCGGCGGACGAGCTCTTCACGCACCGCATTCTGCAGCTGCTCGCTGTCCGGCACACCTTGCGCACGTTGCTCGGCGAGCATGGCCTGCGCCCGCGCAGCGGGAATGGCAACCCCGTTGACCTTGGCGACGGAATCAGCCGCGACCACGGGAAGGGCGAGAAAGCCGGCCAGCAAGGTGACGGCAAGACGGCTCGGGAAGTGTTTCATGGAGATTCCTTCAGTTTGCATGTGTAGTGGCCTCGGTGGCCGTAAGCGCGCGAATGGCGAGGGCATGAATCTCCCTTATCATCATGTCGCCAAGCGCGGTGTAGATCATACGCTGTCGCTGCACTCTGCTGCAGCCCTCGAAGGCCGCGGAGACGATGTACACGCGGTAATGCCCGCCGCCGTCGCGGGCGCCGGCATGGCCGGCATGGAGGGCACTGTCGTCCTCGATCTCGAGCGCGATGACGGGGATCTGCTGCGACAGGATTTCGCGGATGCGGGCGACCGTTTCCGCGCTCACGGCAGGGTCTTCCGGAACGGGCGCACGCTGACGCGGGCGAACACGCCAGCCAGCGCGTAAGGGTCTTCGCGTGCCCAGGCTTCGGCGCTCTCGAGCGAGTCGAATTCGGCCACGATGAGGCTGCCGACGAAGCCGGCGGGTCCGGGATCGGGCGAATCGATGGCCGGCATCGGTCCGGCGAGCAGCAGCCGCCCTTCGTCGCGCAGCGCCTCGAGGCGGGCGACGTGCTGGGGCCTGACCGCAAGCCGGGTTTCGAGGGTGCCGGGGGCATCCTCACCGATCAATGCGTAGAACATCAGTTGGTTTCCTCTTCCATGTGGCGTGACAGATAGAAGCCCTGGCCGAGCACGAAGGCAAGCATCAGGCCAAGACCGCCGAACATCTTGAAATTGACCCAGGTCTCTTCGCTGAAGCTGTAGGCCACGTAAAGGTTGAGCAGCCCCATGCCGATGAAGAAACCGGCCCAGGCCAGGTTGAGCCGCCCCCAGACCGGGTCGGGCAACTGGATCTGTGCCTCCAGCATCTTGCGGATCAGGTTGCGCTTGAGCAGCACGGCCGAACCCAGCAGCACGGCGCCGAACAACCAGTAGAGCGCGGTCGGCTTCCACTTGATGAAAGTCGGATTGTGGAAGAACAGCGTGGCGCCGCCGAACACCACGATGATGGCCAGGCTGACCCACAGCATCGTGTCGACCTTGCGATGGCGCAGCCAGACGATCGCGATCTGCAGCATGGTGGCGATGATCGCGACGAAGGTGGCGATCAGGATCGGCGCCTGCGTGGGCGCGATGCCGTCACCCAGCCAACCTGCAGCGAGCGCGTGCGCTGCCTCCGGATGAGCGCCGCCGACCTTGTAGGCGGCGAAGAAGAGGATGACGGGGAGCAGGTCGAAGAGAAATTTCATGTTTCACGCGTGGTGCCGGATTCGAGTCGGAGCATTCTATCGCGAGCGCGGCTTCCTGCACCGGGCAGGCAGAGGATGGCCCTGAGGCCGCCGCCTTCGCGCGGCAGCAACTCGAGTCGGCCGTGGTGGGCGCGCATGACGCGCTCGACGATGGCGAGCCCCAGTCCTGCCCCCTTGGTGTTCGAGCGGGCCTTCTCGAGCCGCGTGAAGGGCTGGCGCATGCGTTCGATCTCGGCTTCCGGGATGCCCGGTCCGCGATCGGCCACTTCGATGTGCGCCTCGGCACCCTCCACGGTGGCGCAAATGTCGAGTGGCGCCTCGTCACCTGCATAGCGCAGGGCGTTGTCGATGAGGTTGGTGAGCGCCCGCCGGATCGGCAGCGCCCGCGCCGGCACGACGAGGCTGTCGGGGAGCTCGATCTGCATGTTCACGCCCCGCAGGCGGTAGGGCTCGGCGACCTCGCGCACCAGCGCGGCCAGGTCGATCGGCCCGCTCGCCTCCTGCGGATCGCCGCGACCGAAGTCGAGGAACTGGCCGATGATGCGGTCCATCTCTTCGATATCGGTAACCATCGCGGCTACCTCGCTGCTGGGCGCGCCGGACATCTCGATGCCGAGACGCAGGCGGGCGAGGGGGGTGCGCAGGTCGTGCGACACGCCGGCGAGGATCAGCGCACGATCGGCGTCCATGCGCGCGAGATTGCTGGTCATCTGGTTGAAGGCGCGGGCGACGATGGCGATCTCCTGCGGGCCGGACTCCTCCTGCGGCGGTGGCGTCTCACCACTGCCCACCTGGCGTGCGGCGCGGGCAAGCTGGCGCAACGGGGCGCTGATGCGTGACACGATGAGGAAGGCGCCGAGCAGGGCAGCGAGCAGGGCGCCGCTCCCCCAGGCGAGCCAGCCAAAACTGTCAGGGTTCTCGATGCGCTCGGGCGGCAACATGACCCAATACTCGTCATCGGCGTCATCCGGATCGAGGCGGAAGCTGACCCAGAAGCCGTGCAGTGATTTCCAGCGCGTCGCGAAGCGCGTGTGATCGCCGAGCTGACGGCGCACATCGCTCATCAGCAGCGCCAGCGGACGGGTGTCGGCGAGCGGCTCGATCTCGTCCGTGGCCTCGGAAGGATAGATGCGGATGCCTTCGAGCGCAGCCAGATCGATGAGCAGGTCGATGCGCCTGTCCATGTCGGCATTGATCAGGGCCGTGCGGGTGAGGTTGACCACCGACACCACCATCTGCGCGACGTCGCGTGCCCGCGCCGGCTCCTGGAAGTAGCGGAAGATCTGTGACCAGGCGCCGAGCGCAAGGATCAGCAGCAGGGCAACGAGCAGGAAGGTCTGCCACAGCAGGGTACGGGGCAGGACTCGCGCGGACCATGACTTCGTCCCCGTGCTTGCCGCCCCGGTATCGGTCGCATGCAACCGCTCTGGCGTCATCCGTGGCTCAGTTGCCCTCGGCGGGCTCGGTCTCGTCCGCCGCGCCCGCCTTCTGGTCGTCGGGCACGAAGACGTAGCCGAAGCCCCACACGGTCTGGATGTAGCGCGGCTTGGCCGGGTCGTCCTCGACGAGCTTGCGCAGCCGGGAGACCTGCACGTCGATCGCACGATCGAACACGCCATATTCGCGGCCACGCGCCAGTTCCATCAGCTTGTCGCGTGAGAGCGGCTGGCGGGGATGCGTCAGCAACACCTTGAGCAGGGAGAATTCCCCGGTGGTGAGCTGGATCTCCTCGTTGTCGCGGGTGAGCGAGCGCGTACCCAGATTGACCTTCACCCGCCCGAACACCACGAGCTCGTCCTCGGCGGTGGGCGCGCCCGGCAGGGTCTGCGGCTGGCGGCGCATGACCGCCTGGATGCGGGCGACCAGTTCGCGCGGGTTGAAGGGCTTGGCGATATAGTCGTCGGCTCCCATCTCGAGGCCGACGATGCGGTCGACGTCGTCGCCCTTGGCAGTGAGCATGATGATCGGGATGAAGTTTTCGGCCGCCCGCAGGCGGCGGCAGATCGCCAGTCCGTCCTCCCCGGGCAGCATCAGGTCGAGCACTACAAGGTCGTAGTGCTCGCGGTGCAGCGCCCGGTCCATCATCGGCGCGTCTCCCACTGCTTTGACCGCAAAGCCCTGCTCCTGAAGGTAGCGGGACAGCAGTTCGCGCAGGCGTGCGTCGTCGTCGACGACGAGGATGCGATAGCGTGTTTTCTGGTTCATGCGACGAATGCTAGCCTGAGTCGCGAGGCCGTGCCAGAGGCTTCGCCGCCCGCTCGAAGGCTCGCCGGGTAACGCTTCGTAAGGAGCACAGTGCAAAGCAATATGGGCTTACAAATGCGATGCCGGCGTGATCTTTCGCGCTACACACGGTGGGCGCTTTGCCGTATGGTCGAGGCTGCTTTCCACTGTGTGTCGGGTCCTCGCCCGACCGTCCAGCTTCGGTCGCCGATCCATGAGGTTCTCTTTCGCTCCCCTTCAGTCATCTTCCATCGCCCGCTGGCGAGGCGCCATGGTGCTTGCCGTGAGTTGCGGTGTCGGCGTGCTCCTGCAGGCGGCGCCGATCCAGGCGCATGCGCAGGCAGGCCGGCAGGTCGAGATGGAGCAGGCCGAGGCCGCCGCCGGCAAGGTGTCGGCCGAGACGCGTAGGAAAGAGTGGCGCAGGACCCTGGGTGGTGGGGCAGAGATCCGAGACGGCGCGTCCGAGCGCCGCCGTATGAGCGATGAAGAACGCAGCCGCCTGCGTCGCCATGTCAGCGATGCCGCGCGCGGCGCCTACGGCGATGAGGCGCCAAGGGGCAAGGGTCGTCGCTGAGCGCGCGCGCCAGTGCTCGCCGCTCCAGCCCGCATCGTCTTGCAGCCGGTAGAATACCGGCACCATGAAAGTCCTCTCGATCGAAACTGCCTGCGAGCACGGCAGCGTTGCGCTGCTGCGCGACGGCGTCGTCCATGTGCGGCAGATCCACGGCGCCGCAAATCACTCCGAAGCCGTCCTGCGCGACCTGCGCGAACTCCTGGCCGAAGGCGGCCTTGCAGTCCCGCAGCTCGATGCAATCGCCTTTGGGGCCGGGCCAGGGGCGTTTACCGGCCTGCGCCTCGCCTGTGGCGTGGCACAGGGCATCGCACTCGCGGCGGGGCTGGGCGTGGCGGCGGTGAGCAGCCTGCAGGCGATCGCGCTGCAGTGCGCGGCCGATAGGGTCTTCGTCGCCACGGATGCGCGGATGGGCGAGGTCTATCATGCTGCGTTTGCGCGTGACGCGACCGGTGTGCCCCAGCTCGTCGGCGCGCACGCGTGCAGTGCGCCCCTCGATGTCGAACTTCCACCGGGCGACTGGTTTGCCGCGGGATCGGCCTTCTCGGTCTGGCCCGACGAGCTCGCGGCGCGCCTGCGCGGTCGCCTCATCGGCTGTGCGCCCGATCTCGTGCCACGTGCCGAGGAGGTTGCACGTCTCGGTGCGACCGTGGTCGAGCGTGGGCAATTGGCGGCACCCGAACTCGCCGCGCCCCTCTACGTACGCGACAAGGTGGCCTTCACCACCGCCGAGCGCCTGGCGCGCGGGGGGCGGGCCTGATGGAGGGTGCCGGGGTCGCGCGGATGACCGATCCAAACACCACCCTGTCCGGTGCCAGCATCGCGCCGATGAGCACGGACGACCTCGATTGGGTTTGCGCCCAGGAGGCGGCGCTGCAGGCACATCCATGGACGCGCGGCAACTTCATGGACGCGCTTGGAGCCGGCAATGAGGGGTGGATCATGCGCGTCGCCGGTGAGCCCGTTGCGTACGCCGTCGTGCTGCGGGTGCTGGACGAGGCCCATCTGCTCGGCATCGGGGTCGCCGTGTCCGAGCAGCGTCGCGGTTACGGCCGGCGCCTGCTGCAGCACCTGTGCGAGCGCGCTGCGAAGGAGAGCGCGACCTCCTTCTTCCTCGAGGTGCGCGTCTCCAACGATGCGGCGCAGGCGCTCTACCGTGGCATGGGGTTCGACGAGATCGGGCGCCGCCGCGGCTACTACCCCGCCGGCGTCGGTCGCGAGGACGCCATCGTGATGAGACGGACCCTGTGATGCGACCCAGCCAGCGTCTTCGACGCGATGCGGTCCTGCGCGAAATGGGTCTGGGCCCGGTGTGGCGCCTGCGGGCGCGGGCCGAGGCGCACGATGAGGCAGAGGCGGATGCCGCAGCAGGCCAGCCGCCCGGGCCAGTGCCGATTCTCGAGGTCGATGCGACGCGCGTGCCCGAGGCCGTCACCCCCGTGGCGAGACCGGCTGCCGCCACCCATTTCGATGATGCGCCACTTGCATCGAGGCACGAGACGCTCACTCAGCCTACGGCGGCAGATCGTCCACCGCCGCACACGCGCCAGGCGACGCCCACGCGCCACGGGCCTGCGCCGGAATCTGTTTCGGGGTCTTCCCTCGCGGGGGCCGTCGACGGCGACCGTGCCGCCCGCATCGCCCGCCTGGACTGGGACGCGCTCGAAGCCGACATGCGCGACTGCCAGGCCTGCAGCCTGTGCCAGCGTCGCCGCCAGGTGGTGCCTGGCGTGGGGGATCGCGAGGCGAGCCTGATGCTGGTGGGCGAGGGCCCAGGCGCCGAGGAAGACCAGCGCGGCGAGCCCTTCGTGGGCCAGGCCGGGCGACTCCTCGACAACATGCTGGCTGCCATCGGCCTGCGCCGGGGCGAGGACGTGTACATCGCCAACGCCGTCAAGTGTCGCCCACCGCACAACCGCACGCCCGAGCGCGGGGAGATGGCCGCCTGCCTGCCTTATCTCGACCGTCAGATTGCGCTGGTGCAGCCGCGCCTGCTGCTCGCGCTCGGCCGGCCGGCGGCGCAGGCGCTGCTCGATCGCGAGGTCGCCATCTCCGCTGCGCGCGGCAAGCGCTTCGAACGCAATGGCATTCCGGTCATCGTGACCTACCACCCGGCCTACCTGCTGCGCAATCCGCAGGACAAGGCCAAGGCCTGGGAAGACCTGTGCTTCGCGCGCCGTTGCCTGGCCGGGGCCGCAGCCGGCCGCTGAGCGGCGCCCGCCGACCTCGTCCGGATCAGTGGCGGCGGTCTTCGAGCAGCGCGACGTTGTCGAACTCGCGCTGGTTGGCCTCGTGGCGGCGCTTGACCATCACCATGGTCCCCGCCACCAGGGCGCCGAACAGCACGATGACGACGTTGATCGACAGGCCCAGCATGATCAGCAGCGCATAGGCGCCCGTCATCACCAGGATCGACAGGTTCTCGTTGAAGTTCTGCACCGCGATGGAGTGGCCGGCACCCATCAGGATATGGCCACGGTGCTGCAGCAGGGCGTTCATCGGCACCACGAAGAAGCCGGCCAGGCCGCCTACCACCACCATCAGGCACATCGCCACCCAGGCCTCGGTGACACCGATCATGGTCATCACGCCGACCCCCATCGCCACGCCGAGCGGGATCACCCGCACCGCCTGGCGCAGCGAGATGTAGCGCGCGGCCAGCACCGAACCGACCGCCACCCCGAGCGCCACCACCCCCTGCAGCATCGAGGCCTGCGACAGGTTCATGCCCAGGTTGTGCTCGGCCCACTTGATCACGATGAACTGCAAGGTTGCGCCGGCGCCCCAGAACAGCGTGGTCACCGCCAGCGAGATCTGCCCCAGCTTGTCGCGCCACAGCAGGCGCAGGCAGTGATTGAAGTCGTGGATCAGGTAGAGCGGGTTGTTCTTCAGCGGCTTGTGGTCAACCCCGGTGTCGGGGATGAACATGTTGAAACCGGCTGCGATGAGGTAGAGCGAGCCGATCACGAACACGGCCGCCTCGAAGGCGTTGTCCACGAAGGGCAGGCCGAGCCCCATCAGCGCCGAGGACACGTCGCCCCGGATCATGACGCCGCCCATCACCGTGCCGACGATGATGGCGCCCACGGTCAGGCCCTCGATCCAGCCGTTGGCGACGACCAGCAGGCGGTGCGGCAGGTATTCGGTGAGGATGCCGTACTTTGCGGGCGAATAAGCCGCGGCGCCGAGGCCGATCACGGCGTAGGCCAGCAGGGGGTGGGCACCGAGGAACAGCATCAGACAGCCACCGATCTTGATCGTGTTGCTGACCAGCATCACCCGCCATTTGGGCATCGAGTCGGCGAATGCGCCGACGAAGGCCGCGAGGCCGACGTACGACAGGGTGAAGAACAGCTTGAGGAGGGGCTCGAATTCCGACGGGGCCGCCATGTCCCGCAACAAGGCGATGGAGATGATCAGCAAGGCATTGTCGGCAAGCGCAGAGAAGAACTGCGCTGCCATGATCGTGTAGAAGCCGAGCGGCATCGTCCGGGAGCTTGCATGTCGGGTCTGGAGCGCGGTTTATATCACGAAGCCAGGGGTGCCGCGATGACGCCGCGCAGATCCCGCAAAGGCCCGTGCCGCCAACCTTTCAGCGCACTCGAGGACAATGTGATGCCGACATCGCGGAATGCCCTTGTTTGTGCTTTAATTCCGGGAAATAAATCGTACTTATCCACATCATGGCCGATCGCAGACTTCAGGTTTTCCACGCAGTAGCAAAGCACGGCTCCTTCACCCGGGCGGCCGAGCATCTCCACATGACGCAGCCCGCGGTGACCTTCCAGATCAAGCAGCTCGAGGAGCACTTCGATACGCGGCTGCTCGATCGCGGGCACGGCAAGATCACGCTCACGCCCGCGGGCGAGCTGGTGCTGGCCTACGCCGAAAAGATCCTCGGTCTCTCTGCCGAGCTCGATTCGAGGGTGTCAGAACTCACCGACGAGCTTGCCGGCCAGATCAAGATCGGCACCAGCACGACCATCGCCGCCTACTGGCTGCCGCAGATCCTCGAGGGCTTCAAGCGCCGCTACCCGCGCGTGCTGCCGCGGGTGGTGGTGGGCACGTCCAAACTGACCGAAGACGGCGTCGCCGCGCGCGACCTCGACATCGGCCTCATCGAGATCGCCACCGAACAGCACACGATCGAGCGCCGCAGTGCGGCACGCGACGAGCTGTTCGTGATCTGCAGTCCGGATCACCCGCTCGCCAAGTTCACGTCGCTGACCGCGAAGGACTTGATCGGCCATCCCTTCATCGACCGCGATCCGGGCAACGGCATCCGCCAGATCGCCGACGAGTTCTTCGAAGCCGCCGGCATCGCCGGCAGCGAGATCACCCTGTGCGCCGAGCTCGGCAGCCTGGCCACGATCAAGCAGCTGGCGGCGGCCGGCCTCGGCTTTGCGATCGCCTCCCAGCGCGCCATCCGACGCGACGTCGAGGAGGGCCGGCTGGTGGCCGTCCCGCTCGAACCGCGCATCTACACGCCGCTGGAAGTGATCCTGCCGCGCGACAAGTTCCGCTCCCGGCTCATCACCGCCTTCGCCGATTACGCCTGCGAGGAGTTCGTGCGCATGGCGGCTGAAGAGCAGGACTGAACGCGTGCGCGTTGAGGCTCCGGCGCTGACGGCACGCCGCGGCTGATGGCCCGCAGCAAGACCGCCTTCGTGTGCACCGAGTGCGGGGCACAGGCCCTGCGCTGGCAGGGGCAATGTCCGCAGTGCCAGGCCTGGAACACCCTCGTCGAAACCGTGCTCGAGCCGGCCGTCGCGGCGGTGGGCAGTCGCTTTGCCGCCTTGGCCGGCGAGACCGCCCGCCTGCAACCGCTGTCCGCCCTCGAGCCGCGCGAGGAGCCGCGTCAGCCGACCGGGCTCGACGAGTTCGATCGCGTGCTGGGCGGCGGACTGGTGGCCGGTGGCGTGGTGCTAATCGGCGGCGACCCCGGCATCGGCAAGTCCACCCTGCTGCTGCAGGCCTTGTCGAACCTGGCGGGCACGGCCGGTGCCAGTGGGGTGATCTACGTCAGTGGCGAGGAGTCCGGCGAGCAGGTCGCACTGCGCGCCCAGCGCCTGCAGCTGCCGCCGTCGCCCCTGCAGATGCTGGCCGAGATCAACCTCGAACGCATCCTGCACACGCTGCGCGAGGCACGCCCGCGGGTGGCGGTCATCGACTCGATCCAGACCGTCTATTCCGAAACCCTGCAGTCCGCCCCCGGCTCGGTCGCCCAGGTGCGCGAGTGCGCGGCCCAGCTCACCCGCTTCGCCAAGCAGAGCGGCACCAGCCTGATCCTGGTCGGCCACGTCACCAAGGACGGCACGCTCGCCGGCCCGCGCGTGCTCGAGCACATCGTCGACACCGTGCTGTACTTCGAGGGCGACACCCACTCCAGCTTCCGCCTGATTCGCGCGTTCAAGAACCGCTTCGGTGCGGTCAATGAACTGGGCGTGTTCGCCATGACCGAGCGCGGTCTGCGCGGCGTCTCCAACCCCTCGGCGATCTTCCTGTCGCAGCACTCGCAGCAGGTCGCCGGCAGTTGCGTGTTGATCACCCAGGAAGGCACCCGCCCGCTGCTGGTCGAGGTCCAGGCCCTGGTCGATTCCTCGCAAAGCCCCAACCCGCGCCGGCTGTCGGTCGGGCTGGAGCAGAACCGCCTGGCGATGCTGCTCGCGGTCATGCACCGCCACGCCGGCGTGGTGTGCTTCGACCAGGACGTGTTCGTCAATGCGGTCGGTGGCGTCAAGATCACCGAGCCGGCGGCCGACCTCGCAATCCTGTTCGCGATCGTGTCCTCGCTGCGCGACCGGCCTCTGAAGCGCGGGCTGGCGGTGTTCGGCGAGGTCGGCCTCGCCGGCGAGATCCGCCCCGCGCCGCGCGGGCAGGAACGGCTGAAGGAGGCCGCCAAGCTCGGCTTCGACACTGCCATCGTGCCGCGCGCGAATGCGCCCAAGCAGGCGATCGAGGGCTTGCGGGTGATTGCGGTGGAGCGGGTTGAAGAGGCGCTGGAGCAGTTGCGCGAACTGGCGTAGCTATGCGGCTGGACGATCGTCGCTGGCGGCGATGCGTCCAGCTCCTGGCCGGGATCCGCCTTCGCCGCTGCCCATCAGCCACCCGCTCACGTGTTCGATCGCAGCCTGCAGGTTGTCTCGGGCATTTGCGCTTGGGGGGGTACCGAGTTCCCAAGCGTCGCCGCGAATCGCCAGCAGCCAGCACGGCGGAGGCGGCTCGGCCTCCAGGTCAAAGTACACCTGCAGCACGGCCTGCGGCGACACCGCATGCGTGCTGAAGCTGGCATCGCGGGCGGGTTCGAGGCGCTCGATGGTAAAGGGCGCCGCTGCATCCGCCGAGGCATCCACGAACAGCACCCGCTCGCGCCCGCGCAAGTCCAGCGCATGCTCGACCTGCAGCTGGAAGTCGGTGAGGCATTCGACGCCGGGCAGCCTCATCGCTTCCACGGCGTCGACGAACAGCGGCCCCAGCGCATCGTCACCGCGGCTCGGGTTGCCCCAACCGAACACGAGCACCGGCGCGGTCATGCCTTGTATTTCCGGTCCAACTCGGTGCCTTCGGCGTCGACCAGCGTGACCTCCAGCGGCATCTTGCCGAGCGCATGGGTGGCGCAGGACAGGCAGGGGTCGTAGGCGCGAATCGCCACCTCGATATGGTTGAGCAGGCCCTCGGTGATCTCCTGGCCGTCGAGGTACTGCTTCGCTACCTCGCGCACCGCGGTGTTCATCGCCTGGTTGTTGTTGGTGGTGGAGACGATCAGGTTGGCCATGGTGACGAGGTCGTCATCGCCCACCTGGTAGTGGTGGAAGAGGGTGCCGCGCGGTGCCTCGATGACGCCCACGCCCTCGCGCCGGCGCTCGCCGCTCGTCATCAGCTCGGTGCCGGAGAGGTCGTCGTCCTGCAGCAGCTCCTTGATGGTCTCGGCGGCGAACAGCATCTCGATCATGCGTGCCCAGTGGTAGGCGAGCGTGGCGTGCAGCGGCTTGCCGCCGGCGTAGGCGACGAATTCGCGGCGCTCGTGCTCGGCAAAGGGGGTCGGGATGCTGTCGCAGTTCTGCACGCGGGCGAGCGGGCCGACCTTGTACCAGCCGTGCTCGGGGCCCATGGCCGTGAAGTAGGGGAACTTCATGTAGCTCCAGGGCTTGACCTCCTCGGTGATGAGGCGGTCGTAGGTCTGGTAATCGACCTGATCGAACAGGATCCTGCCGTCGGCGTCCTTGGCGCGCAGCACGCCGTGGTAGAGGTCCAGGCTGCCGTCGGGGGCGACCATGCCCATGAAGCTCGAGCGGAAGGTGCCAAAGTGGTCGTACAGCGCCGGGTTCTGTTGATGCAGTTCCTTGATGATGCGCACGGCCTCGCGGCTCCACGCGATCATCTGGTAGGCGTCTTTCAGCAGCGCCTTGCGCTCGTCGATGGTCAGCGAACGATTGACGCCACCCGGCACCGCGCCGGTGCCATGCACGCGCTTGCCGGCGGTGAGGCGGATGATCTCCTGGCCGTACTTGCGCAGCAGGATGCCCTTTTTGGCGATGTCGGGGTATTTCTCCGCCACGCCGACGATGTTGCGCCGGCCGACCTCAGAGTCGAAGCCGAACAGCAGGTCGGGCGAAGAAAGGTGGAAGAAATGCAGGGCGTGCGATTGCAGGATCTGGCCGTAGTGCATCAGGCGGCGCATCTTGTCGGCGGTGGGCGTCACCCGGCTGGCGCCGACGACGAGGTCGAGCGCCTTGCTCGCCGCCAGGTGGTGCGACACCGGGCAGATGCCGCACAGGCGTTGCACCATCACCGGCACTTCCCAGTACGGCCGGCCCTGGATGAAGCGCTCGAAGCCGCGGAATTCGACGATGTGCAGGCGCACCTGGTGCACCTTGTTGTTCTCGTCGAGCAGGATCGTGACCTTGCCGTGGCCTTCCACGCGCGACACGGGGTCGATGGCCACACGGCGCAGGCGGTCGCTGGCGACGGTGGCGGTTTCGAGTTCGAAGCTCATTGCATGTGTCCTTGCTCGGCACGGTGCAGCCTGTGCCTCGTGTCGATCAGTCGTATTGCAGCAGGCCGTGGCCGAGTGTCGGGTCCTTCCCGGCGATGAGCTCGTTCAGGAAGGCCCAGATCGCGTCGCCAGACGGCGGGCAGCCGGGCAGGAAGTAGTCGATCCTCACCACCTCGTGCACCGGATGGACCTGGTTGAGCGGCAGGGGCAACTCGGGATCGTCGGGGATCGCGCTGCCGGGCGCCAGGCCATGGCCGGTGCGATACACCATCTGCAGGATCTCGCCTACATCGAGCTGATTGCGCTGCGCGGGCAGGCCGCCATTGACCGCGCAGGCGCCCAGTGCGATCAGCACCTTGCAGTTGGCGCGGAACTCGCGCAGCACATGGACGTTCTCGGCGTTGCAGACGCCGCCTTCGATCAGGCCGATGTCGCAGGGGCCGCAGTGCTTGATGTCGGTGATCGGCGAGCGGTCGAACTCGATCAGCTCGAGCAGCGGCAGCAGGCGCTCGTCGATGTCGAGGAAGGACATGTGGCAACCGAAGCAGCCCGCCAGGGAGACGGTCGCGACCTTGAGTTTGCGGGCCATCAGGGGGTCTCCTCGAGCTTGTTGCCTGTGTCCGGGTCACCCGCCGGCTGGGCGCTGATGGGGGCGATGTCGTAGGTGCGCTTGCCGATCGGGATGGCGAAGCCAACGCGCTTCTTGAGGATCACGCCCACCGGGCAGACAGCGGCCGCACGGTCGGTAGCGGCAAAGTCGGTGTCGGCGAGGCGGCCCGATTCGCTGTTGACGATCAGGTGAGACCCCGTGCCGCGCCCGGACAGGGCGAACACGTCCTTGCCATCGACCTCGCGGCTCGCCCGCACGCACAGCTCGCACATGATGCAGCGGTTGAATTCGAGCAGTACGTCGGGGTGTGAGGCGTCCACCGGACGATCGGGAAAGAAGTGGTCGAAGTGCGGCGTCAACATCCCCATCTCGTAGGCCGTGGCCTGCAGCGCGCAGTCGCCGCTCTTCTCGCACGACGGGCAGAAGTGATTACCCTCGACGAACAGCAGCTGCAGCAGGGTGCGGCGCTTGTGCGTGAGCTCCGGGGTGTGGTTGTCGACCTCCTGACCGGCCGCGGCGCGCACCGTGCAGGCGGTGGCGAAGCGCCCGCCGATCTTCACCGTGCACAGCTTGCACGAGCCATGCGCGGCGAAGTCCGGGTGCCAGCAAAGGTGGGGGATGTACTTTCCGGCCGCAGCGGCGGCCTGCATGACGGTTTGTCCGGGCGTGAAGGGGACTTCCTCGCCGTCGAGCATGAAGGTGCTGTTCATGGCTGCACGTCCTTGGCAGGAGAGGGCGCGCCGGCCGCGGCGCGATGTTCACCGATGGCGCTCAGGTTGTCGCCGAGCTGCGCCCCGGGGTCGTCGCGGCCGGTCATCTGGCGCGCAATCGACAGCGCGGCGTTGAGATCGAAGGCGGGCTCGTAGTCGGGCGAATGCAGCCGGCGCTCGAAGGCGGGGCGGAACTTGGCGAGCATGTCGTTGAGGGCGATCGTTGCCGTGTTGCCCAGCCCGCAGTGGCTCGCGCCCTGCATCAGGTCGTGCATCTTCGTCATCTCGTCTAGATCGTAGGGCGAGCCGCGATTGAGGGCGAGCTTGTCGATCAGGCGCGCATTCACCGCCGTGCCGACACGGCAGGGCGTGCAGAAACCGCAGCTCTCGTGCGCGAAGAAGTGGGTGAAGTTGCGCGCGACCTCGAACATGTCGCGACTGCGGTCGAAGACCATGATCGAGCCGCCCGTGGCGACGTCCTCGAAGGCGATCCGGCGCGCGAACTCCGTCGCATCCAGGCAGTGACCGGCCGCCCCTGCACTGGTCACTGCCTGGATGTCACCCGCACCGGCTGCCGCCAGCACCTCGGCCACGGTGACGCCGAACGGGAACTCGTAGATGCCTGGCTGGGCCACGTCGCCCGACACCGAGAGCAACTTCGTGCCGGTCGAGGCGGGTGTGCCGATGGCGTGGAACCAGTCGCCGCCCTTCACCGCTATCAGGGCGGCGAGCGCGAGCGTCTCGACGTTGTTCACCGTGGTGGGCTGGCCCATGTAGCCGTTGGTGACGGGGAAGGGCGGCCGGATCCGCGGCTTGCCCGGCTTGCCCTCGAGCGACTCGATGAGCGCCGACTCCTCGCCGCAGATGTAGGCCCCGGCGCCTAGATGGATCTCGATGTCGAAGCTGAAGCCGCGGCCAAGGATGTTGCGCCCGAGCAGACCCTGCTCGCGGCGCTGCGCAAGCCGTGTCTCCAGCCGATCGAGCAGGTAGCGGTACTCGCCGCGCAGGTAGATGAAGCCCTTGCTGGCACCGATCGCCATGCCGGCGATGCACATGCCGTCGACCACGATGTCGAAGTAGCTGTTGAGCAGCACGCGGTCCTTGAAGGTGCCGGGTTCGCCCTCGTCAGCGTTGCAGATGACGTAGTGCGCGTCGCCCCAGGCATCGCGGCACGAGCGCCATTTGATGTCGCTGCCAAAGCCGGCACCGCCGCGCCCGCGCAGGCCGGAGCGTTCGATCTCGGTGAGCAGGCCGGCGGCGCCGCGGTCGAGCGCCGCGGCCAGCGCTTCGCCCGGCTGCAGATCATGGTCGAGGAGGATGTCGCGCCGACGGATGTTGTCCTCGACGTGGAACCACTCGGGCGGCCAGTCTCCGATGGGGACACGGCGACGGATCAGGTGGGCCATCTCGTCGACCCGCTCGGCCGTCATGCGCGTGATCGTGCGGCCGTTGGCCAGCACCGCCGGACCCTGGTCGCACATGCCGGTGCATGAGGTGGTGGCGACACTCACCAGCTTGTCGGCCGCCACCTTGCCGGGCTCGAGCCAGAGCTTCTCGCACAGCGCCTGCATCAAGGCCTGGTTGCCGAGCATGCGATCGGTGATGTTGTCGGAGAACAGGATGCGGTATTCACCGGCCGGTTGCAGGTGCAGGAAGCTGTAGAAACCCGCCGTGCTCTCGACCCGGGCCCTTGGCAGCGCCAGCGCACTGGCGACGCGAGTCAACACCGTCGGAGACAGCCAGCCGGACTGCGCCTGTACGGCAATCAGGATCTGCAGCAATCGACCTGGCTGGCGCTCGTGATGCGCGAGGATGCGATCAAGCTCGGTCATGTCCACGGGGCCTCTCCCAGCCATTGCCAATTAGCTGACATTATGCTCCCAAGCTGCTGCAGGCGCGTGTCAGGGCGCACGCTCAGGGCCCATCGCGCGGCCGCGTCGCCTCCGGCTTTGAATGTGGAAGCCGCTCGGGTAGCATGCCCGGCCGGCGAGCATCAGTGGCCCCTGCAATGCATCAACCCTCCCGCGCCTGCGGTATCGACTTCGGCACCTCCAACTCCACCGTCGGCTGGCTGCGACCCGGCGAGCGCGTGCTGCTCGATCTCGAGCAGGACAAGCCCACGCTGCCCTCGGCGATGTTCTTCAACGCCGACGAGGACACGACCAGCTATGGTCGTGCCGCGCTGGCGGAATACCTCGACGGTTTCGAAGGCCGCCTGATGCGCTCGCTCAAGAGCCTGCTCGGCAGCAGCCTGATCGATGGCTACACCGAGGTCCACGGGCGTGCGCTGGGCTTTCGCGACCTGCTCGCGAGCTTCATCGGTGAGCTCAAGCAGCGTGCGGAGCAGGGGGCCGGCCGGCGCTTCGAGCATGCGGTGTTCGGACGGCCGGTGCGCTTCGTCGACGAGGATGCGGACGCCGACCGCAGGGCGCAGGATACCCTGGAGGCGATCGCGCGCCAGGTCGGCTTCCAGGAGATCAGCTTCCAGTTCGAACCCATCGGAGCCGCACTGCATTACGAGCGTTCGCTGACGAACGAGGAACTGGTCCTGGTGGCGGACATCGGCGGCGGCACGGCCGACTTTTCCATCATCCGCCTGTCGCCCGAGCGCGCGCGCCGCGACGACCGTCAGGATGACCTGCTGGGCAATGCCGGTATCCATATCGGCGGGACCGATTTCGATCGCGCCCTGAGCCTGGAGGCGGTCATGCCCTTGCTGGGTTACCGCAGCAAGATGCGCAACGGCGCAGAGGTGCCGTCCAGCGTCTTCTTCCAGCTCGCCACCTGGCACACCATCAACTTCGCCTACAGCCGCCAGGCGTGGGCGGACCTGCAGCACATCTATCGCGACGCCCTGGCCCGGCGCGAGCTCGATCGCCTGTGCCGGCTGGTCGGGCAGCGCGAGGGACACTGGCTGGCGCTGCAGGTTGAACAGGCGAAGATCGACCTGTCCGCGGCGTCGAGCACGCAGCTGGCGCTCGAGCGTCTCGAGCCTGGTCTCGCCCACACGCTCACCGGCGACGCCTTTGTGGCCGCAACCGAAGCGCTGGTCGAGCGCGTCGGCGCCTGCGTGGCCACCTTGCTGGCCGACTCGGGCCTGCAGCGCGATCAGATCGATACGCTGTACTTCACCGGCGGCGCCAGCGGTGTGCCGCAACTTCGCAGCCGGATCGCGGCAGAGGTCCCCAACGCGCGCAGGGTCGAGGGCGACCTGTATGGCAGCATCGGCGCCGGACTCGCGGTCGAGGCGGCCCGGCGCTATGGCTGAGCGCCGGCCATCCCGGGGGTCGAACGCGCGTCACCTGGCCGACTGGACCGCAGCCGCACAGGGGGCGGACTGCTTGCGCAACAGCGATGCGCGCATGATCAGGAACAGCACGATCGCCATGCTGGTGGCGGCACAACTGAAGAACAGCGCATAACGCAGCGATTCGATGCCGAAGGCCGTTTGCAGCAGATCGCTGAGGGCGCCGGTGAGCACCGGGCCGAGGCCGACGCCGCACAGGGTGCTGAGCATGGTCTGCAAGGCCATGGCCACGGCACGATTGGCTGGCGCGACCAGGGTCGTCAGCATGCTGAAGGACGGTCCCAGCCACCACACCATGAAGAAGCCATTGAGGCCGCACCACAGCATCGCCGTGGGTACCGGCACGCCCGCGATCCAGGTCAGCACATCGCTTGGCCAGCTCAGGTAGGCGGCGAGCGTGACGAGGCCCACGAGGTGGCCGACAAGCGGGATGCGGAAGCGCCAGTGCGGATTGCGCTTGCCGAGGTGATCCGTCAACCAGCCACTGAACAGCACCCCGAGTCCGGCGGCCGTGCCACCGATCAGTCCGGTCAGCAGGCCGGCGTGGCGCAGCTCCAAGCCGTGCGAGCGCACCAGGAAGGTCGCGTTCCACATGCCGAAGGCGTTGCCGCCGAGGGTCGCGACCGCACTGGCGAGGATCAGGTAGCGCACCGGCCTGTGGGCCCACAGCTGGCCGACTGTGGCCAGCAGGCCGCTCGAAAGCTCGACCCGGGCGCCACCGTCCCAGGTCCCGCGTGCGGGTTCGCGCGTGGTGAAGGCGAGCAGGGCGGAGATCAGCAAGGCCGGCGTGCCGACGATGACGAAGCTCGTGCGCCAGCCGTACTGGTCGACCAGCCAGGCGCCGAGGCTCAAGGCCAGGATGGCGGCGAAGGTGGGTGCGGCGGTGAAGCAGCTGATGGCGAAGGCACGGCGCTGTGGCGGGTACAGGTCTGCGATCAGCGACAGGGACGCCGGTGCGCCGGGGGCCTCGACCGCCGCCACCAGCATCCTGGCGACCACCAGCAGCACGAAGTTGCCCGACAGCGCGCACAGGATGGTGGCGATGCCCCAGCACAGGCTGGACAGGGCGAGCAGGCGGGTGCGCGGCATACGGTCGGCGAGGCGCCCCGCCGGCAGGCCCAGCACGGCGAACACGGCGGCGAAGGCGAGGCCGGAGATCAGGCCCATCGAGGTGTCGCTGGCGCCGAACTCGAGCCGGATCGGCTCGATCATCACCGCAACGATCTGGCGGCCGATGAAGTTGTCGGCGTACAGGAAGGCGAGCAGGAACAGCAGGCCATGCGTGCGCCACGCAGACAAGGGGCTGGACGCGGACGGAGAGGTGTCGTGCATGGCCTTTTGGGGGACGCCGCGCTATGCCTGTCGTGCGTGCGCCAGGTTCAGCGCCGTGTCCTCGATCATGTCCTCCTGGCCGCCGACCATGCCGCGCCGGCCCATCTCGACCAGGATCTCGCGCGC
>NZ_JBLQGP010000035.1:0-21530 GCF_047806685.1 Thauera sp. WH-1
GCGATCGCCTCGCTCACCCAGACCGGCTCGACCGCGCTGTGGATGAGCCGGCTCAATGCCGGCGTGCCGATCTACGCGCTGACGCCCGAGCCGGCTGCCCACGATCAGATGACGCTCTACCGCGACGTGCGTCCACTTCTGATCGAGCAGCACAGCAGCGACCGCGACCGCCTTCTTTGGGAGGCGGAACAACTGCTGCTGCGTCGCGGCATCGTCAGCCGGGGCGACCTCATCGTGCTCACGATTGGCGAACCGATCGGCACTACCGGCGGCACCAACACGATGAAGATCGTGCGCGTCGGCGAGCATCCCGAACCCGCCTGCTGAACACGCGGCACGCCCCGGGCGCTGCAGCCGGGGCGGATCACCCTCCTGCCTACTGTCGGCGAGCCGGCCTCAAACGCACATGCCGCCCGCCGCCCCGATGCGCAGCATCGCCGCCACGTTGCGTGCGGTCAGCTCGACGTTGGCGGCGGCATCGCGCAAGGCCTCGTCCAGCGAGCACGGCTTGCTCAGCACGCTGAACACCGCGTCGATGCCGTGCTCGTGCACCACGCCGACCTTTGCGCCGAGCGAGCCGGCGATGCCGATCACCGGCTTGCCATGGCGCTTGGCGACGCGGGCGACGCCGATCGGCGTCTTGCCATGCACGGTCTGGAAGTCGATGCGGCCCTCGCCGGTGATCACCAGGTCGGCGTCGCGCACATGGCGCTCGAGATCGACCGCGGCGGTGACGATCTCGATGCCGGGCTTGAGCGTCGCGCCGAAGAAGGCCAGCATCGCCGCGCCCATGCCGCCGGCCGCGCCGGCGCCGGGCACCTGATCGACCGCCACGCCGAGGTCGCGCTCGATGAGGCGGGCGAGGCGGGCGAGGTTGGCATCCAGCGTCTGCACCATCTCCGGTGTGGCGCCCTTCTGCGGGCCGAATACGGCAGAGGCGCCGCGTGCGCCGGTGAGCGGATTGTCCACGTCGCAGGCGACCTCGATGCGACATTCGGCCAGGCGCGCGTCGAGCCCGGAGACGTCGATGCGCTCGACGCGGGCGAGATCGCCACCGCTGCCGTCGACATCCCGGCCCTCGGCGTCGAGCAGGCGGGCGCCCAGCGCCTGCACCATGCCCGCACCACCATCGTTGGTGGCGCTGCCGCCGATGCCGAGGATGAAGCGGCGCGCACCGGCATCGAGGGCGGCACGGATCAGCTCGCCGGTGCCGCGCGAGCTGGTGCGCAGCGGGTTGCGCTGCGCCGGCGGCACCAGCATCAGGCCGCTCGCCGCCGCCATCTCGATCACCGCGGTCGCGCCGTCGCCGCTGAGGCCGTAGAAGGCCTCGACGCGCTCACCGAGCGGGCCCGTGACGGCGACGGCCTCCCGCCGCCCGCCGGTTGCCGCGACCATGGCGTCGACCGTGCCTTCGCCCCCATCGGCGACCGGCACCAGCACGTAGGCGGCATCGGGGAAGACCTGGCGGAAGCCGGCCTCCACCGCCTGCGCCACTTCCAGCGCGGACAGGCTCTCCTTGTATGAATCGGGGGCGATGACGATCTTCATTGGGTGTCTCCGGTCGATGTGGGCATCGCGTCGGCCCTTGAAGCGCGCCGCGTGGAGTGAAAGTCTAGGCGCTTTTCCCTGTGGTGTATTGGTGCACAAATACAATAAACATCAAAAACGAACCGTATTTATTGTGCACAACGCCTAATTACCCGCCTCATTGAGCTCGAGGCCGATGAACAGCAGCAGGCAGTCGTCCAGCCGCGCGAGGTCAAGCCCGGTGATGTCGGCAATGCGGCGCAGGCGATAGTCGAGCGTGTTGCGATGCACATGCAGGGCTTGCGCGGCGGCGGCCGTCTTCATGTCATGGGCGAACCAGGTGGCCAGCGTGCGTCGCAGCAGTCCGTCGCGATCGTGCGCCGCCAGCCGCTGCAGCGGGCGTTGCAGCTCGTCGGCACGCCAACCCTCGGCGAGGCCGGCAAGCAGCACGGCCAGCGTGAGGTCGGCATAGCAATGCACGTCGGCCGCAGGCTGGCGGCGGCGGCCGACGCGCAGCGTGGCCCGCGCCGACTGCCAGGATCGCTGCAAGCCCTCGCTGCCGGCAAAATGGCCGCCGAGGGCAAGCTGCAGCCGCACGGCGCCGTCGCCGGATAGCCGCTGGCGCAGCGACTCCAGCCGCGCACGCAGGCGGCCCGGGTCGCTCCTGCCCTCGGCCGCAGGCGAGCCGGACGACAGCGGCAGCAGCACGACCAGCTCGCGCAAGGACACAGCGGCCCACAACAGGTCCGAGTCGGGCGTCGATAGCCGCGCCTGCAGCCGCTGCTGCTCGGCCAGCACGGCGTCTGCAGGCAGCGCGGAGGCGTCGATCTCGATCAGTACCGCCACCCGCGGCAGACCCAGGTCGACCCGCAGCCGCCGCGCCCAGTCCTCCAGCGCCGGCGTGGCCGGCGCGGCACCGATCAGCTGCAGCACGAGTTCCTCGCGCAGACGCAGGTCGCGTGCGAGCACCTGCATCAGGCGTGCCTGCTCGAGCATGGTCTCCGCCGCCATGCGCACCAGTTCGGCATGCTGGCCGATGGCCGCGGGTGCGCCGCTCAGGCCCACCACGCCGACCACCCGGCCCTCGGCGCGCAAGGGCAGGTTGATGCCGGGGCGGGCATCGTGCAGCCGTCCCGCCAGCACCTCGTCGATCTCCACCGCCCGCCCCTGGGCCAGCACCAGCAGCGCGCCCTCGTGCCGGCTGCCGATGCGGCTGCGCTCGCCGCTGGCGATGATCAGGCCACGCTCGTCCATCACGTTGACGTTGGTGTGCAGGATCTCCATCGCCCGATCGACGATGGACTGGGCGAGCGACGCGTCGAGCAGGAACATGGCGGCGGACCGGCAGCGGAAAGCATCACATGCTGCCGCGCGGCGTGCGGCGGAACAAGAGCAGGCGCAGAATCGCGGCGAGGCCGCCGGTGCGCCCTTGGCGCCGGCAGCTCCGCCCGCCGCAGCGCACCCGACACACACGTGGAGGACATCATGACCCGCATCGAAACCGACAGCCTCGGCCCGATCGACGTCCCTGCCGAGGCCTACTGGGGCGCGCAGACCCAGCGTTCGCTGATCAACTTCGCGATCGGCGGCGAGCGCATGCCGCTGGCGATCGTCCATGCCCTCGCGCTGGTCAAGAAGGCTGCCGCACGCGTGCATGCGCGCAGCGGCGAGCTGCCCGCCGAGCTTGCCGACCTCATCGGCCAGGCGGCCGACGAGATCCTTGCCGGCCAGCTCGATGACCATTTCCCGCTGGTGGTGTGGCAGACCGGCAGCGGCACGCAGAGCAACATGAACGTCAACGAGGTCATCGCCGGACGCGCCAACGAACTCGCCGGCCAGGGCCGGGGCGGCAAGGTGCCGGTGCATCCGAACGACCACGTCAATCGCGGCCAGAGTTCCAACGACTGCTTCCCGACCGCCATGCACATCGCCGCCGCGCGCGCGGTGCATGAAGACCTGCTGCCCGCCATCACCGAGCTGTCGAACGGCCTCGCGGCGCAGGCCGAACGCCATGCCGACCTCGTCAAGACCGGGCGCACCCACCTGATGGACGCGACCCCGATCACCTTCGGCCAGGAGCTGTCGGCCTTCGTCGCCCAGCTCAATGCCGCGGCGCACGCGATCCGCAGCACCCTGCCCGCGGTGTGCGAACTGGCCCAGGGCGGCACCGCCGTCGGCACCGGACTCAACGCGCCAACCGGCTTCGGCGACGCGATCGCGGCCGAGCTTGCGGCGCTGACCGGCCTGCCGCTCGTCAGCGCCCCGAACAAGTTCGCCGCGCTTGCCGGCCACGAGCCGCTGGTCGCCCTGTCGGGTGCCCTGAAGACGCTGGCAGTAGCACTGATGAAGCTCGCCAACGACCTCCGCCTGCTCGGCTCCGGGCCGCGCGCCGGGCTCGCCGAGCTGAGGCTGCCGGCCAACGAGCCGGGCAGCTCGATCATGCCCGGCAAGGTCAATCCGACCCAATGCGAGGCGCTGTCGATGCTCGCCTGCCAGGTCCTCGGCAACGACGCCACGATCGGCTTCGCCGCCAGCCAGGGCCACCTGCAGCTCAATGTGTTCAAGCCGGTGATCGCGCACAACCTGCTGCAGTCGATCCGCCTGCTCGCCGACGGCTGCCGCAACTTCCAGCGCCACTGCGTGGCCGGCATGGAAGCCGACGCGGCGCGCATGGCCGAGCACCTCGAGCGCAGCCTGATGCTGGTGACCGCGCTGAACCCGCACATCGGCTACGACAAGGCGGCGCAGATCGCCAAGAAGGCGTGGGCCGAGGGCACGACACTGCGTGCCGCCGCCCTTGCGCTCGGCTTCACCACCGCCGAGCAACTGGACGCCTGGCTTCGGCCGCAGGACATGCTCGGGCGCTGAATCCTGCATCCGGATGTAATCGGCGCCCGGCAAGCCGCCGCGCCGGCAGCGGCGACGGAATCTCCCCGCTTGCCTGCGCATGGAGTGAATCGAGCACACACCCGGGCCGGGTGACGGGAAACAATTGGAAACGCCCGGCCGGGATCCCGGCGCGCATCCGGCACTCATAATCCACACATCCCAACGGCAGGTCAGCGACCCTTTGCCCTGCGCACCAACAAGCACAAGGAGCTCACCATGAATACCCGGACCCTGATTCCCGCCCTGATGCTCGCTTTCGCCGCCACCGGCTGTGCAACCTGGGAAGGCATGTCCTCGCGTGAAAAGAGCGCCGCGATCGGCGCGGGCGTGGGCGGCGTAGCCGGCGCAGTCGTCACCGATGGCGGCGTTCTGGGCACCGTGGGTGGCGCAGCGATCGGCGGCGTCATCGGCGACCAGGTCGGCAAGCAGCGCTGACCGAAGCGGGCAGCGCGCGCCAAGGCACACTCGCCCTCTCTTTTCCGCTCTCCTCATTCGGGGCACGGCGACCTTTCGGGGTCCTCGTGCCCCGTTTTTGTGCCTGTGGCGAGATGCGCGAGCCCCACATCCGCCTCCTCACCGCCACCGCCGGTGGTGCCTCGGAAGCCCCTGATTCCTTGATAGAATCGCGCCTGTCCCGCCGTGCCCACCCTTGCGCAGGCGGTTTTCTTTTTGCCGGCGAACCCTGATGACCACCGCTCCCTACCCACCCGAACTGCTGCGCGACGTCGAAAAGCGCCGCACCTTCGCCATCATCTCCCACCCCGACGCGGGCAAGACCACGCTGACCGAGAAGCTGCTGCTGTTCGGCGGCGCGATCCAGCTCGCCGGCACCGTCAAGGCGCGCAAGTCCGCCCGCCACGCCACCTCGGACTGGATGGAGGTGGAAAAGCAGCGCGGCATCTCGGTGACCAGCTCGGTGATGCAGTTCGAGTACCAGGGCCACACCATCAACCTGCTCGACACCCCGGGCCACGAGGACTTCTCGGAAGACACCTACCGCGTGCTCACGGCAGTGGATGCCGCGGTGATGGTCATCGACGCCGCCAAGGGGGTGGAAGCGCAGACCATCAAGCTGCTCAACGTCTGCCGCCTGCGCAACACGCCGATCATCACCTTCGTCAACAAGCTCGACCGCGAGGTGCGCGAGCCCTTCGAGCTGCTCGCCGAGATCGAGGACGTGCTCAAGATCACCTGCGCGCCGGTGACCTGGCCGCTCGGCATGGGCAAGGCCTTCCGCGGCGTCTATCACCTGCTGCAGCAACAGGTGCTGACCTTCACCCCAGGCGAGGAACGGCGCAGCGACGGCGAGATCATCAAGGGCCTGGACAACCCCGAGCTCGACAAGCGCTACCCACTCGAGATCGGCCAGCTGCGCGACGACGTCGAACTCATCGACGGCGCCTCGCCGCCCTTCGACCTCGACGCCTTCCTCGCCGGCCAGCAGACCCCGGTGTTCTTCGGCTCCGGTATCAACAACTTCGGCGTGCAGGAGATCCTGCAGTCGCTGATCGACTGGGCGCCGCCGCCGCAGGCGCGCGACGCCGGCACGCGCATGGTGCAGCCGGCCGAGCCCGCCTTCACCGGCTTCGTGTTCAAGATCCAGGCCAACATGGACCCCAAGCATCGCGACCGCATCGCCTTCTTCCGCATCTGCTCGGGGCGCTACAGCGCCGGCATGAAGGTGCGCCACGTGCGCGCCGGGCGTGACATGAAGCTCGCCAACGTGCTCACCTTCATGGCCAACGAGCGCGTGATCATGGAGGACGGCGTGGCCGGCGACATCGTCGGCATCCACAACCACGGCCAGCTGCAGATCGGCGACACCCTGACCGAGGGCGAGAACCTTGGCTTCAAGGGCATCCCGTATTTCTCGCCGGAAATGTTCCGCGCCGCGCGCCTGCGCGATCCGCTCAAGTCCAAGCAGTTGCAGAAAGGGCTGCAGGAGCTGGGCGAAGAAGGCGCGATCCAGGTCTTCGAGCTCGAAGGCGGTCAGATGCTGCTCGGCGCAGTCGGCGTGCTGCAGTTCGAGATCGTCGCCCAGCGTCTCAAGGACGAGTACAAGGTCGACGCCATCTTCGAGCCTGCCGACATCCATACCGCGCGCTGGCTGACCTTCCCCGACGACGTGACGCGGCGCAACTTCGAGCGCGAGCAGGCGCTGCGCCTGGGCAAGGACATCGACGGCAACCCGGTGTATCTGGCCACCAGCCGCTACAACCTGGAAGTGACCGCCGAGAAGTGGCCCAAGGTCACCTTCCACGCCACCCGCGAGCACGGGGAAGTGCTGGGCTGATCAGGCCATGACGCGCCGCGCAAAGGCCTCGACCTGCGCCCAGTCGGTGAAGTCGGTGACCGAGCGCGGGTCGGTGGGGCCGCCGGTGATCCACATGATCAGGCGGATCATGTGGCGCTCGAAAAAGCCGTAGCGCGGATAGTCGACCTTGCCGCCGAACACCTCGACCTGCTGCGGCTTCCAGCGAATCTGGCGCAGGAACTTGCGCACGTAAGGGTTCGTGTCGGGCTGGCGTTTGTGCGGCTTGCGGCCCACCGCATTGACCGAGAAGAAGGCGTTGGGCCGCGCCTCCAGCGCGGCCTGGTGGCGGTCGATGAAGGTGCTCACCGCGGGCCGGTGACGGCCGTAGCGGATGCTGGCGCCGATCACGATACGGTCACAGGCCTCGAGCCGCTCGACCGGCACGTGCTCGACCTCGGCGAGCTCGGCCTCGTGCCCCGCCTCACGTGCAAGCTGCGCGATGCGCTCGCAGATCTCGAGCGTGTGACCGTCGATGGTCGAATAGACGATCAGCAGGCGCATGCTCGGTTGTCACTCGCTTGCCGTTCATTTGCCAGTGAGGATGCCCTCGACCACCTTCTTACCCTCGGAGTAGAGCGCAATCTGCCCGTCCGCGAGTTCGACGTTCATGCAGCCGGTGTTGCCCTTGAGCTTGCCGTCGAGCCATTCGCGGCAGTAGCGGGCTTCGTCATCCACCCACCAGCGTGCCTTGGCGCCGGTGGTGTCGGTCAGCGTGCCATCGGTGCCGAACTTCAGCGTGTAGGCCGTTTCGGTACGCAGATAGACGCCGATCAGGGTCGCACCGCCGAGCAGCTGCTCGACCTCGGCCTTGCTGGTGATGAAATCCTGCGCCATCGCGGCACTCGCCGCCGCGGACAATGCCAGCGCTGCCAGCACAGTGCGCGCCCTGTTCCCGTACTTGGTCTTCATGGTGATCCCTTCGGTGGATTGTTTCGATCAGCAAAGCGCGATTCTGCACCCTGTTCCGCCGGGCGTCATGCCCGGCGTGCTTGCCGAAGAGGTGGACAAGCTGTGATCCGGAGCAGGCAGGATTGTGGATAAGGTCTGATTCAGCGCCGAGGACGATTTCCATCAACAAACCGTCCCGCGCTTCGAGGCGCCTTATCCAGACTCTTCTACATCATGCAAGCCATTGTTTTTGATCTACTAAAGTCACTTTTCCACAGAAACGCGCGGTACACCATGTTTACAGTCTTTTAAATATATAAAACCTCTGTACACCAAAGAAGGAAGCGCCATGTGAGCCTGGCGCTTCGTCGAAACGGACTTCAGGACAACATCAGAAAGGCGGATCGTCCGCCGCCACGTGGGTCGTTGCCGTCGCAAACGAGGACGGTGCCAGACTGGCCTCCACTTTCGATTCCACCGGCGTCATGGCGATCTCGCCCCCCAGCGCCTGCACGACGGCCGGCAGCAGGTGCGTCAGCTCGCAGGTCATCAGCGCGAACTCGGCGTTGAACAAGGCCTCTGCATCCTCCTTCTCGCCGTCGATCTGGTCGCGCACGACGTCGAGGAAGTCCACCCGCTTGATCTCGAGCTTCTCGGTCAGCACGAAGCTGACACGGTCATCGAAGGTCAGCGCCAACCGGGTCGGCAGCTTGCCGGCTTCCAGATGGCCCTTGACCTCTTCACCTTCGAGCGTGTGGCGCACATAGCGCACCGCGGCCTTGTCCTCGCTCACCGAACGCAGTTCGCAGTCCTGGTCGATGGTGAAGCCGGCTGGCGCCTCGCCACCGGCCAGCCAGTCGGCCATCGCCGACATCGGTGACAGCTCGGTGCGCAGCAGCGTGAGCGGGAAGCTGTCAAGGGTGTGGCGCATTTGCTCGAGCATGTCCTCGGCCTTGCTCTGGCTGGCGGCGTCGACCACCAGCCAGCCATGGACTGGATCGATCCAGGCGAACATGCGCCGCCGCCGGGTGAAGGCGCGCGGCAGCAGCTCCTGCGTGACCTGCTCGCGCAACTCCTTCATCTGCTTGCGGCCGAGCTTGTAGCCCTGCTGCTCGGCCAGTTCCTCGGCGCGTTCATCGGCCTCCTGCTTGACCACCGCGGACGGCAGCAGGCGGTGCTCGAAGCCCAGGCACACCAGCCACTGGTCGCCGACGGCATGCACGAGCTGCTCATTGCCCAGCGGCGACAGCCAGCCGCGGCTTTCCATGTCCTGGCTGCCGCAGGGGTGAAAGGGCTTTTTGGCGAGCTGCGCCTCGAGGCGCTCGGCGCTCATGTCCCAGTTGGCGGGCAAACGATAGATCTGCAGATTCTTGAACCACATGAGGGAGGTTTCCTGTTGGTGAAGGGCAATCTGGTGCGCCTGCCGGCCGGGGCGCCATGGCCTCGGCCGCAAAGGCTGCGGGTCGGCGCCCGCGTGAAACGAGGGAAGGCTTACTGCGCCAGTCCGCCGGATTCGGCGATCATGCGGATCACGCGCACCGTATCGACGTCGGACTGGTGATAGGCGGAACGCACGAACTCGGCATAGCGGGCGTCATCACCGCCTTCGGGCAAGGTGGTGTGATAGCGGAAACGCAGGAAGAGGGCACCCGGTTGGGGCTCCTCGATGCTGATCGTCAGGCTGCCGCCGGCATGGTCGGCATTGGCCTCGGACTCGAAGCGGATCCAATGCAGGACCTCGAAGGTGACGCGGTCGCGGATCACCGCCGAGCCGAAATCCAGGTCGCGCACGAGCAGGTCGTCGCTGCGCTCGATGATGTGGCAGGCCTCCAGGCCGGGCAGGAAGGCGCGCGCATCCTCGGCCCGGCACAACAGCCCGAACCACAGTTCTTCGCGCGTCAGCGGGTCCTGGAGGGGGTTGTTGAGGTCGTTGACCTCGATCAGGTGTTCGAACTTCACGTGCATCTCCTGGGCGCCCGCGGCACGGCACGCGACCGGCAGGGGCAAGCCGGCAGTTTACCCGCTCGCACCCCCAGCCGGGATACCATGCAGCCCATGCAACTCGAACGCATCCTCCACGCTCAGGGCTTCGGCAGCCGCAAGGAATGCCGTAGCCTCATCCGCGCCGGCCATGTCAGCGTCGCCGGCACCCCCTGTGAAGATCCTTATGCCGATTTTGACCCTGGCAGCCTCGATGGTTCGCCGGGACTGGCGTTCAGTGTCGGCGACGAAGTCTGGCGTTTCCGCGCCCGCGCCTATGTCATGCTCCACAAGCCGAGCGGCTACGAATGCTCGCAGAAGCCGACCTTTCATCCCTCGGTGTTCACGCTGCTGCCGCCGCAACTGCTCGCACGCGGCGTGCAATGCATCGGCAGGCTGGATCAGGACACCACCGGCCTGCTGCTGCTGTCGGACGACGGGCAGTTCATCCACCAGTGGAGTTCGGGCAAGAAGCGCACGCCCAAGCTCTATGAGGTGACGCTGAAGCACCCGGTCGACGAGACTTTTGCCGCGAAGCTGGTGGCGGGGGTCGAACTGCACGACGAGCCCGCGCCGATTGCTGCCACCGCCTGTGAGCTGACCAGCCCGACGACCTTGCTGATGACGCTCTGCGAGGGCAAGTACCACCAGGTCAAGCGCATGGTCGGCGCCGCCGGCAACCGGGTCGAGGCCTTGCATCGCAGCCGCGTCGGCGGGCTGACGCTGGATCCGGCACTGGCGCCCGGACAATGGCGCTGGCTGGAGTCGGCCGACCTGCAACAGCTTGCCGATTACGCCTGAGGACACCGTCCCCCACGGACTGCGCCGCCGCCGCCCGTGGGCTCGGATGCATCAGAAGCGCATTTCCAGATTCAGGCCGAGCGCCCACGAGCGTTCGCGCTCGCGTTCCTCACGCTGCGGCCAGTAGTGGCCGACGATGAACTCGCCGATCAGCCAGTCGCGATAGACGGGCTGGACCCACTTCATGCGCACGCCGTATTCATCGACGTTTTCCTTGGCGCCGGTCTCGCCGGTGACGACCATCTCGCCGGACAGCATGCGGTCGTCGCCGAAGCGGCGGAACAGCCCGAGACTGCTGCCCCAGGCGAAATCATCGGTCTTCTCGGTGATCGTGGCCGCGTTCTGCCACTGCAGAGAGAGCACCGGCGTAAAGGCATGTTCGTAATCGAAAGCGGTGGTTGAGCCGAACTTGTCCTTGTTCGTCCAGAAAATCGTTTCGCGAAACTCGATCCGATCCTGTGCGCTCAATTGCCACTGCTTGCGGTAGCGCACCTGGGTGAACACCTTCAGCCCGCCACGCACACCGACGCGAAAGTCGAGGTTCTCGCGGAAGCCCACGCCCAGGCCGGCGAAACCGGTTTGTTCGCTGCGCTGGTTTTCGAGCAGCAACTGTTCCCGGGTGAAGGCTTCCGATTGGTCGGAAACCAGCTCGCGCTCGTTCTGCCGTCCGACGAACACATAGGCGCGGTCCTTCAGGTTCGGCAGATCGAAGCGGGCGCGAAAGCGCACGTTGGTATCGAAGCCATCGTCCTGCCGCCACAGCGTGCGCAGCCCGAGACGCCCATGGGTGACGCGGCCCCCATCCTCGAAGGGACGGTCGCCAAACCAGTCGTTGACGGTTTCTCCGAGCCACACGGAAAAACCGCGCACCTGTTCGCGACTTGTATCGAGGATGCCGATTTCCTGCTCGGGCGTTTCGGCTGATGCAGTGTCCTTGCCGTTGCCGTCGGCCGCCTGCGCGTTGGCGCAGAGCACGGCGAGCAGCACAGGAATGGCCAGACGTGGTGACACGTTCGAGTCCCCTTAAAGCACGTACGGTGGACCGCGCCGCATGCCTGCGGTCCGCAGATGAGGGTTCGCTTCTTATGCCTTGAGCGTTGTGCTGCCGATTCTAACCGCAAGCGGTGGTGCTTGCCCTGTCGATCTTGCCGCTGCGCTTGGGGCAGCGATGGCTCGGCAGGGGGCGGATCGCGGACGTCGGTTTGTTCTGATGTTTTTATATTGATTTAAACAACAAAGAAGTTAACAGTGACCGAAAATCTGTGGATAAATCAGCTACGCCCTTTGCTTGCAAGGCTTTCCGCGGTCTAACAAGGGGTTGATAAGCCCCTTGGTGGCGTGTGGCTGTTTTGTTCATGCATTCGCGCCCATTCGTGCTGGGCAGCCTTATTCACAAGCCTTCCCGCAATTACCCTCAGGATTGTTCACGCGCATGGTCCCCGCTGCCCTTCACACCCGTCCCGCCTGGGAGATCTTCTGCCAGGTTGTGGATAACTTTGGGGATATCGGCGTCTGCTGGCGGCTGGCGTGCGATCTGGCGCGGCGCGAGGGCGCGCCGGTCCGCCTCTGGGTCGATGACTGGGCCGTGCTGTGCCGGATCTGTCCGTCCGCCGCGGACGGCGATCGCGAGCACGGCCTGCTTGTCGAGGGCGTGGAGCTGCGCCACTGGGTCGAGCCCTTTCCCATGCTCACGCCGGGCGAGGTCGTCATCGAGGCCTTCGCCTGCGAGCTGCCCGACGCCCACCTGCAGGCGATGACCCGACTGGCGGTGAAGCCGGTGTGGATCAACCTGGAGTATCTGTCGGCCGAAGACTGGGTGGCGGGCTGTCATGGCCTCGCCTCACCGCATCCCCGGCTGCCGCTGGTGAAGCATTTCTTCTTTCCGGGTTTCGATGCCGCCAGTGGCGGGTTGCTGCGCGAGCCGGACCTGCTCGTGCAGCGCGACACCTTCGTCGCCACGCCCGCCGGACGGCGAGCCTGGCTTGCAGCCCGTGGTCTCGACCGCCTCCCCGACGACACCTTGTTCATCTCGCTGTTCGCCTACGCGCAGCCTGCGCTCGGCGAGTTGCTCGCGGCCTGGCAGGCGGGTCCGCGGGCGGTCGCCCTGCTGGTGCCGGAGTCGCGCGTGCTGGGCGATGTGGCGCAGGCGCTCGGCCTGAAGGGCCTGCAGGCGGGGGAGTCGGTGACGCGCGGTCGGCTCAGCGTCTTCGCGCTGCCATTCTCCGATCAGGCGGGATACGACGAGCTGCTGTGGAGTTGCGCACTCAACTTCGTGCGCGGCGAGGACTCCTTCGTTCGCGCGCAGTGGGCCGGCCGCCCCTTCGTATGGCAGATCTACCCGCAGGCCGAGGATGCGCATCGCGACAAGCTCGAGGCCTTCCTCGCGCGCTACTGTGCCGGCTGGCCCGTCGCCGAGACCGACGCCCTCGCCGGCTTCTGGCGGGCCTGGAACGGCTTCGATAGCGACGGACCCGGCCTGGGCGAGGCCTGGTCACGCCTGGCTGCCGTACTGCCGGCGCTCGATGCGCATGCGCAGCGGTGGTGCGAAGGGCAGGCCGCTCAACCCGATCTCGTGAGCCGCTTGACAGAATTCTGTTTCCACATCAAGGGCGCCCCGGGGTAGAATCGCGCGCTAATTTTTTCAAGGACATGCGGCCACGAGCCGCGTCGGATCATTCAGGAAACAGCATGAAAACCGCTCAGGAACTCCGCTCCGGCAACGTCATCATGGTCGGCAGCGACCCGCTGGTGGTGCAGAAGGCCGAATACAACAAGTCCGGCCGCAACGCCGCCGTCGTCAAGATGAAGTTCAAGAACCTGCTCACCGGCGCGCCGTCGGAGTCGGTCTACAAGGCGGACGACAAGTTCGAGGTGGTCGTGCTCGATCACAAGGAAGTCACCTACTCCTACTTTGCCGACCCGATGTACGTGTTCATGGATGCCGACTACGAGCAGTACGAAGTCGAAGCCGACAACATGACCGATGCGCTCAAGTACCTCGAAGACGGCCTGCAGTGCGAGGTGGTGTTCTACAACGGCAAGGCGATCTCGGTCGAGCTGCCCAACAGTGTCGTGCGCGAAGTCATCTACACCGAGCCCGCCGTCAAGGGCGACACCTCGGGCAAGGTCATGAAGCCGGCCAAGATCAACACCGGCTTCGAGCTGCAGGTTCCCGCCTTCGTCGAGATCGGTGACAAGATCGAGATCGATACCCGCACCGACGAGTACAAGAACCGCGTCAAGTAAGCACCGCGCGTTCTCTGTACAGCACGAATGGGCCCGCAAGGGCCCATTTGCTTTCCGGATGTTGCAGTGTGGAATCCGTCCATTGTTTTCCCCGTCGGATTCCGTAACCTCACGGCTACACCCCTCCACTGCCCATCCCTGTGCCGACCACCATGAAAGCCCTGCCTGCCCTGCTGTCCGTCCTTGCCCTGAGCCTGCTTGCGGCCTGCTCGCCCGAGCCTGTACAGGAGGCGCCGAAGACGGCCGACACACCGCCCGCCGCCGAGCAATCGCGGCAGGATGCCAAGGAGGCGAGCCGCGAGGCGGTCGAGGCGGCGCGCGAGGCGGCCGGCAAGGCGGGCGAAGCCGCCAAGAAGTTCAGTGAAGCGGGTGCGGCCGCCGTGCAGGCCGTCGTCGAAACCACCGAAGAAAAGGTCCGCGAAGGCATCGAGGCGGCGGCCGGCAGCGATGAGACCGTACGCGATGCCAAGGAAGCCGCCGAACAGGCCGCACAGCGGATCGCCGAGGCCACCCGTGATGCGGCGCAACGCCTGAAGGAAGTGGGCAAGGGCGCGATCGAAAGCGTGCGCCCGAAGACGGAGGCCGCCGGCGATGCCGCCGAGCAGCCGCCGGCACCCGTCGAGGAACGCAGCCCGGCAAGCTCCGCCGAGGGTGAGGCCACGCGCTAAGCCAGACATCCGGGAAAGCAGGGCGAGCATGCCTTACGCGATCCTGGTGCGCCTGCTGCTGTGCGGCCTGCTGCTGGCTGCCGTCGGTGTGCCCGCGCGAGTGCTTGCCGCAGCGGATGCGCCGGGCGATACGGCCGCCGCGGTCGGCGTGCTCGAAGTGTTCGTGCGCGACGGCTGCCCGCACTGCGCCGATGCCAAGCGTTTCCTGGCCGAACTGGCCGTGCAGCGGCCCGGACTGGCGATCGTCTATCGCGAGGTGGACCGCGACCCCGCCGCACGTGATGCCCTGATCGAGATCAGCCGCCAGGCCGGTGCCTGGCCACCCGGCGTGCCCACCTTCGTCTTCGGCGCGCAGGTGCTGGTCGGTTTCGACGATGGCGAGCACGTCGGCGCCGAGCTGCTGCGCCTGCTCGACGAGGCCGCGCCGCAGGCGCCGCCCGGCACGGTCGAGTCAGGCCTGTTCGGCACGCTGCGGGCGAGCGAGCTCGGCCTGCCACTGTTTACGCTGGCGCTCGGCCTGCTCGACGGCTTCAACCCCTGCGCGATGTGGGTGCTGCTGTTCCTGCTGTCCTTGCTGGTACGGCTCAAGGACCGCCGACGCATGGTCCTGGTGGCGGGCACCTTCGTGTTGGCCAGTGGCGCCGTGTATTACGCCTTCATGGCGGCCTGGCTCAACGTGTTCCTCTTCGTCGGCATGACCGAGGCGCTGCGCGTGGGGCTGGCCGGGCTGGCGATGCTGATCGGCTTCATCAACGTCAAGGACTTCTTCGCCTTCCGCCGCGGGCTGTCTCTGTCCATCCCGGAGGCGGCCAAGCCCGGCCTCTACGCGCGGGCGCGCGCGATCCTGAAGGCCGAATCCCTGCCCGCCTCGCTCGCCGCGGTGGCAGTACTGGCGGTGGTGGTCAATTTCGTCGAGCTGCTGTGCACCGCCGGCCTGCCTGCGATCTATACCGCGGTGCTGACCCAGCATGAGCTGTCACCGCTCGCGCACTACGCCTACCTCGGCCTCTACATCCTCGCCTACATCGCTGACGATGCGCTGATGGTCGGCGCCGCGGTGCTGGCGCTGGGCAGCGGCAAGCTCGATGAGCGCGGCGGGCGCCGGCTCAAGCTGCTGTCGGGTGCGGTGATGCTGGCGCTCGGGCTGGTGATGCTGCTGCGGCCGCAATGGCTGCTGTAGCGCGGCCCAAGGATTGAGCGGACGCGGCCCGTGCCGCGCGCGCATGGCGAATCCAGGCGGACGCGATTCGGCGTGCATTGTTCGTCAAACAACAACGATCTGATCGCGCCCGCCCTCTTTATCCCTGGCCGGCAAACGGCGATCATCGGCGACCGCCCTCCGTCCGCCCCGAGCATGAGCGATCCCGCTGCCTCCCCTCCTGCCTCCAGCAGCCGTGCCATCGTCGCCCAGCTCCTGCACCACGCCTGGCCGGTGCTGATCGCCCAGCTGCTGTCGATGACGATGATGGTGGCCGATACCGTGATTGCCGGCCGATACGGCACCGAAGACCTCGCCGGCGTGGCCATCGGCAGCAGCTACTACATCTCGGTGGTGATGCTGCTCACCGGCACGCTGCAGGCGGTGGCGCCGACCATCGCCCACCACGTCGGCGCGCGCCGCCAGGAGGCGATCGCGCCGGCGCTGCAGCAGGGCTTCTGGCTCGCGCTGCTGCTCGCCGTGCCCGGTGTGGCCCTGATGCTCAGCCCCGGCTGGCTGCTCGAGCTGGCCAGCGTGCCGCCCGCCGTCGCCGCCAAGGCCAGCGACTACCTCGCCGCCACCGCGCTCGGCCTGCCGGCGCTGCTGCTGTACCGCACCTTCTACGCCTTCAACAACGCCGTCGGCCGGCCGCGGGTGCTGATGGTGATCAGCGCCATCGTCATGTCCACCCACATCCCGCTGGCCTGGGCGCTGACCAACGGCGCCTTCGGCCTCGCCCCGCTGGGCGGCATGGGCTGCGGGCTGTCGACCGCGATCGTCAACTGGCTCGCCTGCGCCTGCGGCCTCGCCTATCTGGTCCTGAACCCCGGCTACCGGCCCTACCGGCTGTTTCACGCCTGGCAGCGGCCGCAGCGCAAGCCGCTGGGGCAGCTGCTGCGCCTCGGCCTGCCGATGGGCCTGTCCACCTTCATCGACATCAGCTCCTTCACCCTGATCGCCATCCTCGCCGCCCGCCTCGGTACCGAGACCGTGGCCGGCCACCGCGTCATCGCCAACTTCACCGGCATGATCTACATGCTGCCCTTGTCGCTGTCGATTGCCACCATGGTGCTGGTCGGCCAGTCCGCCGGCGCCCAGGACTGGCAGCGCGCCCAGCGCACCGCGCGGCTGGGCATGAAGCTCGCGCTCGGCTTTGCGCTGCTGATCGGTGCGCTGCTGTGGGCGTTGCAGAGGCCGCTGGTGGCCTTCTCGACCACCGACCCGGCGGTGCAGGCGGTGGCGCTCGGGCTGGTCGTCTGGCTGCTGCTCTACCAGGCCTTCGACGCCCTGCAGACGGTGGCCGCGCATGCGCTGCGCGGCTACAAGGTCACCCTGCTGCCGATGGTGGTGCATACCTTCTGCTTCTGGGGCATCGGCCTGGCCGGCGGCTACTGGCTGAGCTTCCATGCCCCCTGGCGCATCGATGCGCCCTCGGTGGCCGGCTTCTGGCAAGGCTGCGTGCTTGCGACGCTGGTGGCGACCTTCGTGTTCGGCGCCATGCTCCGCGGAGTGGCGAAGCGGCATGTGCGGGAGGCGGTGCCGGCGTCCTGATATGGCAACGTCCCTCAAGATCGACGACGCGCTGGAAAGTCGTGTCCAGCACCTGGCCGCACATTGCAATGGATCATGCTCGAAGGGCTCCGGCGCTTCCTTGGTGAGAGGGCGCCAGACGCCGCGAGGCGGGCCGCATTGGTGTCAATCGAGGTGATCAGGCAGGCGGCAAATCTGATCACATGCCAGACTTCGCCTCCGTCCAAAAGCACAGAGGAAATCCGCTCCATGCCAGGCATCAACCAAACGCTGGCCGAGATTCTGGCTACGGTGCAGCGACCGGGTGATTTCTATTTCTCGGGGCGACAGGAGATCTTCGCGCCGCGCATCAGCGTCGACGGCGTCGGCACGGTCGCCTTACCCCTGCTGCCCCAGCAGGCGGTGGCACTGGCTGCGGTCGCCGAGCGGGCCCCTTATGGGCGTGGCCCCGACACCCTGGTCGATAGCGAGGTGCGACGCACCTGGCAGATCGACGCAGGTCACGTCCAAATTGGCGGCCGGCACTGGGCGGTAAACCTGCAGGCCATCGTGTCGCGCTGCGCCGAGGGTCTCGGCGTACAGGGTCCGGTCAGCGCGGAGCTGTACAAGATGCTGGTGTATGACGAGGGCAGCTTCTTCCTCGGCCATCGCGACACCGAGAAGCTGCCTGGCATGTTCGCCACCCTGGTCGTCGTGCTGCCCTCGGAGTACGCCGGCGGCGAGCTGCTGATCCGCCATCAGGGGCGCGAGGTGTGTCTCGCGCTCAACAGCGAGGACGCCGCCGAGGTCGCCTTTGCGGCCTTCTACGCCGACTGCTGGCACGAGGTTCGGCCGATCACCGCCGGCTGCCGCCTGGCGCTGATCTACAACCTGGTCCGGCCGGGGCGCGGTAAGCGTCTGCAGCCACCGGCCTACGACGCCGAGGTCGACCAGGTCGCTGCGCTGCTCGCGCAATGGCGGTGCGAGCTGGCGGCTGGATCGGCGCAGGTGCCGGCGAAGCTGATCTATCCGCTCGAGCACGTCTATACCGCGGCCGAGATCGGATTCGGGACGCTGAAGAACGCCGATGCCGCGGTCGGCGCACTCTTGGTGAAAGCCGCGCAGAAAGCGCAGTGTGACCTGAGCCTGGCGCTGGTCAATATCGAGGAAACGGGTAGCGCAGAGGAGGTCTATTACCGCCGCAGTCGCCACCACTACCCTGACAGCGACAGCGAAGAGTTCGAGATGGGCGAGGTCTTCGAGCGCCGGCTCGTGCTGACTGGCCTGCGCGCGCCGGACGATTCCCGTGCCGTGCTCCAGCGCTTGCCCTTCACCGAGGACGAGCTGTGTCCGCCCGAGGTGTTCGCCGATGCCGAGCCGGACGAGGTGCAGTTCTTCGAGGCCACCGGCAATGCCGGCGCTACCTTCGAGCGCAGCTATCGCCGCGCGGCGCTGGTGCTGTGGCCGAGCGAACGCCGGCTGGCCCTGATCGTGGCGGCCGGGCGTGATGTGTCCTTGCCCTCGCTGGCCGATCTGGTGCGGCGCTGGCAGCAGGGCGGTTCAGAGCAGCAGGCGATGGCCGACTTGTGGCATCAGGCGCACGAGCTTGCCGGCCTTATCGTCCGCAACTGGTCCGAGCGGCAGCCCTGGGAGCGGGCGAGCGAATCCGCAGTCCGCTTTCTCGAAGCGGTCCGAGGGCTGGAGGACCGTGAAGCCCTCCTGGCCTTCATCGATAAGGTGACTGTCGGCGCTGACTACCAACAAGGCGACAACGCCGGGCTCGTCTCCGCCCTTACGCTGCTGTCGCCGCTCGAGGCTGCCGACACGGTGCACCGCATCGTCACCGCCAATGCCGCGCGCGATCCCGCGGCCTGTGCCGAGCTGCTGCGCATGATCAGCGAGGCCCTTGGTGCGACGCACGATGCCGCGGCCACCGCTGCCTTGCAGCAGGCGGCGGCGGACTTGATCGCCGCGCTGCCCGGGCAGCCGGCGGCGGTTGCCCGCGGTGCATCCAGACAGGTGCGACCGACGTCCGCGCTGGTCGTCGATCTGCTGCAGGCGAGCTTCGCCCTGCAGGCGGATGGTGTCGCTCATCGCCTGGTTGCTGATGTCCTTGCCAATCCGGACGTCTTTCCAGCGGACCCGGTTCTCGTCCCTGCCGCCTTGGCGCTGGTCGCGGCGACCGAAGCGCAACGGTCCTGGCCGCCGATCCGCGAATTGAGGGGCGCATGCCGCAATCACCTGGCCCGGCGCATCGCCGAGCCGCTGCAGCCGCCCGCAGACTTCTCACGTCCCAGCCAGGTTCGCTGCCGCTGCCCGAACTGCCTCCAGCTCGCCCACTTTCTGGCCGACCCGAAGCGCAAGCAGTGGGTCTTGAAGGCGGCCGAGGCGCAGCGCAGCCATGTCGAGGACTCCATCCGGCGCGATGCCTGCGATGTCGACACCGAGACCCTCCGCCACACCCGCCCGTACGAGCTGCGTTGTACCAAGAACCAGGCCAGCTACCAGCGCCGGGTCGAGCAGCGTGAGCGCGATCTGCAGAATCACGCACATTTGCTGGAATAAAGTATCAACAATGTAGATCTATTTTGGAGCAGGCAACATGCAACTCACCGTGAAGAAATGGGGCAACAGCGCGGCTGTTCGTATCCCCGCCGCCATCATGGAGGCGGCACATCTGAAGCTCGACGCCCCAGTCGATGTGCGCGAGGAAGACGGCCGCATCATCATCGAACCGTTGGCGCACAAGCGTTACGACCTGGATGTCCTGCTCGCCGGCATCACCGCCGACAACCTGCACGCCGAGGTGGGCACGGGTCCGGCGATCGGCAACGAGATCTGGTGATGCCGCGTGCCTTTGTGCCGGATGCCGGAGACATCGTCTGGCTGCAGTTCGACCCGCAGACAGGTCACGAACAGGCGGGACATCGACCCGCGCTGGTGCTGAGTCCCGCGGCCTACAACGGCAAGACGGGCTTGATGCTGTGCTGTTCCATGACCACGCAGATCAAGGGCTATTCGTTCGAGGTGCGCATTGCCGGCGACACCGACAGCGCCGTACTTGCGGATCAGGTCAAGAGCCTCGACTGGCGGGCGCGACGCGCCAAGCTGAAGGGCCGCATCAGCGCCGCCGAGCTGGCAGAAGTGCGTGCAAAGCTGGTGGCGCTGGTGGGTTGATCGTGGGCCGGCTGCGACAGCGGCATGCCCTTGCATGCCCCCGCTGCGTAGCCTATACGTATGTCCTGCAGTACCCGCTTTGCGCTGCCCTGATCGCAAGACTCCCCGAGCCACAACGCCGCACGCTGGCAGGACAAGGACCCATGGACAAACTCAAGCTTACCTATTTCGACGTCTCCGGCGGACGGGCAGAGCCCGCACGCCTGGCTCTGCGCCTCGGCGGTATTCCGTTCGAGGACGAGCGTTTTGCGTTCGGTGATTTTGCCGAGGTGCGCAAGACCACACCGCTGGGCCAGGTGCCGACGCTGCACGTCAATGACGTGCAAGTCACCCAGAGCGACGCAATTACGCGCTATGCCGGAAAGCTGGCCGGGCTTTACCCCGAAGACCACCTTCAGGCCTTGTTCTGCGACGAAGTGATGGGTGCCCTGGAAGACATCAACACCAAGATCGGGGCGACCTTCGGATTGACTGGCGATGCGCTGAAGCACGCCCGCGAGGGCCTGACGGCCGAAGTATTGCCGCGGTATCTGTGCTGGCTGCAGAACCAACTCGAAAGCCACGGCGGCGAGTTCTTTGCCGACCATCGCCTGACCGTCGCCGACCTCAAGGCCTTCGTCATCCTGCGCTGGCTTGGCTCCGGCAAGCTCGACCACATTCCAGCCGACCTGGTCGAGACCGTGGCGCCGAAGCTTGCGGCCTTCAACGACCGGATCGCCGCGATTCCTGCCATCGCCCAGTACTACGAGTCGCGCGGCGCGTCGTGATCCGGATCAATGCGACGAAAACCTGTCGCTCGCCTGACATTCTGCGAACCGGAACCTCTGCCCCGGAAGAGCTTCGGTCGTGTCCGTGCGTACGGGGCAGGTTCCTGAACCGACTGGTCGAATCAAGTGGGGTTCGTCGAGGCGGCGGGAACGTGCCTCCAGGCGCACAGGTAGTCGGTTTAGTGGCAGGCAGCCTATGCCATTACTTGACATCATCTGGAGCGCGCCATGTCCCTCAACGTCTTGTGTGACAGTTTCGGTGCGCAGCGGTGTTGCCGTTTCTGTGACGACGGCAACAGATTTGCGGAATTCGGATCACCCCGTGGCCCGAGGATGACTATGATTGCGCGATCCCGGTGCACGGGTGGTGTAGAAAGTTTTTCCCGATGATTTTCCTACGGTTCATACAAGGAGCAGATCATGAGCAAAACGAAACTTGTTGGTGCAATTTTGTTGACCTTGGGCATGACGGGTACTGCCCTCGCACAGCAGGGCTATCGCACTCGAATGACATGCACTTCCTGAAAATCTTCAGAAAAGTCGTTCACGTTCAATAGGTTATGCAG
>NZ_JBLQGP010000036.1:0-19654 GCF_047806685.1 Thauera sp. WH-1
GGGCGGAAGCGGCTCATGCTCTCAGGATCCGGGGGTGATGCGGTATTTTACAGGGAGTAGTCCGACAGGCTGCTAGGGTCTCCCCCGCTTCGCCTAGTCGATTTGAACGATTGCCGGCCGCAGCGCCTGTGGCATCGTTGAGCGCACTACAGAGCGGGCGGTGCCCGCATCAGCGAGGTGAGGGAGCATGGGTCTCAAAGGAAACGCAGCAATTGTCGGCGCCGCGCAGTACCGGCCGGAGAAGTACGCGATCGCGCCACGGATGTTCCATCTCGAGCAGGTGGCCGACCTGGCCGGCCTTGCCCTGGCGGACGCCGGGCTCAAGGCCAGCGACATCGACGGCCTGGTGATCCACGGCCCGCAGTTCCACGAAGCGCAGGTCTTCGTGCCGGCGATGGCGGCGGAGTATCTCGGCCTGTCGCTCAACTTCGCCGAAGTCGTCGACCTGGGCGGCTGCTCGTCGGTGGCGGCGGTGTGGCGCGCGGCGATGGCGGTCGAGATGGGCCTGTGCCAGGCCGTGCTGTGCGTGATTCCCGCGCGCATGGCGCCCTTCGGGCCGGACGAGGACCCGAGCTGGATGGCGCGGGCGATGCGCTTCGGTGGCCACAGCACCGCCTTCGGCGCCCCCGAGGCCGAGTTCGACCTGCCCTACGGTCACATGGGCCAGAACACCGGCTACGCGATGATCGCCCAGCGTTACGCGGCCAAGTACGGCTACGACCCGGTGGCGATGGCCAAGATCGCGGTCGACCAGCGCACCAACGCGCTCGCCAACCCGGACGCCAGCTTCTTCGGCAAGCTGCTCTCCATCGAGGACGTGCTCGCCAGCAAGATGGTCGCCGAGCCGCTGCGCGTGCTCGAGATCGTGATGCCGGTCGCTGGCGGTGCCGCCGTGATCGTGGCCTCCAAGGAAGTGGCGGCGCGGGCGAAGAACCGCGGCGCCTGCATCACCGGCTTCGGCGAGCACCTGTACTTCAAGTCGCCGACCTACGCGACCGAGATGACCGACACCCCGATCGGCCCTGCGGCCGAGCGCGCCTTCGCGATGGCGGGCATCCAGCGCAGCGACATCCACGCCGCGCAGCTCTACGACTGCTACACCATCACCGTGCTGCTGACGCTGGAAGATGCCGGCTTCGCGCCCAAGGGCGAGGGTATGCGCTGGGTGCGCGAGCACGACCTGACCTACAAGGGCAACTTCCCGATGAACACCCACGGCGGGCAGCTGAGCTTCGGCCAGAGCGGCACCGCGGGCGGCATGTCGCAGGTCATCGAGGCCTTCCACCAGATTTCCGGCCGCGCCGGCGAGCGCCAGCTCAAGCGCTGCGACACCGTGTTCGTCTCGGGCACCGGTGGCGTGATGAGCGAGCAGGGCGCACTGATTCTCCAGGGAGCATGACGAGCATGTCGACCAACAAACCCCTGCCGACGGCCACCGAGATCTCGGCACCGTTCTGGAACGGCCTCAAGGCAGGCCGCCTCACGATCCCGCAATGCAAGTCCTGCGGTCACTGGGTCTTCTTCCCCCGCCGCCATTGCGACAAGTGCTGGTCGCAGGACCTGGCGTGGAAGGAGGTCAAGGGTACGGGCACGCTCTACACCTATACGCTGACCCGCGTCCCGACACTGCCCGACTTCGCCGACGAGATGCCGCAGAAGATGGCGGTGGTCGAGCTCGACGAAGGCGTGCGCATCAATACCACGCTGATCGGCGTGGATGAATCCGAGGTCAAGGTCGGCATGCGGGTCAAGCCTGTGTTCGACACGGTGAAATCCGATGGCACCGCGCTGCTGCGCTTCACCGCGGCGGACAAGGATCTCCCGTCCCGCATCGACAGCACGCCGACCGCGCTCGCCGCGGCCGCCGAGGCCCAGGCCAGCGCCGAGCCGGAGGCCGCGAAGCGCCAGGTGCGTTTCGACGACGAAGCGGCTATGAAGGCGCTGGTCAGCGAGACCTACTCGGCCTGGAGCAACCAGGTCGTGGTCGATCAGGCGCTGATCGACGAGTTCGCCAGGCTGTCGGGCGACGACTACTGGATCCACACCGATCCCGAGCGCGCGCGCAAGCAGAGCCCCTTCGGCGGCACCATCGCCCACGGCGCGCTGGTGCAGGTGCTGCAGTCGCGCCTGCGCATCCCGCTCGACTTCGAGGTGGTCGGCTTCAACAACATGGTCAATTACGGCTCGAACCGCCTGCGCTTCCCGGCGCCGGTGCCGGCAGGATCGCGCATCCACGCGCGCTCGCGGGTAAAGTCGGTGGAGAAGCTGCCCAAGGGCATGCAGATGACGATGGAGATCGTGACCCATATCGTCGGCAGCGAGCGGCCGTCCGTCATCAACGATCTCGTGATCCTTTACATGTGAGGCGCCGCCGTCCCGCGGTGCTCGATGTGCAGTTGTTCCTGTAGTGCGCAGTCGTAGTACCTGCAGTTTCGTTGCATGGTTGTCCTCCTCTCTTCCAGGCCGCCTCCCCGCAAGGGTTGGTGGCCGTTTTTTTGCTTCCCCGGCCGTACTACACCAGCGGTTCGTCGATACCGGGGCCGTGCACATAGCGGCGCAAGAGCGTGCCCGCGCCGTCGTACTCGGCCACGAGATCGACGCCGTCGTAGGCGAGATCGGTGATCGTGCCGGCCAGCGTGGTGCGGCGCAGCCGGCCTTCGGCGTCGTAGGCGAGCGTGGCGGCGTAGCCGGTCTTGGTCGCGCTCTTGAGCTTGTTGTCGGCGTCGAAGGCGTAGGTCCACACGCCGTCGCCGGTGAGGTTGCCCATGGCGTCGTGGGTGAGCGTGGCACCAGCCGCGGTGGTGGTTTGGATAGGTGGCGGTGACGTAGAAGGGGCCAGCTCACGAAACGGAAAAATCGTATGGTAGTGGTGTGGCCATGTACGGCAGTCTGCCGTATCATTTCGACAGGAGGACAAGACGATGCCCACAGCCACTTCTACCGCCCGCCTCGAAGCCCGGATCAGCACCGATCTGCATTCGATGCTCAAGCGCGCCGCTGAACTTCAGGGTCGCACCATGACTGATTTTGTGGTCGCTGCCGTCCAGGAAGCCGCGCAACGCGCCATCGAGCAAGCCGAGATCATCCGCCTGTCGCTGGCTGATCAGGAGTGCTTTGCACAAGCCTTGCTGTCGCCGCCGCAACCGGCGCCGGCCTTGGAACGCGCTTTCGCCCGTCGCCGCAAGCTCTTGCGTGCTGAATGAGCAGCGCACCGTTCCGGCTCACGCCGCTCGATGCAGCGCACGTTCGCGCGGCGTTCAACTGCGGGTCAGAACCGCTTGAGCGCTATCTGCGGGAACAGGTCACCCAAGATGTTCGCCGCCGTGTGGCTGCCTGCTTCGTGGCGTTGGCGGAAGGGCAACGCATCGCGGGCTACTACACGCTGGCGTCAGCAAGCCTGCTGCTGACCGATCTTCCGGCCAGCGTCGGCAAGAAGTTGCCGCGCTATCCGACCGTGCCAGCGGTTCGCATGGGCCGCTTGGCCGTCGATCAGGCTTTCAAAGGGCAAGGGCTGGGCGGTGCACTGCTGGCCGATGCGCTTGACCGTGCTGTCCGTTCCGAGATTGCCGCCTATGCCTTGATGGTGGATGCGAAGGACGAGGCGGCAGCGGCCTTCTATCGACATCATGGCTTTATCGCTTTGCCCGACTCACCGTTCACGCTCTTCCTGCCGCTGGCCACGGTGGAGGCGTCTCGGAAAACGGAAAATAGAGCGCGCTAAGCCGGTGGCATTCGTGCGCGTCAGGTTGGGCTGTAGGTGTTGCCCTCCAGTCTTGGTGTTGCCCTCCAGTCTCGATGAGGCCCAGGACAGATCGACCAGCAGGCGGCTCAGGATGTCCCGTGCATAGGTACCTGCGGGTCGCTCGCTGTCGGACGTGCGCCCCATCTCGTGCAACTGGTGGCGCAGCGTTTCAGGCAGGTAGAAGGTTTCGCCGGGGACGTAAGCCTCCAGAAAGTCACGCTGATAACCGACCGGGCGGCGATGCATCAGGGGTCGCCTCATCTGGTCGCGGATGGCGGCACCTTCCGGGGATAAGGGCACATACAGCGCCGTTTCGGTCGGTGCCGTGGTACTCGGTGTCGCCGGACCAATGGCTTGCACCGCGCGATCGGAGGCCGGCTTGTAGACCAGGGCGACGCTTTCGCCCTCGGTGGTCAGGCGCCGCTCGACGACGAGCCTCTGCAGGCGGCGTTGCAATGTACGACGGTTGGGCTTGGTGCCTTGGCGCCGAGTCATTTCGAGTTCAATGTCGGCAATGCCGATTCCGACCGGATGTGCTCCGACGACGGATGCGATCAGCTCGAGTTCTTGTTGCAGCGTGGTGCGTGGCATCGCGAAAAGCTCCTCGGGGGATTCTGTCGCGCTTTGTCGCGCCTGAGCGACAAAGCGCGACAAGAGTGTGTCGCGCAAGTGGTCGCGCTTCAAGTTGAATCTTTCGCCTGCCGGCTCACCTGCAGCGAGCACGCTTGACACCTCGTGCGGAGGCTTGGGCAGGTCACCTTCGGGCAGGCGTTTTCGTAGTCTCAACGGACGATGATGGCGCCGCCGCCTCTTCGCACAATGCCCTCACGTATCCGACCAATCTCTTGGGGGCAGCAATGATCGACATCCGCGGTTTGGCCTACTTCGTCGCGCAGATCGACGACCTCGCCGAATGGAAGCATTACGCCGAGGAGGTGCTCGGCATGATGACCTCGACCGCGCCTGGCGGCGGTCTGTACATCAAGATGGACGAGCGCCCCTTCCGCATCCTGGTGGTGCAGGGCGCCGAGCGCCGCTATGTGGCGTCGGGCTGGGAGCTGGCGGGTGACGACGCCTTCAAGGCCGCGCTCGCCGAACTCGACGCCAAGGGCGTGGGCTACGAGCTCGCCGATGCCGCCACCGTCGCCCAGCGCGGCATGCAGGCCGTGGCCGTGGTGACCGACCCCTCGGGTAACCGCCACGAGCTGTGCTGGGGCCACCTGTCGGACTGCCAGCCCTTCGTGTCGCCGCAGGGCGTGCCGCGCTTCCTCACCGGCGACATGGGCCTGGGCCACACGGTGATGCCGGCGCCCAACTTCGATGCCACCGCCGCCTTCTTCCGCGACGTGCTGGGTTTCGGCCTGTCGGACATCTTCAATTTCCGTCCCGACCCCGCTGCGCCGCCGGTGCGCATCCACTTCCTGCACTGCAATAACGCCCGCCACCACAGCCTGGCGATTGCCGAGTATCCGGTGGCCAGCGGCTGCGTGCACGTGATGGTCGAGGTCGATTCGATGACCGAGGTCGGCCGCGCCCACGACCGCCGCATCGCCAACAAGGTGCCGCTGTCGGCCACCCTGGGCCAGCACCTCAACGACCGCATGATCTCCTTCTACATGAAGACGCCGTCGGGCTTCGATCTCGAGTACGGCTACGGCGGCCTGCAGTGCGACTGGGAACGGCACAACGCCTTCGAATTCACCCGCGTCAGCATCTGGGGCCACGACTTCGGCGTCGGCCAGCGCGAACAGGCCGCCTGAGCGCGGCCGGCAACAGGAAACGATCCATGAACAAACTGATGACGGCGACCGATGTCGTCGCCCAATTGCGCGATGGAATGACCATCGGTTTCGGCGGCTGGGGCCCGCGGCGCAAGCCGATGGCGATCGTGCGCGAGATCCTGCGTTCGGACGTGAAGGACCTCACCGTGGTGGCCTACGGCGGCCCGGACGTGGGCATGCTGTGCGCCGCCGGCAAGGTGAAGAAGCTGATCTTCGGCTTCGCGACCCTCGATGCGATCCCGCTCGAGCCCTGGTACCGCAAGGTGCGCGAGGCCGGCGGCCTGGAGCTGATGGAGCTCGACGAGGGCATGTGGCAGTGGGGCCTGCGCGCCGCTGGCATGCGCGTGCCCTTCCTGCCCACGCGCTGCGGCCTGGCCACCGATGTCACCAAACTCAACCCTGAGCTCAAGACCATCCAGTCGCCCTATGACGACGGCGAGGTGCTGCTGGCGATGCCGGCCCTGAAGCTCGACGTCGCCCTAGTGCATGTCAACGTCGCCGACCAGCTCGGCAACACCCTGATCCAGGGCGGCGACCCGTACTTCGACCACCTCGTCGCCCGTGCGGCGGATGCCTGCTACGTGTCGGCCGAGCATGTCGAGGAGCGCCTGGCGCTCACCCCCGACCAGGCCCGCTTCAACACCTTCGAGCGCTATCTGGTGAAGGGCGTGGTGCACGCGCCCTGCGGCGCCCACCCGACCACCTGCGCACCCGAATACGGCTGGGACATGGCGCACTTCAAGCGCTACGTCGCCAGTGCGGCGGAAGAGGGGGGCTGGCAGGCCTACATGGACGAATTCGTCACGCCGGGTGAGGCGGCCTACCAGGACAAGAACGGCGGTATCGAGCGCATGGGCACACTGCCCCTGCCGGTGTTTTGAGGAGCGCGAGCGGCATGAGCAACAACACTGAATTCACCCTCGCCGAGCTGATGATCGTGGCGGCCTCGGAAGCCTGGCGCGGCGACGGCGAGGTGCTGGCTTCCGGCATCGGCGTGATCCCGCGCCTGGGCGCCAGCCTGGCCAAGCTCACCTACGCCCCCGAGCTGCTGATGACCGACAGCGAATGCTTCCTGGTCGAAGAGCCGATCCCGCTCGGCCCGCGCGGAGACTATGTGCCGAAGTACTCCGGCTACATGTCCTTCGAGCGCGTGTTCGAGTGCGTGTGGGGTGGCCGCCGCCACGCCATGATCGGCCCGACCCAGATCGACCGCTTCGGCCAGACCAACCTGTCGGTGGTGGGAGATTACAAGAAGCCCAAGGCCGCCATCCTCGGCGTGCGTGGCCTGCCGGGCAACAGCATCAACCACATCAACTCCTTTTTCGTGCCCAGTCACAGCAAGCGGGTGTTCGTCGAAGGCGAGGTCGACATGGTGTCCGGCGTGGGCTTCAACCCCGCGCGTTGGGAGCCCGGCATGCGTCAGGATTTCATGGACATCCGCCGCATCGTCACCGACCTGTGCGTGCTGGACTTCGAGGGGCCGGACCACGCCATTCGCGTGCGCTCGCTGCACCCTGGCGTCGCCTTCGACGAGGTCCAGGAGAAGACCGGTTTCCCGCTGCTTAAAGCGCCGGCGCTGGGCGAAACCCCGCATCCGACCGCCGCGCAGCTGGAGATCATCCGCCGCCTTGATCCGCACAACCTGCGCGGTGCGCAGATCAAGGGCAACCCGCCGGGCATCCGCCCCGCCGTCTGAGTCAGCGCCTGATCCGGCCAAGGAATAGACACATGAGCGCCCCCGACCAGAACTTCGTCAGCCGCCCCGACAGCGCGGTGTACGAGACCGATTGCCCGGTGCACTACGCCGTGGCCGACGGCATCGCCACGGTGACGATGAGCCGTACCGAGTTCAACAACGCGCAGAACTCGCAGATGACCTATGCGCTGGACGCCGCCTTCCGCCGTGCGGTGGATGACGACGCGGTCAAGGTCATCGTGCTGCGCGGCGATGGCAAGCACTTTTCCGCCGGCCACGACATCGGTACGCCGGGGCGCGACATCAACAAGCCCTTCGACCGCGTGCACCTGTGGTGGGACCACACCAACAAGCCGGGCGGCGAGTACCTCTACGTGCGCGAGCAGGAGGTGTACCTGAACATGTGCCGGCGCTGGCGCGACCTGCCCAAGCCGACCGTCGCCATGGTGCAGGGCGCCTGCGTCGCCGGCGGGCTGATGCTGGCCTGGGTGTGCGACCTGATCGTCGCCAGCGACGACGCCTTCTTCCAGGACCCGGTCGTGCGCATGGGCATCCCGGGCGTGGAGTACTTCGCCCACCCCTACGAGCTCAACCCGCGCATCGCCAAGGAATTCCTCATGACCGGCGACCGCATGGGGGCCGAGCGCGCGTACCAGATGGGCATGGTCAACCGGGTGGTGGCACGCGAACAGCTCGAGGCCGAGACCTACGCGCTCGCCGCGCGCATCGCCAAGCAGCCGCGCATGGGCCTGGCGCTGACCAAGCAGGCGATCAACCACGTCGAGGACCTGCAGGGCAAGCGCACCGCGATGGATGCGGTCTTCGCCTGGCACCACTTCGCCCACACCCACAACGAACTGCTGTCGGGCGACAAGCTCGGCGGCTATGACGCGAAAGCCATGGCCAGCGCCAACAAGCAGGCCGCCGGCGAGCGCAAGGCATGAGTCACTCCACCATGAATCCCGATTTCTCCGCGCTGCTGCGCACGCCGCTCACCGAGCGCCTCGGTTGCCGCTACCCCATCATCCAGACCGCAATGGGCTGGGTGGCGGATGCGAACCTGGTGATCGCCACCACCAAGGCCGGCGGCTTCGGCTTCCTGGCCGGCGCCACCATCGACGCCGACAAGATCGAGGGCGAGATCCAGAAGGTCATCGCCGCCACCGGTGGCAGCAACTTCGGCCTCAACTTCCACATGTTCCAGGAGAACGCCGCGCAGTGCGTCGACCTGGCGATCCAGTACAAGCTGCGCGCGGTGAGCTACGGCCGCGGGCCGGACAAGAAGACCATCGCCCGCTTCAAGGAAGCCGGCGTGCTGTGCATCCCCACCGTGGGTGCGCTGAAGCACGCGGTGAAGGCGGTCGAGCTCGGCGCCGACATGATCACCATCCAGGGCGGCGAGGGCGGCGGCCACACCGGCGGCGTGCCCACCACCATCCTGCTGCCGCAGGTGCTGGCGGCGGTGAAGGTGCCGGTGATCGCCGCCGGTGGCTACTCCACCGGGCGCGGCCTGGCCGCGGCGCTGGCCGCTGGTGCGGCGGGCATCGCCATGGGCACGCGCTTCCTGATGACCACCGACTCGCCGACGCCGCCGGCCACGCTCGACCGTTACGTCAAGGTCGACGACCCGCAGAAGGTGCGGGTCACGCTCGCGGTCGATGGCATGCGCCACCGCATGATCGAGAACCCCTTCATCAACAAGCTCGAGGGCGCCAGCCCGATGGGCCGGCTGCTGATCGCGCTCAAGAGCGCCTGGCACTGGAAGCAGCAGACCGGCATGAGCCTCGGCCACATGCTCGGAGTGTTCCGCCAGGCGCTGAAGGAAGACCCGGGCGCCGTGTCGCAGACGGTGATGTCGGCCAACCAGCCGGTGCTGCTGCAGCGCTCGATGGTGGACGGCTTCCCCGACGAAGGCATCCTGCCCAGCGGCCAGGTGGCGGCGGCGATCGGCAAGCTCGAGAGCTGCGAGGACGTCATCCACGGCATCGCAGCCGAGGCCGAAACCTGCCTCGCCGCGCTGTACGCCCGCCTCGACGACGCGCGCGGCACCGAACCCTGCAAAGAGACCGCGGCCGTCGCCTGAGCGAGCAGCCCGAGCCCCACCGCAACCCCAGACCCGACAAGAGACCCAACGGAGCCCGATAACGTGAGCCAGGCCTTCCAGACAACGATCGACGGCGGCATTGCCGAACTCGTCATCAACAAACCGCCGGTCAATGCGCTCGACAGCAGCGAGTGGTACGCGCTGGCGCACCGCATCGACGAACTCGGCCACGACCCCGAGGTGCGCGTGATCGTGATCCGTGCCGAAGGGCGCGGTTTCTGCGCGGGCGTGGACATCAAGGAGCTCGACGCTCACCCCGAGCGCATCGTCGCGGTCAACGGCGGCAACTACGCCACCTTCAAGGCGGTGCACCGCAACCCGGTACCGGTCGTCGTCGCGGTGCACGGCTTCGTGCTCGGCGGTGGCATCGGCATCACCGGCGCGGCCGACATCGTGATCGCTTCCGACTGCGCCACCTTCGCGCTCCCCGAGGTCGATCGCGGCGCCATGGGCGGCGGCGCCCACCTGCAGCGCCTGTTCCCGGTGCAGAAGGTGCGCTACCTGTTCTTCACCGGCGAGAAGATCGGCGCGCGCGAGGCCGAGCGCTACGGCTTCATCGAGCGCATCGTGACCAAGGCCGAGCTGCGCGGCGCGGCCCTCGAGATCGCCCGCAAGATCGCCGAGAAGAGCCCGGCCATGATCCGCATCGCCAAGGAGGCGTTGAACGGCATCGAGGACGGCAACCTGGAAGACAAGTACCGCTGGGAGCAGGGCTTCACGCTGCAGGCCTACACCAGCCCCGACTCGGCGGAAACCCGCCGCGCCTTTATCGAGAAACGCGAAGCCAAGTTCTGAGGACACCATGGATCTCGCCTACACCCCCCGCCAGAAAGCCTTCCGCGAGGAAGTGCGCGCCTGGCTCGCGGCCAACCTGCCGCGCGAGCCCCTGGCCAGCTACGACACCCGCGAGGGCTTCGAGCAGCACCGCGAATGGGAGCGCAAGCTGTTCGATGCGCGCCTGTCGATGGTGATCTGGCCCGAAGCCCTCGGCGGACGTGGCTGCGACCTCATCGAATGGCTGATCTTCGAGGAGGAGTACTACGGCGCCGGTGCCCCGATGCGGGTGAACCAGAACGGCCAGCTGCTGCTCGGCCCGACGCTGATCGAATTCGGCACCGAGGAACAGAAGGCGCGCTTCCTGCCGCGCATGTCCTCGAGCGAGGACATGTGGGCGCAGGGCTGGTCCGAGCCCAACGCCGGTTCCGACATGGCGGCGATCACCAGCAAGGCCATCCTGTCGGCCGACGGCACGCACTACGTGGTCAATGGCCAGAAGACCTGGTCGACGCGGGCGAGCTTCGCCGACTGGCTGTTCGGCCTGTTCCGCAGCGACCCGGGCTCGAGCCGCCACCACGGCCTGTCCTACCTCGCGGTGCCGCTGGACGCGCCGGGCGTGACCATCCGCCCGATCCAGGCGCTCAACGGCAAGCAAGCCTTCGCCGAGATCTTCTTCGACGACGTCAAGGTGCCGGTCGACAACCGCATCGGTGACGAGGGCCAGGGCTGGCACGTGGCGATGGCCACGGCCGGCTTCGAGCGCGGCCTGCTGCTGCGCTCGCCGGCGCGCTTCCAGTACACCGCGCGCAGGCTGGTCGAGCTCTACAAGGCGAACCGCGAGGTCGCCGACCGCGACCCGAGCATCCGCGACGCGGTCATCGAGGCCTGGACCGGCACCGAGGCCTACGCGCTGTCGGCCTACCACACCGTCGGCCGCCTGGCGAAGGGCGCCCGCATCGGCGCCGAGGCCAGCACCAACAAGATCTACTGGTCCGAGCTCGATCTGAAGATGCACGAGACCGCGATGCGCATCCTCGGCCCCTTCGCCGAGCTCACCGGCGACGCCCCGGAGGCGGTCGAGGCCGCGCGCTGGCTGGACGGCTTCCTGTTCGCCCAGGCCGGGCCGATCTACGCCGGCACCAACGAGATCCAGCGCAACATCATCGCCGAGCGCATGCTCGGCCTGCCGAAATAAGGAAGGGGCCGCCATGGACTTCACCTTCACCGACGACCAGCTCACCTTCCGCGAGGCGGTGAGCCGCTTCCTGATGACCGAAGCCGCGCCCGAGCGGCTGCGCGAGATCTGGGACACCGACAGCGGGCGCTCGCCCGAGCTGCGCAAGAACATCGCCGAGCAGGGCCTGACCGCGCTGTCGGTGCCCGAGGACTGCGGCGGCCTCGGCATGGACGACGTCGCCTGGGCGCTGATGACGCAGGAGCTCGGCTACTACGCCCTCCCGGATTCGCTTGCCGATGCCGCCTACGTCGCCGCCGGACTCATGACCGCGCTGCCTGCCGGTACCGCATCGCGCGAAGACTGGCTTGCCCGCATCGCCGAGGGCAGCATCCGCATCGCGGTTGGCCACCCGGTCAATCCGCTGGTGGCGGATGCCAACCCCGCCAACCTGTTGCTGCTCGCCGACGGCGACGCGGTGCATGCCGTGCCGCGCGAGCAGGTCGAGGTCGAGCCCAACCCCAGCATCGACCTGTCGCGCCGCCTGGCGCGCGTGCGCTGGACGCCCGCCACCGCCACCCTGATCGCCGACGGCGAGAGCGGTCGCGCGCTGTGGGCGCAGACGCTCAACCGCGGCGTGCTGTCCGCCGCCGGCCAACTGCTCGGCCTGGCACAGCGCATGCTGGACTTGTCGGTCGACTACGTCGCCCAGCGCAAGCAGTTCGGCAAGCCGATCGGCAGCTTCCAGGCCGTCAAGCACCATCTGGCCGACGTCGCCACCAGGATCGAGTTCGCCAAGCCGGTGCTGTACCGCGCCGCCTACGCGCTCGCCCACGGCGAGGCCGGTGCCGATGCGCGCGTCTCGCACGCCAAGCTCGCCTGCGGCGAGGCCGCCTGGCTGGCCGCACGCCACGGCATCCAGGTGCATGGCGCGATGGGCTACACCTGGGAAGTCGATCTGCAGATGTTCATGAAGCGCGCCTGGGCGCTCGATGCGTCCTGGGGCGACCGCGGTTTCCACAAGGCGCGGGTCGCCGACGCCATCCTGGTCGAGGGCGCGGCCCTCGGCCCCGGCCACACTTTCGAGGAATGAAGATGGCGCAAGCCTCCAATCAAGCCTACATCGTCGATGCCCTGCGCAGCCCCACCGGCAAGCGCAAGGGCGGTCTGTCCCACGTGCATGCGATCGACCTCGGTGCGCATGTCCTCAAGGCGCTGGTCGAGCGCAACGCCATTCCCGCCGATGAATACGACGACGTGATCTTCGGCTGCGTCGACACCATCGGCTCGCAGGCGGGCGACATCGCGCGCACCGCGTGGCTGGCCGCCGGCCTGCCGCTGAATGTGCCCGGCACCACGGTGGACCGCCAGTGCGGCTCCTCGCAGCAGGCGGTGCACTTCGCCGCCCAGGCGGTGATGAGCGGCACCCAGGACGTGGTCGCGGTCGGCGGCGTGCAGACCATGACGCAGATCCCGATCTCGTCGGCCATGCTCGCCGGGCAGCCGCTCGGCTTTCCCGACCCGTTCTCGGGCAGCAAGGGGTGGAAGGCGCGCTTCGGCGACCAGCCGGTCAACCAGTTCTATTCCGCGCAGGGCATCGCCGACCACTGGCAGTGCAGCCGCCGCGACATGGAGGTCTATGCGCTCGAGAGCCACCGTCGCGCGCTGGCCGCGATCGCCGAAGGCCGCTTCGAGCGCGAGATCGTCGGCCTCGAGGGCGTGACGAAGGACGAGACGCCGCGGGTGTCCACGCTCGAGAAGATGGCCGAGCTGGAACCGGTCGGCCCCGAGTACCCGTCGATCACCGCCGCGGTGTCGAGCCAGACCTGCGACGCCTCGGCCGCGCTGCTGGTGGTGTCGGAAGCCGCACTCAAGCGCTACAACCTGACCCCGCGCGCGCATCCACCACCTGTCGGTGATGGGCGACGACCCGATCTGGCACCTCACCGCGCCGATCCCCGCCACCCGTGCCGCGCTCAAGAAGGCCGGCATGCGCATGAGCGACATCGACGTGGTCGAGATCAACGAGGCCTTCGCCTCGGTGGTCATGGCCTGGCAGAAGGAACTCGACTACGACCCGGCGCGCATGAACCCCAACGGCGGCGCCATCGCCCTGGGCCACCCGCTCGGCGCCACCGGCGCCCGCCTGATGACCGCGCTGCTGCACGAGCTCGAGCGCAGTGGCGGCCGTTATGGCCTGCAGACCATGTGCGAAGGTGGCGGCCAGGCCAACGTGACCATCATTGAACGCTTGTAAGAGAAGGGATCGACATGGGTATTTGTGAAGGACGCACCGTCATCATCACCGGCGCCGGCGGCGGCCTGGGCCGCGCCTATGCGCTGGCCTTCGCGGCCGAGGGCGCCAACGTGGTGGTCAACGACATCCGCAAGGAAGCCGCCGACGCCGTCGTGGCCGAGATCACCGCGGCAGGCGGCAAGGCGATCGCCAACGCCGACGACATCACCCGCATCGACACCGCGCAGCAGATCGTCGACGCCGCCGTGGCGGCCTTCGGCGAGGTGCACGTCGTCGTCAACAACGCCGGCATCCTGCGCGACCGCATGTTCATCAGCCTGTCCGAGGACGACTGGGACCAGGTCATGCGGGTGCACCTGAAGGGCCACTTCTGCCTCGCCAACATCCTCGGGAAGCGCTGGCGCGACCAGGCCAAGGCCGGCAACAGGATCGCCGCGCGCATCATCAACACCAGCTCCGGCGCCGGCCTGCAGGGCTCGGTCGGGCAGTCCAACTATGCAGCGGCCAAGGGCGGCATCGCCGCGCTCACCCTGGTGCAGGCTGCCGAGCTGGCGCGCTACGGCGTCACCGCCAACGCGCTCGCCCCGGCCGCGCGCACCTCGATGACCGAGAGCGCGATGCCCGACGTGGTCAAGGCGCCCGAGACCGGCTTCGACGCCTGGGCGGCGGAGAACGTGGCCCCGCTGGTGGTGTGGCTGGGCAGCGGACAGTCCTCGCACGTCACCGGCCAGGTGTTCGAGAGCCAGGGCGGTCGCATCTCGGTGTGCGACGGCTGGCGCACCGGTCCGCAGAAGGACAAGGGCGCGCGGCTGACGGTGCAGGAAGCCGGGGCCATGGTCGATGAACTGATGAAGCAGGCCGTGCCTGCGCAGAAGGTATGGGGAACCTGACATGAGCGAGCAGGCGGTGGAGCAGGGGCGTCGTGATTTCCTGAAGGCGGGTGCAGCGCTCGGTGGCGCGGCGGCTGTGGGTCTGAGTGGGGCCAAAGCGGCTGGTGCTGCGGGTACGGCTGCGGCGGCCACGCCTGCGGCTCTGCCACTGCCCGAGTACGAGCAGTGGGACGCGACCGAGATCGCGCTGCGCATCCGCCGCGGCGACGTCAAGCCGAGCGAGGTGCTCGAGGCGGCGATCGCCCGCGCCGAGGCCTACGCGGCGATCAACGCGGTCACCGTGCCGCACTTCGATCTCGCTCGCGAGGCTGCTCGCGCGCTCGACGCGGCCGGGCAGGCTGAGCGCGCGGCGCGCCCGGCCTTGTCCGGCGTGCCGTTCGCGCTCAAGGACCTCGGCATCGCCCTCAAGGGCACGGTCACCACCAACGGCTGCGCCTTCTTCCAGGACGCCGTCGCCGACCACGATTCCACCCTGGTGCAGCGCTACCAGGCGGCGGGCCTCAACATCTTCGCCAAGCTCGCCTCGCCCGAGTTCGGCCAGACCGCCTCCACCGAATCGCGCCTGTTCGGCGCCACCCGCAACCCCTGGGATCTGGAGCGCAGCTCCGGCGGTTCCTCGGGCGGCGCCTCGGCGGCGGTGGCCGCGGGCGTGCTGCCGGCGGCGCATGCGAGCGACGGCGGCGGCTCGATCCGCATCCCGGCCTCGCACTGCGGCCTGTTCGGCCTCAAGCCCAGCCGCGGCCTCATCCCGATGGGCCCGAAGTCACTCGAAGGCTGGCTCGGCCTGTCCGCGCACAACGTGATCAGCCGCAGCGTGCGCGATACCGCGCTGCTGATGCAGCTCAGCCAGGGCGCCGAGCCCGGCGCGCGCACCCTGCCGCCCACCGCAGACCTGCTCGCGGCGCTCGAGCAGGCACCGCGCGGACTCAGGATCGGCCTGTTCCAGGCCAACCTGTTCGGCGCCGGCGTGCACGCGGAGTGCATCGAGGCGTCCAACAAGGCGGCCACGCTGTGCACCAGCCTCGGCCACCACGTCGAGCCGATCGACCTGTCGGCACTGCCCTTCCTCGAGATGGCGGGCAGCATGGGCGTCGTCACCGCCAGCGGCATGCTCTACACCGTACAGGCGCGCGAGAAGGCCATCGGCCGCGAGGCGCGCGAGGACGAGTTCGAGCCGATCGACTGGCAAAGCATGCAGAAGGCCAAGTCCTACACCGCCGAGCAGATCCTCAAGGCGCGCAACGTCTTCGACCGTGGCGGCCGTGTGCTGGACGAACTGTTCGCACGCTACGACCTGATCCTGTCGCCGACCACCGCCGCGCTGCCGCCCAAGCTGGGCGAGCTCTCGCTCGACCAGCCTTTCGAGGACTACGCACGCAGGGCGGTGCTGGCCTCGGCCTTCACCTCGATGTTCAACATGACCGGGCTGCCGGCGATGTCGGTGCCGCTGCACTGGAGCGCGGAAGGCCTGCCGATCGGCGTGCAGTTCGCCGCGCCCTATGGTGGCGAGGCGCGCCTGATCGCACTGGCCGCGCAGCTCGAGAAGGCCGCGCCGTGGGCAGATCGCCGGCCGCCGGCGCTGGCTTGATTGATCGCAGTCAGAGATGGCGGGCGGTGTCCATGCGCTCATGCAGCACGCGCATGACAAGGATCATCCCCCGATCGATGCGGAAATAGACCCAGTGGTGTTCTACCCGCCAGCGCCGGTAGCCCTTGCGGATATGTTCGCAAGCCGGCGCGGAGAGGGGCTCCCGGGCAAGCTGTTCGAAGGCTGCGTTGAGGAGATCGAGGTATCGCTCTGCCTGCGCAGCGCTCCATCGCCGCGCTGTGTAGCGCCAGATGTCTTCCAGATCTCGAACCGCGGCTGGCGAGAGTTGGAACTCAGCCATGCTCGGCTTTCATGCGTGCTTTGAAGGCCTCAAGATTAAAGGGCTGTGCGGGTCCGCTGTTCTCGCCCTCGATCAGAGCAGCACGGATCGCTTCGGTTTGCGCCGTGCGCGCCTGCTCGCGACGAATCAGGTCGCGGATGTATTCGCTGTCGTTGGTGTAATGCCCCGCCTCGATCTGCGCTTTGATCCAGCGATCCTGCTGGTCGGTCAAGGTGATGGTCTTGCGTACGACGGACATGATGATCTCCTGGAGAAAGCGACTTTAATCATACTATCGGTGCAGAGCTTGTCTATATTGATGTTGGGTTGCTTGTCACCACGGTGTACCCAAGTGGCGGACTCGACTATTCCGAGCTGGCGGCAGAGCAGGTTGGATATACTAGTTTTGTCGCGTATATCTTATTGAGGTGCAACCATGCATGTCGCCAAATGGGGCAATTCGCTCGCCGTCCGCCTGCCTGCGGCGGTGGTTCAGGCCCTGGATCTGAAGGAAGGGGAAGAGATCGAGCTGCATGTCGCTGGCGAGCGCTCTCTCGAGGTCGCGCGCAAGACGCCGCCACAGGAACTGCTGGCCCGCCTGCGCCGCCTTCGTGGCAGGCTTCCTGCGGACTTCCGCTTCGACCGCCTCGAGGCCAACGATGCCGACCGCGAGCGCTGAACCAACCCGCCGGGTATTTCTCGACACCAACGTTGTGCTCTACCTGCTGTCCGCCGACGAGCGCAAGGCGAACATGGCCGAAGCGCTGCTGGCACAGGGTGGCCTGGTCAGCGTGCAGGTACTGAACGAGGCCGCGTCGGTCTGCCTGCGCAAGCTCAACCTGCCCTGGCCCGAGGTCCGCGAACTGCTCGACGCAGTGAAAGCCTGCTGCGAGGTGCTCCCGCTCACGCTTCCCGTCCATGAACGCGCGCTGTATCTCGCGGAGCGGTATCGGCTATCGCTTTACGACGCGCTGATCTGCGCGGCGGCGCAGAGCGCCGGTGCCGAAGTGCTTTACACCGAGGACTTGCAGGACGGGCTGGTGCTCGATGGCCTGACCGTCTGCAATCCTTTCAAGGGTTGATCCCCTGTTGCCTGATTCTTTGCGGAGCCCCTCCCGGCTCCGCGCGGGCGTGTCCCCTATTCGGCAGTCCGCGCAGCCGGAATCACCAGCAGAAGCTCCGACTCGTCGATCAGACGGTAGAAGGGGCGTTTGCCGCCGAGCCGTTCGCTGCCGTCGAGAATGATCTGCACGCCTTCGCCGCGCTTGTCCATCATCGCGCTGCGGCTGGTAAACGCCTGGTCGTCGTCGGGGATCGGGCACTTTGCCAGCAGGCTGGTGATGGCCTCGTTGCGCGCAGACTGGCGGTAGGGGAGGCTTTCCAGCGTCATCGTGTTGGGAATCGCGCCCGGCGAGTACAGTTCGAGCCGGTCGGCAAACATGCGCAAGCGGATCTTGGCGCCGTGGATGGAGTAGTCGCGGTGCGCGACCGCATTGACCAGCGCCTCGAACACGGCGGTCAGCTCGTACTGGGGAATATCGCGCCGGCCCCGATCCTTGATGGCGAACACGCGCATGTTCTTCTGCACGAAGTGGCAAGCGGCCAGCACCTGTGCGTCGAGCGGGCCGGTGATGTCGCGCGCGTCGATCTGATACAGCGAGCCGGCTTGCGGCAGGATCTCGGTGCCGCGATACGCCACCGCCTGGATGAAGGCGTTGGGCAGCCAGCGGCGCGGATCGGTCGTCGCCATCAGGATGCCGGCGACGGTCGGCCGTAGTTGTCCGTCGCCGTCGGTGCGCGCCATCGCCAGCTTGTCGAGCAGCACCTCCCGCGTGTCCTGGATGCGTGGGCTGGCAAACCGCTGCCACAGCGGCGCTGACAAGTTGTCGAGGCTGGCGCCGGGGACGGTTTGCTCGTCGAAGCGGATGATGCGGGCCTGGCTGCGTTGCTGGAACAGGCGCGCGAGATAGTCCGGTGCCATTTCCCGTTTTGCGCTGCCGATGCGATGCAGGTAGCCGCCCGGGCTTCTGTGCACGAACAGGCTGCGGGATACCTCCACCTTGAGGACCGGCTGTGGCACCTGGTCGGCGCCCGGCAGCGTCAGGCGTTGCAGGATTGGGGCAAGCGGAGGGGTGATGCTGTCCAGACAGAGCTGGCGCACGAAATCCTCCACCAGGTCCAGACTTTCGACGGGAATGCCCATCACCTCGCGCGCGTCATTGACGCCGAGCACGCAGACGCCGCCCTGGCTGTTCGCGAAGGCGGCCAACTCGTCCGCCAGGGCGTCGCGATGCGGCGCGGCCAACTTACTGCCCGCAAAACGCACTTCCTTCAGCTCAAGAAAGGAGTCCTCACCCAGGCGAATCTTCTCGATCAGATCTGCGACCTTGTCGAACATGTCGAACCTCTCATCCAGCGGTGCTGCTGGTTCGCGATGGTATCAGTGCGGGGCGGTTGTTCATCAGACGACCTCGGCGATCAGGGCTTCGGCCAGATGTGCCTGCTTGGTCTGCGCGGTGGTGAGGCGGGCCTTGAGGCTGGCGGTGAGTGCCTGCAGCTTGTCGACTTGGGCGACGATGCGGGATTGTTCGGCGAGCGGGGGGAGCGGAAATTCCAAGGCAGCGAAACGACCAGCACTCAAGTGCGCGATGTTGGTCGTCTGTTTGCTGATCTGCTGAAATCTCCCGCTACGCAGGTAGGAACGGAAGACGATCAGCCCAAATTCCGCAAGTACGAAGTCGAAGTGTCGATATCTGACTAGGGTGTTCTGGAAGCACGCGCCGGGAACCTCTCCGCGATAAAGAGCAGGGCGACCGACCAGTTCCCGGCTTTGACCCTCATTTAGCAGGATGTCACCTGGCCTGAGCGCGAAAGTCGCAAACTCCTCTGGCGAGAAGTTCATCTCCTTAACGTCTGAAATGTCGATCCGCGCCTCATAGACATTCTGGACTCGCAAATAGGGACGCATGTGCGGTCCGTGGTGGTGCTGGGGCGCGCGTTGGCGTCCGAGATCGACTCTGCCGGTTTCGTCAACTCGTGCCCACGTCCACCTTATTGGCAGGTCGCGCCGCGTTGAGTCACTGAGCATCGTTGGGCGAGCTAGGTAGGATGCCGCATCCTCATCCTCTGGGTCTTGCGGGACGAGTTTGCCGCGCACGGCGAGCTGGAGCAGGGTGGCGTCGAGGCGGTCGATGGATTCGGGCGTGGTGAAGAGGGTGTCGAAATGCGCGGCGAGGTGCTGCCAGTGGCGGCGGAATTCGTCGGCGTCGGCGGCTTCGGCGAACTGGTCTAGTGTAGTGCTGCGCTCTTGAAAAGACTTAATTTACGACATCCGTTATCATGCTTCATGCATGCAAGACGGAGAA
>NZ_JBLQGP010000037.1:0-17513 GCF_047806685.1 Thauera sp. WH-1
CTCGCGACATCCTGCAGAAGGTCATTCGCGCAAACAGCCGCTTAAGTTCCAAACAAAATGCAGCACTACACTAGCGCGGCGTCGACCCAATGCCCCTGCACCCGCGCGGCGTGGCCTTGCTCGGCTTCGAGCCGGTCGCACAGGGCCATGAGTTCCTCGACCTTGGCGACGATGCGGGATTGCTCGGCGAGCGGGGGGAGTGCAACCGAGAGGGAGCCGATGTGCGCTTGATTGACGGTCTTTTGGCCCGCCGTCGTAATGAACAAGCGGTTGATTCTGTCCCGTATCAGCGAAGTTTTTCCGAGTAGGCAGAGGTAGCCGGTTCGACACCAGTCTCGGCTGATCCTCATACGAATAAAGTGATCGCAATAAATCGCGCTTACGCCAGACTCGACGGGGATGAATTGTCCGACTATGTCGGCGCTCCCGTTGACGCGAACAATCAGGATATCCCCACCAATCAGGGTGTATTTGCTTACATCGCCTCCGTTGATCGGGATTGCTCGGGGCGCTGCAAGTGAGATTCTGCCGTTCTTGATATCGGCCAGACGCAAGACGACTGTCGAGGCCCCGCCCTCGTCACCTCGGCTTGACGCGCCGTTTTGAAACTCCGGCAGCAGGTCGCTTAGCCGTACCCACTCCCAGTTAGCCGGTAGGTCGTAAGGCTTGTCGTCCTGGGTGAGCGGGGACGCCTGCTTGTCCCGCTTGACCTTCCCTTCCTTGATCAGCCGATCCTTCTCCGCACGAATCCGCTTCAGCAGCGCGCTCGCCGGCTCATCGCTCGGGTCCTGCGGCACCAGCCTGCCGCGCACGGCGAGGCTCAGAATCAGTTCGCGCAGCTTCGCGACGCCGCCGAGGCTGGCGGCGAGCAGGTCGAAGTTTTCCAGTAGCGCGGTGCTCATGGCTGGCCCTCCGGGGGGAGGGCGGGGGAGGTGTCTTGCGCTTCGGTGCGGTACGGGTCGCCCGAGCAAATCCCCCCCGGCCCCCCTTTTGCAAAGGGGGGAGTGGTGTCGCGAGTCTCCCGGCTCCCTTTTGCAAAGGGGGGAGTGGTGTCGCGAGTCTCCCGGCTCCCTTTTTCAAAGGGGGGAGTGGTGTCGCGAGTCTCCCGGCTCCCTTTTGCAAAGGGGGGAGTGGCGTCGCGAACCTCTCGGCTTCCTTTTACAGAGGGTGGAGGTACGGAGGTGGTAACGGAGGGGGTGATGCTTGCTGTCACCGCGCTGGTTTGAACCCCCCTTTGCAAAAGGGGGGCAGGGGGGATTCGGGTTTCCAGGGTTTGCGACACCACCTGAATCACTGCGTCGGTCTCCTTGAGCGCTTGCAGATTGTCGAAACGAAGCACCAGCAAGCCTTGTTGTGCCAGGAATGCGTCCCGGTGCTGGTCCCTGGACTGGTGGGCGGGCTCGAAATGCTGGCTGCCGTCGAGTTCGATCACGAGGCGCGCGGCGGCGCAGTAGAAATCGACGATGTAGGGGCCGATCGGTTTTTGGCGATAGAACTGGAGGCCGTGCAGTTGCTTGCGGCGCAGGCGATGCCAGAGTTGCTGTTCTGCATCGGTCTGGTGGCTGCGGAGTTCGCGGGCGAAGGCTTTCTGGGCGGGTGGGTAGGGGTTCATCGGGACTCCTGGCAAAAGGCGAATCCCCCCTGGCCCCCCTTTTGCAAAGGGGGGAAGTTCATCGCACATCGGCTGGCTGCAGCGGAAATGCTACGCGGCGCGTAGTGATTTGCTGATGTCATGCGTTGCCCTCGAGCGCGGCGGCGAGGATGGCCTTGAGTTCGTCGCGCGTGGTCTGGATCTGGGCCTGCAGCGCGGCGTACTGCGCGAGCAGTTCCTGCGGGTCGTGGCTGTCTTCCTCGGGGTGGTGCGGGTTCTTGATGTCGAGGTTGAAGTTGCGCGCGCGGAGCTCGTCGATGCTGACCTTCCAGGCGAACTCGGTCTCGACGCGGGCGGCGAAGCCGTCGTCTTCCGTGCCCCACCAGGCTTTCTCGGCAGCGAATTCCTCGATGCGGATCGGCTTGGTCTTGGAGTAGCTCTTGTAGCCGGCGGGGTAGGGGTGCTCGTAGTACCAGACGTGCTCGGTGGGTCGGCCCTTGGTGAAGAACAGCAGGTTGGTCTTGATGCCGGTGTAGGGCGCGAACACGCCGTTGGGCAGGCGCACGATGGTGTGCAGGTTGCACTCGGTGAGCAGGCGCTCCTTGATGCGGGTCTTCACGCCTTCGCCGAACAGGGTGCCGTCGGGCAACACCACCGCGGCGCGGCCGCCGTCCTTGAGCAGGTGCATGATCAGCACCAGGAAGAGGTCGGCGGTTTCCTTGGTGCGGATGTCGGCGGGGAAGTTGGCCTCGATGCCGGGTTCCTCGGTGCCACCGAAGGGCGGGTTGGTGAGGATGACGTCGACGCGGTCGGCCGGGCGGTAGTCGCGCAGCGGGCGCGACAGGGTGTTGTCGTGGCGGATCTGGCTGGGCACTTCGATGCCGTGCAGTAGCATGTTGGTGACGCACAGCAGGTGCGGGAGCTGCTTCTTCTCGACGCCCGACACCGCGCGTTGCCAGGTGTGGCGATCCTCGACCGTGCGGATCTGGTCGCGCAGGTGCTCGAGCGTGCAGGCGAGGAAGCCGCCGGTGCCGCAGGCGGGGTCGAGCATGCGCTCGCCGAGTCGGGGATTGACCTGGTCCACCATGAACTGGGTGACGGCGCGCGGGGTGTAGAACTCGCCCGCGTTGCCGGCGCTCTGCAGGTCCTTGAGGATCTTTTCGTAGAGGTCGTTGAAGAGGTGGCGCTCGGCCTGGTCGTTGAAGTCGATCTCGTTGATCTTGTTGATGACCTGGCGCAGCAGCTGGCCGGACTTCATGTAGTTGTAGGCGTCCTCGAACACCGACTGCACCACGTAGCCGCGCGGGTTGCGCGCGGGGTCGGCGGCGAGGCCTTTCATGCCGGGGAAGAGCTCGGTGTTGATGAAGTCCTGCAGCTCGTCGCCGGTGATGCCTTCGGCGTCCGCCGCCCAGTTGCGCCAGCGCAGCGGCTCGGGGATGGGCGAGCGGTAGCGGTCGTGCATCAGCTCGAGCTCGGTCTCCTGGTCGTCGAAGATCTTGAGGAAGAGCAGCCAGCTGAGCTGCGACAGGCGCTGCGCGTCGCCGTCGACGCCGGCGTCCTGGCGCATGATGTCCTGGATGGATTTGATGAGGGTGGTGCTGATTGGCATGTGGTGTCTTTGAGGCTTAGTATCCGGGTCGTACACGTTGTCGGGTCACTGATGCAAACCCTCAGCGTAATGAAAGAAGGGGCCGAAAGGCCCCTTCGCCTTTTCTGGGCAGGCGTCTCCCCGCGTCCGCGAGACGCAACGTGGACCGTTGCCGGTTCTGTTGCCGGTTCCTCCGTCTCGCTGAAAGCCTTGCTGGGCTTGAGTCAGAAGCCGCGAACGGATCGTTCATTGTTCGAATTTTTGCCGGTTAGTTTGCCGCCTGCTGGTACAGCCCGCGCTCAAGCTCGCGGATAGCACCGAGGTAAGCGGGCTTGCCGCCGAAGGCCTTGATGATCTGGGAGACGGAGCCGAGCGCATCGAAGGGCTGGAGCTGCAGCACTTCCATGGTCTCGACCTCGGCGATGCCGGCGTCGGCGTACTTGTCGAGCAGCAGCTCCAGCACCTTGCGCGCGGTGCCTTCGTAGCGGGTGAAATAGTCGCGCTTGCGGACGTTGTCGGCGCGCTCGCGGCGGGTGAGCGGCTTGCGGCCGAAGGCGATGTGGCATACGAGGTCGAAGGGGTCGAGCGCCTTGCCGGTCTCCTTGGCAAGCTCCTCGAAGAGGATGCCCTGGTTTTCCAGTTCGGCGATGACGGCGGCCTTGCGGTCGGCGTCGTTCCAGGTCTTGAGGAAATCGTCGAGCGAGGCAAAGCGTTTGCCGATCTGGATGCGGGTGTAGTCGCGCAGCGATTCGGTGATGAGCCGGCCGTCGGGGCCGTAGTACTGCACGCGTTCGTTCACCACGTAGACCGGCACGTCCTTGATGACGTACTTGATGCGTTCGCCGCCAGTCGTGGGAGCTTCGGGAAGCTCGCCGGGCTGGCCCCGAGTCTCCTGGTCCGGTGGCGGCGGGTCCTCCGGCGGCACGACGGGCTCATCGCCACTCGGGTTGTAGATGACCACCGGCTCGCCATCGAAGGCGGGGTCGGCGAACAGTTCGGTCGCGCGCTTGAAGTCGAGGATGGAGAACCAGAGCTTGCCGTACTCCTCGTCGATGCGGGTGCCGCGGCCGATGATCTGTTTGAACTCGGTCATCGAGTTGATGGTGCGATCGAGCACGACGAGCTTGCAGGTCTTGGCGTCGACGCCGGTGGTCATGAGCCGGCTGGTGGTGGCGATGACCGGGTACGGCTTTTCGGGGTCGATGAAGTTGTCGAGCTCGAGCTTGCCCTCGAGGTTGTCTCCGGTGATCTGCATCACGTACTTGGGGTTGCGGCTGGCGAGGTCCGCGTTGGCGTTGATCAGCGCCTGGCGCATGCGTGCGGCGTGGTCGATGTCCTCGCAGAACACGATGGTCTTGGCCATGCGGTCGGTGCCGCGCAGGAATTCGCTGATGCGCCGGGCGACGGCCTCGTCGCGCTGGGTGAGCACCAGCGTGCGGTTCATGTCGCCCTGGTTGTAGATGCGGTCCTCGACGAGCTGGCCCCTGGAATCGAGCTTGCCGGCCTGCGGTCGCCAGCCGAGGTCCTTGTCGAGATCGACGCGGATGACCTTGTACGGGGCGAGAAAGCCGTCCTCGATGCCCTGCTTGAGCGAGTAGGTGTAGACCGGCTCGCCGAAGTAGCTGATGTTGGAGACGTCTTCGGTTTCCTTGGGTGTGGCGGTGAGCCCGAGATGCACGGCGCCGCTGAAGTAGTCGAGCACCGCGCGCCAGGCGGAGTCCTCGGCCGCGCTGCCGCGGTGGCATTCGTCGATGACGACGAGGTCGAAGAAATCCGGGCTGAACTGGCGGTAGATGTTCTTCTCTTCCTCGCTGCCGGTGACGGCCTGATAGAGCGAGAGGTAGATCTCGTAGGACTTGTCGATCGAGCGGTTCTCGATCTTGGTCATCGCGCCGCCGAAGGGCTTGAAGTCGTTGCTCTTGGTCTGGTCGACGAGGATGTTGCGGTCGGCGAGGAAGAGGATGCGGCTGTTGGGGTGCGACTTCCAGAACCGCCAGATGATCTGGAAGGCGGTGTACGTCTTGCCGGTGCCGGTCGCCATGACGAGCAGGACGCGGTCCTGCCCCTTGGCGATGGCCTCGATGGCGCGGTTGACCGCGGTCGTCTGGTAGTAGCGCGGCTGTTTGCCGGTGTTGTGGTAGTCCTGCGCGTAGACCGGCGCGATATCGGCGCCGATGCCTTTCCAGGCCAGATAGCGCTGCCACAGCACCTCGGGAGACGGGAAGTCGCTCAGCGCGATCTCGGTTTCGAGGGCGCCATCGGTGCGCGTCCTGTCGTGGAAGACGAAGCCGTCACCGTTGCTGGAGAAGGCGAAGGGCACGTCGAGCATCGTCGCGTAGTCCAGCGCCTGCTGGATGCCGTCGCGCATCGAGTGGTTGTTGTCCTTGGCTTCAACGACGGCGAGCGGCAGACCCGGCTTGTAGTAGAGGACGTAGTCCGCGCGCCGGATGCTGTTCTTGTCGCGCCTCCCGGTCTGCCCGCGCACAACGACGCGGCCGTCGGTGAGCCGGACTTCCTCGCGCATCTGCAGCTCGGTGTTCCACTGCGCCGCAGCGATCGCCGGGGTGATGTACTGGGTGCAGATGTCGCGTTCGGACAGCGTCTTCTTGGTCATGAGCCCGGAATGATCTGGCGTTGAGCTTGGCGGGGATGATGACAGCAACAAGCGCGCAGAGGCAAAGGTGACGGGGGCGTTGCAGGGATGGCGGGTGTAACCCGCCTTCGTTCGTCCGCTTACTGCGGGGACGCGGGGCTGTCGCCCTCGCGCGAGGCGGGTGCGCTCAGCTTGCGGAGCGTCAGCGCGCAGCGTTGTTCGATCAAGGCGACGATTCTTTCAACGACGCCGTTCCCGGCAAAACCATTCGCGCGGTCGGACTGGAGCGCACGCGCGGCGCGGGGCAGCGAGTTCGTCAGTTCCAGGATGCGCCGCCGCGCCTGTGCCTTGGCAAGACCGGCGCCCTCGGCGAACTGGTCCCAGTGCCGGGCCTCGACTTCGCTGAACTTGTACTTGCTGCCGATCTTCATCGCCATCTTGGGCGTCAAGGTCGGATAGACGGCGGTGGAGAGCGCGTCGTAGAGCGGGGCCAGGACCGGTGCCCTGCCGGAGTAGAGCAGGGAGAAGTTCTTGGCGTGCGCGTCGTGATTGCCGATGAGCGCGTTGAAGATGACGTAATCGAACAGGCGCAGCACCTGTGGCGCGCTCGGGCGCGTCGCACGGCGTACCAGATCGAAGCATTGCGCCAGATCCGGCCCGCCCTCGTTCTGGTACTTCATCTCGGGCACCACGCCGAGTGCCTGGCAGAAGTCTTCCTGGTGGAGGCGTCGCCGGCGCCCCTGTGGATCCAGCACACGGTCGTAGCGTTCGACCAGCAGGAAGGGGCGATGCAATACGGCATGGACGCTCGCCTTCGCCGGCTCGAGCTGCAGGGCCTCTGCCAGCGCCATGCAGAATCCTTCGTTGACCACGCTGTCCTCGACGGCGGGGATGGCCGGTTTGAGGATGTGCGAGCTCGGGCTACCGTTGAGGGGGAGGCCGAGGCGAGTGCCGTCGAAGACCACCGGCAGCTTGTCCTGGGCGCCCGCCAGCGAGAGCCGCAAGCCGTCCTTGCCCGCCAGCATCGGGCGACGAGGCAGCTCGTCCAGTACGGCGACGACTTCCTCCTCACTCAGCCATTGAACGTCGTCGGCCTGCGCGGGCGCCGGGAGACTCTGCCCGGGTGCCAGGAAGGTCACGGCGCCGGCACATTCGCCGCCGATGTGGTCGAGCAGGGCGAAGTCGTTCTGGCCCGAGACCTGGAACTGCCGCGCGATCAGGCGACGCATCTGTCCTTCCGGCAGCAGGCCGGCAAAGAAGGGGCGCGTCGCACGATCGTCGAACGGCTCGGCCCGCAGGGGCAGCGAGTGCGACAGGGCGACAGCGGTTGACCGCGACAGCCAGCCGGGGGCGTAGCAAAAGCCGAGGCGCCCATCGACCAGCGCGAGCGTGCCGACGTGGTCGGAGAACAGCCAGACCTCCAGCTCATGCGTCATGGCCGCTGCCCTCGGTGGCGTGATCGGCTTCTAATGCGGGCAAACCGTCCAATTGGAGCTCTCCCCCCAGCGCATCGATCACCCGCAGGACGTTCTCCAGCCTTACGGTCGGCTTGCCCGCTTCGAGGTCGACGATGAAGCGCACGCCCACGCCCGCGGCCAGCGCCAGCTGAGGCTGGGTCAGGCCGAGTTGCTTGCGGGCGGCACGCAGGGCGTCGCCGAGTTGCTGGGGGGAGCGGATGGATGTCATGGCTTTCCTCGGATTTCCCGTTCGGGAAATTATGGACTGGGCTTCTGCTTTGCGCCAGCGATATTTCCCGATCGGGAAACATAGGCTCAGAGAGCCGCATCAGGAGGGAGAGATTTACCGATCGGGAATCCGCCACTGCTGTGGCCCCGTCCGTTTTGACGATGCCGGGCTAGCCCGACCCCCCTATAAATGACGGCGTATCCACCCTTCGAGGTTCACGCCGTGAGAGAAGCGCCTTCCTATGTCCCCGGTCACCAGCTGCTCGCTGGCAAGTCCGTCCTGATCACCGCCGCCGCCGGAGCCGGCATCGGCTTTGCCGCCGCGCGCAAGTGCGCCGAAGAAGGCTGCCGCGCGCTGATGATCTCCGACATCCATCCGCGCCGGCTGGAAGAGGCGGTCGCCAAGCTCAAGGCCGACACCGGGCTGCAGCACGTCTGGGGCCAGCTGTGCAACGTCACCAATGAAGAAGAGGTGCAGGCCCTGGTCGCCGCGGCCGAGGACAAGCTCGGCGGCGTCGACGTGCTGATCAACAACGCCGGCCTGGGTGGCGAGAAGCGCGTCACCGAGATGGGGGTTCTAAGCCGGAACCGCCGAAATTTCCGTCATCCCAGCTCCAGGCCCGCCACGAGCGCATCCAGGTCGATCATCTTGCCGTCGCTCTGGAAGGTGTAATGCCCGTTCAGCAGGATGTGCCGCCAGGCCGCCGGCGATATCTGGGTCAGGAGAGCGTGCGCCTTGGCGTTGCCGCTCGCCTCGTAATTCATCAGCAGCCGCGAGAGGATGGCCGAGTTGTAGAAGATGACCGCGTTGGCGATCAGCCTGGCGCACTGGTTGCTGATCTCAATTTCGATGTCGGTGCGCCCGGTCAATTCCTTCTTGCCGCCGACCTGGGCGATGGTCGAGCGTAGCTGGTGATAGGACTCGATGCGGTTCTGTGAGCGGTGCACGTTGCGCTCCAGTTGCGGATCGCGCAGGTAGCGCAGCGTGTAGATGCTGCGGATGAGCTTGTCGAACTCGAACACCGCGCGCCGCGTCGGGTTCGGCGCGGTGTAGGTGCATAGCTTGCGGATCAGCGTGCCCTGCGTCATCTCCTTCAGTCCGAGCGTGGCGACGATCTGGTCGAGGTTCGGCTTCTCGCTGACTATGAGATCGCGGTCGATTCTCCCGGCCGGCCGGATCAGGCACTGATCGTACAGCGCCGGATCGTCGGCACTGTAGAGTTCCTTCAACTGATCGCCAAGGTCGGTGAAGCGCGGCTCGAAACGCAGGCCGAACCAGTGCAAGATAGCGAAGTTGGCCTTGTTGACGCTGTGCATGTCGCCGGTGATCGCGGTCGGCACGATGTCCGACGTGTTGCGATACCAGATGTCGAACACGTGATGGGCCTCGTAATCGTGCGCGCCGATCAGGTAGCCGTTGAGCGGCACGTGGTTGCACAGCAGCGTGTAGGCGACCACGCCCTTGCCGCGCCCAAAGTATTTGCGCGAGTGGCGCGCTTTCACGGTCGGCCGCGCGACGCCGAATTTCTGACCATCGACGGCACCGTACAGTGCATCGAGGTCGAACGAGTAGTACGGGAAGATCGGCAGCGCGGCGATGGCGTTGCTGATGCAGTCGTTGGCCGCGTGCAGCGTTGCGTGGCGCAGGTACTGTTGGTAGGCGCTCTCCAGCACGTGGTACGGGATGTCGCTGGTGCGTGCCATGACCTGGTTGCCGTGGTTCATCGCCTGCGCGATGATGACCGCCATCAGGCTGTCGGCGTCGGCGACCTTCTTCGCATAGCGCGGCTGCAAAGGCGTCAGCGCCGACAGGAACTGGCACTGGCCGTTGACGAAGCGGAACACGTCGGCCACGTCGCAGAACGGCAGTTGCTCGTAGAACGCCCTCTCGCGCGCCTTCTGGTTCTCGCCCCTGGGCTTGCGCCATGTCAGCTTCTGCGTGTCCTTGTCGTATTCCAGGTGCGTCAGCTTGCCCTGCTTCAGCTCGCGGTTGAAGGCCAGCCACTGAGAGCGCAGCTCGGTCGCGAGCGCATCGAGCTGGGCATCGAGTGGCTGCCGCAGGAACGGGATGTCGATCTGCGCCAGCACGTCGGCCTTCTCATCCAGCGAAACCAGCTCGTCGGAAAAATGCCGGTGCTGCAAGCTGTCGTCGAGGTAGAGTTCACCCGACTGGAAGCGCTTCCTGACCTGGCGGTACAGCCAGAACTCGTAGCGGTCGGCACGCAGGCCCGTCGGCTTGCCATCGGCATCGAAGGTCAGCAGGTACGGTCGCAAGCGTTTCGGCAGCGTGGCCGCTGGACATTCGGCGAGCGGCCGTTGCGATAGGCGCTGCTGTTTGGCGAACACGTCCTTGGCCCAGGCCAGCGCCACGAGCCACGGGCTGCCCGGATCAGTGCCAGCGAGGTCGAGCGCGACATACAGCGGCCGAAGATGGCGGCGGATGCGCTCAGCCAGGCCGTCCACCGCCTGCCAGTGCAAAGCCAGCTTGCTCACCGGCTTCACGCTCATGCGCTGCGCGGTGGTTTGCAGCGTATCGCGGGGCATGATTTTGTAGGCGCGCTGGCGCACATCGCCGAACGGCGTGGGATCGGGCACGCTGTCGTCGATGTAAAGCGACAGCAGGCGGCCGACCTGCGGTGTGTCTTGCTGACGGCGCACCTGCTCGGCGACAAAGGATTGCTTTGCGCCCGCACTGCTTTCGTCCTCCAACTGCTTCATGTGGTAGGCCATCGCATCGACCAGGTTGTCGGAAAGCTGCCGGTAGCGCACCCAGGCATAGCAAAGCAGGTAGAGGTAGGTCTGATCGGCCTTCAGGTTGCGTAGATCGTGGACGGTGTAGAAGTTCGCCAGGCTGGCGTAGTACAGCAGATTCTGCTGCGAGACGCCGAGCTTGGGCAGCAGCGCCTTGGCGATCCGGTGCAGCGGCTCCAGCGTGGCGCGCTTTTCGCGTTCGTGGGCCATCTGACGCCAGCCAAAGTCCTTGGCGTCCTGCTTGAGCGCCGCCAATTGCGACAGGGTGTCGTCACGCACTAGAAGCCGACCCAGCGCGGCCTTGGCCGATTCGTCCAACACTTCCGACAGCAGGCCAGCCAGCCGCCGACGCTCGGCGGACAGGGCTTCGCTCACCAGCTCTTGCAGGGTGGTATAGCCGGGCCGGATGATCTTGTGCTCGTTTAGCCAGACGATCAGCTCGGCGGCGATGAACCCCGGCATCACGTCGCGTCGCACGGTCTGCGCGGCCTGCTGCGCGAGCTGCGGCAGGAACTCGGCCGCCCACGGCCGGTAGCCGAACAGATCGGCAATCCACTCGCGCTGGGTGTAGTGCTCGTGCTTGGAGATTGGCTTGTGCTCGAAGGACTCGCCGTGGAAGTAGCGGCTCAGCACGAAGGCGCAATCGTGCTCGACCTCACTCCAGTCGAAGCGGAAGAAGGCATGCTTGGCCTTGAAGTAACCGATCTGCAAGATGCAATAAACCTGGGCATGGAGACCAGGCCGGCTGCTGGCGAGCGCCAGTTCGGTTTCAGTCAACGCCAAGTATTCCAGCCGCTGGGCGTCGTCGAAGTCCGGCAGGCCGTACAGGGCTTCCTGCTCGGCGTCCGACAGGACGGTCAATCGTTCGCTCTTGGTCGTCATCGCGATGACGCTCCACGAGAGCCCGTCCAACCAACCCGTGCCAGGGTCTCGATCAGCGTGGTTCGCTTGACGCCGAAGTTGCGGCACACCGCCGCCTTGGACATGCCGCCATCGAGCGCAGCGACGATGGCCTCCAGCTTCTCGCCGGTGATCGCCTGCGGCCGGCCGCCGATCCGGCCGCGTTTGCGGGCGGCAGCCAGACCGGCGACGACACGTTCCTGGATCAAGGCGCGTTCGTACTGCGCGAGCGCGCCGAACACCTGGAACAGAAACTCGCCCGAGGGCGTCGTGGTATCCAGGTTCTCCGTCAGCGAGCGGAACGCCACCTGCTTTTCCTTGAGCGAGGTCACGATGGCGAGCAGGTGCGACAACGAACGGCCGAGCCGGTCGAGCTTCCACACGACCAACACGTCGCCAGGGCGAACGAATTCGAGCGCCCGCGCCAGGCCCGCGCGGTCGTCCTTCGCGCCGGAAGCATGATCCTCGAACAGATGCCGCGCATCGACGCCGACGGCGAGCAGCGCATCGCGCTGCAAGTTCGTGCTCTGGCGGTCGGAATCCGACGACACGCGCATGTAACCTACCAACATAATCGGAAAACCATCAAGAAGGGGTTTCCGCATGGTAGCGTCTGGCGACAGAGTTTTCCGCACAATTTTGCGGCCACTCGGAGGTTGGTGCAGAGGACTGTTGAAGGCCTGTCGCAAAACAAATGTTTTCCGACAGGCCTTGGCATAGCGCAGGCCCGCCTTGCAGCGTTCTGTGCGTAGCGCTTAGTCTTGACGACGTATACACTTCGTTAGTATCAAGTGGAAGGAGGCCCCGATCATGTCAAAACAAGCTGTTTTCACGATGAAGCTGGAGCCTGAGTTGCGCGCCGAGTTTATGGCCGAAGCCGAGGCGGCCCATCGCCCGGCGTCGCAAGTGCTGCGCGAACTGATGCGCGAGTTCGTTCAGCGCCAGCGCGAGTCGCGCGAGTACGACGAGTTCCTGCGCCGCAAGGTCGAAGCCGGCCGGGCTTCGATGCGCGCTGGATTGGGGCGGTCGAACGATGAAGTTGAGGCCGAATTCGCCGCACGGCGTGCCAGTGTGGCGAGCCAGGCGTGAGGGTTGTTTGGACGCCCGAAGCGCAGCAAGACCGTGCCGATGTGTGGGACTACATCGCAGCCGACAATCCGCGCGCGGCGGCCCGGATGGATGAGATTTTCAGCGACGCGGCCGCCCGGTTGATCCAGCACCCCATGCTGGGCAAGCCGGGAAAGATTCCCGGGACCCGCGAGTTGATCCCGCACGAAAGCTATCGCCTGGTGTACCAGATCGACGGCGAAACGGTGTGGATACTGACGCTGGTTCACACGGCCCGCCTGTGGCCGCCTGTGCGCGATTAAGAAACGATCATGGCAACGATGAAACGGCGCGTTGACAGACTGCTTTCGAGCCAGACCGCGGTCGGCGGCAGGCGGCCATAAGCTGTCACGGGACACCCGATCCGGATAGCGGTCATCCGGGCGAGGCGGTATGCTCTCTGCCTATGCGTCAGATGACTCGCAGCAGCCCACTAAGCCGTCGGCTGCTGCTATTCCTGTCTTGTTGGCGTGCCTTGCGCCTGGTTCTTACATCTAAACAGTAACTTGCAGGACAAGTTATCTGGCATTCCGAGGATATGCGGAAGAACTGCCGCCCTAGAACAAAGGTGTCGACAAGTAGGCAGCGCCGTCGATGGTGTGCCCATGCTAATTAGCGATTGAACCGATGACAGGCAAGACCACTGACCAATTTTCAGCTGGCGAGCAAGGCTTGGGATACATGTATCAAGCGCGTCTCGCCCTGCTACAACTGCTCCAATTGCCGGAAGATACTGCCATCTTCCTGGAAAAGGACGACGACCTCGACTTCATCGACAGCGACGGCGGCAAGTCCTTGGCATCACTCAAGCACAAGGCGATCGGCGATAGGCTGACTGACCTGTCAACGGATTTCTGGAAGTCCGTCAACATCTGGCTGACGCGATACAAGCGTGATGGCCGCGCTACATCGAACCTGCGGTTCTTCCTGTTCACCACCGGCACGGTATCGAGCGGTTCGTTCCTAGCCCGTCTTCTCCCTGATCAGCCCGTCGCCACAGGCGATGCGACAGCGCTAACCGAACTTGCCGATGCCGCGCTTGCCGGATCGACATCAAAACTCATCGCGCCGATCGCCACGGCTTTCAACGAACTGAGCGATCCGGAGAAGCAGGATTTTCTCGAACGAATCCTAATTCTCGATGGCAACCCACGCATCGGCGACATCCCGGCGCTCATTAGGGACAAGCAGTTGCGCTGCATCCGGCGCGAGCACCGCGAGTTCGTCTTCGAGCGGCTGGAGGGCTGGTGGACCGATGCCGTGATCAAACAGTTGACTGGCGCCAGGCCGGAAGGAATCTTCGGTTACGAGGTGTCAGACAAACTCTCGAATCTCGCTGAGGAATATAAGGCAGACAACCTGCCTATCACCTTCCGTGGAAAGGCACCCGCTGACGAGATCGACACGGATGCCGACCCGCGCCTGTTCGTGGCGCAATTGCGCGAAATCGGTATTTCCTCGAATAGGATCAGGAGTGCGATTTTCGATTATTACCGGGCTTTCGAACAACGGTCGGCCTGGGCGCGCGAGAACCTGCTTGCGTTGGGAGAAGTCGAGGAGTACGAGGATCGCCTCGCCGATGAATGGGGTCGCTACAAGGATGTCGCTTTCGAGAAGCTGAAGGGCGACAGCGCGGAAGAGGCACTGCGCGAAGCCGGCTCCGCCCTCTATAACTGGGCAGAATTTGAGACCGGAAAGATCGAATCCCTACGCATCCGCGCAAGGGTGACTGAGCCTTATGTCCTTCGCGGCAGCCTCCACATTCTGGCAGATGCCACGCCAGAACCCAGGGTCTACTGGCATCCCAGATTCCTCGATCGCCTTGGCGAGTTGTTGGGGGTGGCCTCGTGAAACGATGGGATCAGCGCCCCTTCGAGATCCGGAACCTGTTCAACCCTGCGTTCTGCGGCTTGGTCTTGTCCCGCGCCCTGCACGGCTATGAGGAAGAAGACGCCCGCGGCATGCCCTTCTCGCTGACGCTGCTTGTGCTGCCCCTGTGCCTGCACAAGGATTCGCGCGAGGTGATCGCCAACAGTCCGCGCAGCTACCTGCTCAAGACTGCAGAGAAGAACCAGCAGCTTATGGTGGGCTTCGCCGACCGGGTCACGCAGATGCTGCCGTATGCCTTTGAGGGGTTCGGTCTGCTAATGGAACGGGGCTGCATCGCCATCTTGGAAGACGGTCGTATCCAGACCGTGCCCAAGAAGGTGCGCAAGACCGTCGATGGAACCGCCGAAACCGTCTCCTGCCAGAAAGTGGCGCGCATCGTCGGAAAGGAATTCGCACGCATCGCCGACCGGGCGACTGTTTACACGACTTTCGGGATTCGACCATGAAGATCAGCTCCATCCATGTCTACAGCCATGACGGCCAGCGTCGTGACCTCCGGTTCAACGTAGACGGACTCAACGTCATCACTGGTCGTTCCTCCACCGGCAAGTCGGCGCTCTCGGAGATCATCGAATACTGCATGGGAGGCTCCTCGTTCAACGTCCCCGAAGGCATTATCCGCGACAAGGTGGCCTGGTTCACCGTGATCTATCAGTTCGAGAAAGAACAGGTGCTGGTTGCAAAGCCGACCCCGCCCGGTGGTGGTGCCAGTTGCAGCACGGCAATGCTGCGAAGAGGGGGGCAATTGCAGACGCCCGCGTTCAATGAGCTGGTGGTGAACACTGACGACGACAGTATCGTAGAACTACTGTCGCGCTTGCTCGGTATTCCCGAGAATCGCACCCAGGTCGCGCTTGAACACAGCCGCAATAGCTACGACGCGAACGTCAAGCACACGTTTTACTACCTGTTCCAGAAGCAGGGGCTGGTCGCAAACAAGGACCAACTTTTTTACCGACAGAACGAGCAGTTCCAGCCGCAGGCGATCCGCGACACGCTTCCGATCCTGCTCGGCGTCTCCTCAAATGACCGCTATGAGTTGGAATCCAAGTTGCGCACAGCGCAGCGGGATCTGAGAATCACCAACAAAAAGCTGGAGCAGGCGCGCGACGCCGTCGGCACGTCGCATGAGCAGGCTATCGGCCTCTATTCGGAAGCAAAGACGGTCGGGGTCATCGGCAACACCGACGAGAATCCGAATGCCGAAGGGATCATCGAGGCCTTGAGGTCGGCACTGTCTTGGATGCCCGAAACAGTGCCGGACGACGATGGCAGCCGCGTCTCGCTTCTGGAGGATGAACTGGCCCAGTTGCGCCAAGATCGCCGCGACACTCAGACCCGGATCGATGCCGCGCGACAGTTCGCTAAACGTGCAGGCGGATACGAGAATGAGGCCGCCGAACAGATAAGCCGGCTCGCCTCGATCAAGGCGCTGCCGAAGAACCCCGGCAGTGGTGAGTGGCAATGGCCGTTCAGCGAACGAAACCTTGCGCTGGAGTCCCCGGTCGCCGTCGTTCTGCTCAACGAATTGGAATCACTCGACAGGGAATTGCGCATCGCTACCGGCCAGCGCCCCAAGCTCGAAGCCTACTTGGCCGAGCTGACCAGCAGGGCGGACGGAATAGCGGGCCGTATCAAGCAGAAGGAAGCGGAACTGTCCGCAGCGATCTCGGCCAACGAACTGATGGACCAGATGGGCACCCGCAACAACGCCGCTGCACGCGTGGTCGGCCGTATCAGCCTGTTCTTGGAAACGCTTCTCCCGAATGACGATCTTGCCAAACTGGAAGCGGAGAATCGCCGTCTCAACAATAAAGTCAAGCAGCTTGAGGAACAGATCGGCGTCGACGACAGCAACGAGCGCCTAACCTCGATCCTCAACAACATCTCCGCACAGGTGTCGCGATACATTCAGAAGTTCAACGCCGAATTTGCTCCGTACCCTGCACGGCTCAACCTGCCGCAGCTAACGATCATCTTCGATCGGCCCGAGCGTCCAGTGCCGATGAGCCGAACCGGCGGCGGCGAAAACCATCTGGCCTACCATCTTTCGGCACTGCTAGCCCTGCATCTGTTCGCGGCGCAGAACAGCCGCCCAATTCCGCGCTTCCTGCTGATAGACCAACCAACCCAAGTCTACTTTCCGTCCGAACAGATTTACAAGGATGCCGATGGCTCGGTGCAGAAGACGGAAAAGGATGCCGATCTTGATGCGGTGCGTCGGCTGTTCGAGCTATTGCTTAAGTTCACCCAAGAAGACGTCCCAGGTTTCCAACTGATCGTCACTGAGCATGCGAACCTGCGCGAGCAGTGGTTCCAGGACGCGCTCGTCGAGGAACCGTGGACCAAGCCGCCCGCGCTGGTTCCGGAGGATTGGCAACACCAGTGATCCATGTCATTTGTCGCGTGGGGCGGAATAACCGGTTGCAGCGGACGGACCGCCGCGCGCCCCGCCGCTGAACCAGAGCGTTAGATTTTCTATGCACATACCCTCATCTCACGTCTTCGAAGCACTCTCGGAAAAGGGTGTCACCGAACTGCATCACGCCAACAGCGTTGCAACCGCCTGTCAGTTCATACGGGCGGGATCACTACTTTCTAGAGGCTCTGTGGAGCGGCTTGGCGTTGCGCAAACTCCTCAGGCATCTGACGAAGCGGATCGGCGATACAGTATCTGGTTCGATGTCTTTCTAGATTCTGTCGATATTCACAGGCGCGCCAGTCGCGCAAACGTCTACGGCCCCGTAATGTTTGTTTTTGACATTAACATCATCAACGCAAACGGAACTGGAAGGATTTGGCTTACAAAACTGAACCCCACTAAATGGGCCGGCAAGCCGGACAGCCAACGCTGGTTCCAAGATAGGAACGACCTTGAACGGAACTTTGTTAAAGGGCGTTTCGATCAGATGCTCGTCTTGCGCCATTGCGGTGGGGCACTGCCATTTGGAAGGCACCTCAAAAAGATCATCCTCGACGACCCTAAGCACCAAACGGACCACGATGTTGATCTCTACAGCATGGCAGTTGGAGCTCTTCGTTTGGCGATGCAGGACGCCAAGATCGACGTTCCTATAGTTCGGCGGACATGTACTGAAGGGTGTACCTGCGAACAGGACTGGGCAGCAGACGCTGAGAAACTATTTCAGATGTTCGACCCGAAAATCTAACCCTGCCGTCAACACAGACCTTACGTGTAGAGCAGCGCTAGGCCGGTTACCTCCACGTTTGAACGACAGCTTTCCCTTAAGCTCATAGGCAGCAACGGGTCGCTATGTATAGCTTCACATAGTGAAGAGAGTCTTTTGCCTGGCGGACGCGGCGCACGGCGACCGGGCGGTATCATGCCTTTATCCCGCGACCGGTAGGCAAAAGATCCCGTTGGACTGAACCGCCCCGCCGGCGGTA
>NZ_JBLQGP010000038.1:0-17294 GCF_047806685.1 Thauera sp. WH-1
GTCCACATGGGCGGCAGCTTGACGACCTGCATGCTGACGTCGCGCTTGAGAATGTCATCAGGCGGCTCCGGGTCGGCTGCCGCTATCCGGACTCAGCATCCGATAGCAGCCACCCGCCATACATCGAATCGGCTTGCGGTCTGGCGCTCTGGCCGCAAGGCGCATACCCGCAGCTCGGCACGACTGAGCTGCGCATCGGGCGAGGGGAAACGGCCGACTGGCAGCCCCGTGGCGTTCAGGCCAAGGTGTCCGGATCCTGCATCCAGGCGGGAATGTCGCGCTGGCCATGCAGCACGCGCCAGACATCGATGTGGTCTGGTCTCTCGACATAGAAGACGAGGTAGGGGTAACGGGACAGCGACCACGCGTGCAGGCCGGGAAGCTCAAGTTCATGGGCATACCGCGGCGAGCCCGTGCCCGGATGGCGGCCGATGTGGGTGTAGGCCCGTTCCAGCGCGTCGATGAAATCGAGTGCCACGGAAGGCCCGCCCTCTTCCAGATACCAGGCGAGCGCCGCGTCAACATCCTGGCTGGCCTGCTCACGCGGAACGACCGGCTTCGTCCTCACCCGCGAGAATCTGTCTTGGTACGCTGGCGGACCCGGTCACGCAGGCCTTCGAAATAATTGGCATCGGCCGGGGCTGCGGGGGCACTGGCTGCGCTGGCCAGCAGCAAGCCGCGCAGGCGCTGCCGATCCTGATCCTTGCGGATCAGTTCGCGCACGTACTCGCTGCTGGTGCCGTAGCCGCGTTCGCTGACCTGCTCGTCGACGAAGGACTTCAGGCTGTCGGGCAGGGAAATGTTCATGGTGCTCATGCGCGCAGCCTAGGTCGCTTGGCAAAATTTGGCAAGAACGCCCGTTCAGGCGGCCCTCGTCTGCGCGGCGACGCGCTGCACGATCGCCCTCAGTGCCGCGCTGTCCGCCAGTCCGGCGATGAAGCGCTGCGGAATGCCGCCCAACCCCACCTGCGCCCCCACCAGCGCCCCGGTCAGCATCGCCCGCGCCAGGTTCTGCCCGCCGCCGTTGACCGCATGCAGCACCGCCGACTCGAAGTCGTCCGCGAAGCGCGCCGCCAGGTAGTACGCCGCCGGGAACTGGTGATACACCGCGCACGGCATGCCATACACCAGCGACACCTTCCATGCCGGCTCGATGCGCACGTCCGGGTCGCGGGCTGCACGGGCGATCGAGGATTGCGTGAGCAGCGCATCGGGCGAGGGAAAGCGGCCGGCGGTCGGGGCCTCGGCGGCGCCGGGCCTGGGCGCCTGAAGGTTGCCCGAGGTCACGGTGTGAAAGGGCAACGCGCCGGACTTTACCCGCGCCATCAGCTTGGCCGAGATCGACGCGTCCAGCGTGTGGCCCTCGACCAGCATGCCGAGCACCGCGCCGAAGGCGACCGTCATCGCCACCACGGTGCCGTCGGTCTGGGTGAGCACGGTGTTGCGGGTGACGGCGTCGGCGAGCGCGGCGGGGTCGAGCGCGTAGCGCACCGCGATCGCCAGCGTGCGCTCGGCGGCTTCGGTGGTGTCGGCGTTGCCGCCGACCTGGCCCCAGGGCAGGCCCTGCTGCACGCGTTTCCTCCAGGCCTCGCGGATGGACTGGCTGGTGTAGCCGCCGGGGCCGTGCATCGGCACGCCGTCAATCTGCGGGAAGAAGTCCTCGTCCAGCCGCCGGCAGAAGTCGGCCTCGTCGTAGCCGCCGCGCTCGGCGAGCGATTCCAGCGTCAGGCGCAGCAGCACGCCGGCCTGCGAGGATTCGCCCGCCTTCATCCCGGCGTGGTAGTGGTCGGGCATGGGCGCGGTGTAATCGGAGATCCACGGCCCGTAGCGCGCGCGCAGCTCGTCGAGGTCGTAGTACCAGTGCGGGCCGAGCGCCAACGCGTCGCCGATGAAGGCGCCCATCAGCGCGCCGGCGGCGCGGTCGATCAAGGCTTCGCGGTCGATGGCCGTCATGCGCGCTTCCTCCAGATGGTCAGCTCCGACAGCGTGTGCTGGTGCTTGCGCCGCGTCTCGCGGATCACGAAGGGCACCGCCTGCGGCCCCTGCACCAGTTCGAAGTCGGCGGCGAGCAGGTCCTTCAGGCCGTCGAGCGTGGTGTAGGACTCGCCATCCTTCTTGAAGCCGCCGATCCACTCCTCGCGCTTGGTGTGCTCTTCCAGCCAGGTGTAGGGCGAGGCGAGCAGCAGGAGGCCGCCGGGGTTGAGCCGCCGCGGCACGTCGGCGAGGAAGCGGCGCGGACTGTACAGGCGGTCGATCAGATTGGCGGCGAGGATGAGGTCGAAGCCGGTGAAGACGTCCTTGAGGTTGCAGGCGTCGCCCTGCCAGAACTCGACGCGGCCGGCGGTCTCGGCCAGGCCCAGCGCGTCGAGCCGGCGCTCGTGGTAGCTCACCAGCTCGCCCTCGTCGGGCAGGGTGTAGCGCAGCACGCCGGTCTCGGCGAGCTTGGCGCCGGCCTGGATGAAGCGCGCAGAGAAGTCGATGCCGACCACGCGCTCGAAGGCGCGCGCCAGTTCGAAGCTCGCTCGCCCGGTGGCGCAGCCCAGATCGAGCGCACGGACGAGACGGCCGTTGCCGAAGCGGCGCTGGGCGCTGATCGCGATGTCGGCGAGCGCCTTCGGGAAGTTCGGCACGCCGAAGGCCTCGTCGCCGTAATGGAACTCGGCGTACTGCGACAACAGCGCGTCGGTCTCGTAGGTCGAGGCCGGGTTGAGTGCGGGCGCGTCGCTGACGATGTAGCGGAAGCCCGCGTGCTGGAAGAAGTGGCGGCGGAAGGCGTAGCGCGAGGCGTGGCGCGACTCGTTGCCGGCCGAGATCCAGCTGCCGCCCTTGATGATGCCGTGGCGGTCGTCGAAGGTCGGGGTGGTGAAGTCGTCGTAGATCGGATGCACGTCGAAGCCGTCGAAGGGATAGGTCGGCGTCTCGCACCACTGCCAGACATTGCCGACCACGTCGAACAGCCCGCCATGCGGGAACCGCGTCACCGGACAGCTCGAGGCCCAGTGGTCCAGGTGCAGGTTGGCGCTGGCCGGCGCGTCCTGTGGCACGTCGGCGAGGCCGGCGTGATCGTAGATGCGGTTCCACTCGTCCTCGGTCGGCAGGCGCACCGGCTGGCCGGTTTCACGCGCCTTCCAGCGGCAGAAGGCGCGCGCCTCGAGGCAGTTGACCTCGACCGGCCAGTCCCAGCGCATGGGCACTTCCTCGGTCATCAGGCGCAGGGTCCAGCCGTTGGCATCCGGCACCCAGAAGGTGGGGTGTTCGGCGCGGGCGAAGCGCTTCCAGCCCAGGCCCTCCTCGTCCCACACGCTGTCGTCGGCATAGCCGCCGGCCTCGACGAAGCCGAGGTATTCGCGATTGGTGACGAGGTGGCGCGCGGCCTGGAAGGCCGGCACCTCGGCGTGGTGGCTGCCGTATTCGTTGTCCCAGCCGTAGATCGGCTCATCGAAACTGCGGCCGAGCCTCACCGTGCTGGCCGGGATGTCGACCAGCGCGTTGGCGGGCGGCTCGCCGTGCTCGGCGCAGGGCTGCCAGGCCGGATGCGGCTTGACGTAGTGCAGCGCGTGCTGGCGCATCAGCACCGAGGAGGTCTCGAGGTGGATGCGCTCGTGCTCGATGCCCATCACCACCGCCCAGAACGGATCCTTCCAGCCGATCGGCAGCGTGAAGGGCGTGTCGCGGATCACCCGGTCGACCACCGCGCGCACCTTGTCGCGGTAGGCGGCAACCTCGGCCACGGTGGGCCAGTCATAGCGGGTGTCATCTAGGTCGTCCCAGCTCATCTCGTCCACGCCGACCGCGAACATCGATTCGAGGCGCGGATCGATGCGCTGCTCGATCAGGCCGGCGAGCAGGAACTTGTTGATGAAGAAGGTCGCGGTGTGGCCGAAGTAGAAGATCAGCGGGTGGCGCAGGCTGATCGGCTTCTTGTAGTAGGCCTCGTCACAGGCGAGCACCTCGAACAGGGACTCGTAGCGGTCGAAGGTGGTGTGGAAGTAGGCGAGCAGCTCGGCGCGCTTGGCCTCGACGTCGGTGCCGGCGAGCAGCGGGCTGCGGGGGAAGAGAGCGTTCATGGTCGGCGTCCGCGGAGCGATGCACAGGACTGTGCAAGATCGCGGGCACGGGATCAAGCGCGAACCGCCCGCGGCCTTGCAGGGGCGGGCTTCAGCGCGCCAGCCGGGCGCCGAACTCGCTCACGGCATGCGGGACGGCAATGGCGCCGGCGGACGAGTGCGCGAGGCTTTCCAGCAGCCGCGTCACCACCGGCTCGAGGGGCAGCGAGGCGCCGAAGTGCAGGGGCCGTCCACCCCTGAAGATGGCCAGCGTCGGGAAGTCGTCCACGTCGATGTCGCCGACCAGCTCGGCATCGTCCTCGATGTCGGCCCAGGCGAAGAGGATCTCGGGGTGGGCCCGGGCGACGCGCTCGAGCACCACCTGGAACTCCCTGCAGGTGCCGCACCAGTCGGCGCACAAGGCCATCACCACGAGCGGCTGTTCGGCGAGGCGGGGATGGTGGGGAAGCTGGTGGGCGGGGGTCAGCATGGCGCGGGCGTGAGGTGTCGCAGCAAGGATGGAAGAGGCCGCGGCGATCATCACCGCTTGCGGGGCGGGGCGGAAGCTTACCGATGGGGCGGAAGCTTACCCTGTGCCGCCCGGGTTTTGCGCCGCCAGCTGTCGCGCTGGTCGCATCGGCGCTTCATTTGTGCGGCTTCCGCAACTACGCTGGTACGAGCAGCACGGCTCATGGCATCGGATGGAGAGGGGCATGGCGCTGTTCTGGCGGGTATGGGCAGTGGTGGTCGTGGTCAATGTCCTCGTGCTGGCCTTCTTCGTCGGCCTGGCCACGCTGCGCTACGCGAGCATCGATGCGGCGCTGGTGGGTGAGCGCCTGGCGGTGCTGGCCAACCGCACCGCGACCCCGTTCGCCGCCGCGGCGCGCATCGGCCTGTCGCTGCAGGCGGTGCGCAATGCGCCCGCGATCCTCGAGCGCGCCCGCCAGACCGACGAGGCCATCGTCGCCATCCACGTCTTCGATGCCGAGGGGCGGGTCGTCCATTCGACCGCGCCCGCTGCGCCGGCGCGCATTCCACCCTCGGCCGCGGTCGCGCTCGCCGCGGCAGCCGGTCGGCCCTGGTACCGCGAGACCGAGGACGGCTTCCTGAGCGGCATCCAGATCCAGTCGGCGTCCGGCGCACCGATGGGGGGCGTGCTGATCGTGTACCCGCGGCGCGCCAGCCTCACCAATCTGCGTGCCATGGGGGCTGAACTGGCAGTGGCCGCGGTGGCCGTCCTCGTCGTGTCGTCCGCGCTCGGTGTCGTGCTGCTGCGCCTGGGGCTGGCACCGCATCTGGCGGTCTTCCGCGCGGTGGATCAGAGCATTGCGGCGTTCGAGCGTAGGTCGTGGCGACAGGCGTTCGTCACCGTGGCCGAACGCGGCGAGCTCGCCGACGCGTCCACGCCGGCGGCCGGGCAGGAGGTGCCAGGGGACGACGGTCTGGCGGCCCTGCTGGCCGACGCCGAACGACGCTACCTCGATGCGCGCCGCGCCCTGGCGGCGGCCGATGAGGAGCGGTCATGAGCGTGAGGCGTGAACTCGACAGCGGCTTCTTTCGGGTCCGCCTGATCGTGCTGGTGGTGGGGGGCGTGACCGCGGCTTTGCTGGCGCTCGGGGTGTCGGCCTTGCTTGCCTTCGACCGTGCGGTGGCGCCAGAGCTCGAGAACCGTACGCGGCTGATCGGCGCGATCGTGCGTGGCGAGATCCAGCAGGCGGTCGAGCTGGGCATCCCCGTCGATGCCATCGCGGGGCTGGATCGCCACCTGGGCGAGACGCTCGGCCGCTTCGGCGAGGTGGAGCGCATCGCCGTGCGCTCGATGGCTGGCGAGCTGCTTGCCGAGGCCGCGCGTGGCGGCGAGGCGGGCGAGTCCTCCTTCACGCCGGCGCCTGCCGACGTGCTCGCGGTGGCGCGGGGGGCCTTCGTGCTGCCGGTGCTGGCGGGCAACGAGCTGGTCGGCGACATCGTGATCGAGGTCAATTCGCGCTTCGTCCACACCCGCCTGCGCGACATCTTCCTCGACGTGCTGGTGGTGGCCCTGGTGGCGAGCGTGATCGCGGTCGAGCTGGTGTTCGCACTCGCCCACGGCACCGTCGGTCGTCCCTTCGACCGCGTGCTGCGACTGCTGCGTGAGCAGCGCCAGGGCATCTTTGCCCATGTCGTGGGCGGCGGTGGCCTCGGCGGGCTGGGCCGTGCGGCCGCCCGTTTCAGCGACCACGCGCTGGATCTCGCCCGCCGCCTGGCGACGCTGCCGGCGGCGACGCGGGCGGGGCTGGTGGCGCGCGCCGGCATCCGCGTCGATGCGGATGGCCCGTGCCTGCTGCGCTTGTCCGACATTGCCGACATCCGGCTCGCGCTGTTCCTGTTTTCGGTCGGCACCGAGGTGGCGACCGCCTTCCTGCCGCTTTACGCGCGCGATGCCGGACGCCCGCCCTGGCTGTCGAGCGAACTCGCGGCGGCCTTGCCACTGCTCGTCTATCTGCTCGCGATCGCGATCATGTCGCCTTTTGCCGGCGCGCTGGCGCGGCGCTTCGGCCCGCGGCGGCTGTTCGTCGGCGTCCTCGCGCCCGCTGCGGTGACGCTGCTTGGCATGGGACTCAGCACCAGCGTGGTCGGCATCACGGCGTGGCGGGCCGGGCTTGCCCTGTGCTACGCGCTGGGCACCATCGCCTGCCAGGAGTATGCGCTGCGTGCCGCGGCCGGCGCCGGTCGGGCCGCGCCGATCGGGGTGTCGGTGACGGTGATCTTCGGTGGCGTGTTCTGCGGCTCGGCATTGGGCGGCCTGCTCGCCGAGCGCTTCGGATTCGCGGTGGCCTTCGCCGCCGGCGCGGTGACGGTGCTGGCGGCCGCGTTGCCGGCGCTGCTGTCGATGCGTGGCGAGGCAGGCGATGCGGTGGCGTCCGCGCCGGCGCCTGCTGCGGTGGCGGTGCGGCGCGGCTGGGGCCGGCTCGCGGTGCTGTTGCTGGCGGTGGCGGTGCCCGCCAATGCGACCACCGCCATCGTCGTCTGGTATCTGAGCCCCTTGCTGCTGGCCGAGCTGGGGTCCGGACCGGCCGAGATCGCCCGCGTGGTCATGCTCTACTACCTGGTGGTGATGCTCGTCGGCGGCACGGCGAGCCAGCTTGCCGACCGCCGGGTTGGCCCACTGCCGCTGGTGGTCGGCGGTGCGCTGCTGTCGGCGGCAGCGCTGCTCCACCTGGCCGCCCACGTGGACTTCTGGGGCACCGTACGGATGCTGGTGCTGCTCGGCATCGGCCACGCCATGCTGCGTGCGCCGATGCACGCGCTGGCGCTGCGCATCGGCGGCGCTGACGGCGGGGCCCTGTCGGCGCTGCGGCTGGGCGAGCGCATCGGCGCCTTGCTCGGCCTGCTCGTCAGTGCCGTGCTTCTTGGCCACACCGGCATCGCCGGCACGATCGCCGCGGTGGGTTGGACCGTCCTGTGTGGTGCGCTGGTGTGTGCTACGGTGGAATCGATTGCAGGGGTCGGTGGGCGACGGGCTCGGGAGCGCTGATAGATGTGGATGAGACGCCTTGCGATGGCGGTCGCATTGATGCTGGCGGCGAGCGCTGCCCAGGCGGCGCGCTACGAGGTGATGATCGTGACCTGGCGCGGCTGCGAGGAGGCCTGCGAGGGCTTTCAGGCGCAGCTGCGCGAGCGTGGCGTGGACGTCGAGTTCGTGCTGCGCGACGCCGGTCAGGACCGCGGCCGCCTGCCGGCCTTTCTTGCCGAGGCGCGAGCGCGCCAGGTCGACCTGATCCTGAGCTGGGGCACCAGCGTGACCCAGGGGCTGGCCGGCACCCTCGGCGAGCCGGGCGATCCGGCCGACTTCAACCACGATATTCCGCAGGTGTTCATGATCGTTGCCGATCCGGTCGGCGCCGGCCTCGTCGAGAGCCTGGAGCGCACCGGTCGTCGCAACCTCACCGGCACCTACAACCGCGTGCCCGAGGAGGTGAACATCGAGACGATCCGCGCGCTGCGGCCCGACTTTCGACGCCTTGGCCTCATCTACAACGGCAACGAGCCGAATTCGGTGCTCAAGCGCGCGGAACTGGCCGCACTCGCCACGCGCCTCGACTTCGAGCTGGTGGCGCGAGCCTTGCCGCTGGCCGCCGACGGGGAGCCGCGCGAGGCCGACATCGCGCCGGCGATCGCCGCACTCAAGGCCGACGGCGCAGATTTCCTCTACCTGGGTTCGTCATCCTTCCTGCAACGTGCGGGCCGCACGGTGACGGCGACGGCCGTGCAGCAGGGGCTGGCCGTGCTCAGCCCCTACGAGCAGCTGGTGCGCGAGGCCTCGGCGCTGATCTCGGTGGCGCCGCGCTACCGCGACGTCGGCCGCCTGGCGGGCGTGCAGGCCGAACGCATCCTCACCGAAGGGCGCCAGGGTGGCGACCTTCCGGTGCTGCAGATGCGCGACTTCGCGGTGGTCATCAACATGCAGGTGGCGCGAACGCTGCGCCTGTTCCCGCCGCTGCCGCTGCTGCAGGTGGCGGAGACGGTGAACTGAGCCTGGGCTGATTCTGCGCCGACGTGCTGAGCGGGTATCAGGCGGTCGCGGCGAGGGCGCAAATGGATGTGGCTGGCGTCGGTTGATCGCAGTCAATCAGGTCCGCGCGGCGAGCTGCCGCGCACGCTGTTCTTCGACGGCCGGGGGGCGTCAAGGCGGTGTCGGGCATTGTGGATGAGGCGCGCACGCGCGCGTTGCTCGGCCTGGGTGCGCTCACGGCGTGCGCAGCCGCGCGGCCGGAAACGCTGCCTCCCACAGGCGCGTGCCCGCGGCATCCCACGCAGTGACGCGCAGCACGCGCGCGCCGGCCGGCCCGGCGAACGCCAGCGTGCAGAAGTTGCGCTGCGTGACCAGCGTCCCGGGGACCTCGCGCACCGGGAATGGGCGCGGATGCACGCGCGCGGTCAGCGGCGAGCAGGTGAGCTCGGTCAGCGGATAGGTGCCGGGGCGCTCGCGTTCGGTCAGGTGGGTGTAGTGGATGTCGCCGGAGACGAAGAACACGCCGTCGATGCGCGCCGCCATGAGCCAGTCGAGGAAGGCCTGGCGCTCGGCCGGGAAGTTGTGCCAGCCTTCGCCACCGCGCTGCTCGCGCGACGGCCGATCGCTGAGCATGCGGCTGCCGTTGGCGACCAGCTTGAAGGTGGCGCGCGAGTCGCGCAGCGCGTCCCTGAGCCACTCGAGCTGCGCCGCGCCGAGCATCGTCCGCGCCGGGTCTTCGCTGGCGTCGTCGTCACGGTGGTAGCGGTCGTCGAGCAGGAACAGCTCGACGTCGCCGAGTGGCACGCGGGTAAAGGTGCCGGCCGCGTCGGGCAGTCCGTAGCTCGGGTTCGCCCAGTAGTCCTTGAAATGCGCGAGCGCCGTCGCCTTGAGCGCGAAGTCCCGGTTCGAATTGTTCGGGCCGTAGTCGTGATCGTCCCAGATGGCGACGTGCTGGCCGGTGCGCAGCAGCCGCTGCAGCGGCGCGAAGCTGCGCGTGGCCGCCCAGCGCCGGTGCATGCGCGCGGCGGCTTCGTCCGCGGGCTCGAAGTCGCTGTCACGGTAGTAGATGTTGTCGCCGAGCCACAGCATCAGGTCGGGGCGCTGTGCGGCGACGGTGTCGAAGATCTCGAAGCCGGCGCCGAAAGAATCCTTGGTGATCTCGTAAGGCGCGTCGGGAACGTAGTTGCACGAGGCGGTGGCGATGAGCAACTCGCGCGGCGCGGCCGGATCCGCGGGCGCGGTGGAGAATGCGGGCGCCGCGTCGAGTTCGACCGGGGTGCCGTCGAGCAGCACGCGGTAGGCGTAACGGGTGGCGGCCTGCAAGCCGTCGAGGTCGATGCGCGCGGTGTGGCCGTGCTCGAGGCGGGTGGCGACCGGCGCGCTGCGCCGCACCGCCTCGGGCTGCCCCTGCGGCCAGTACTCGAGTTGCACCTGCGCGGGGGCGTCGGTCATCAGCCACACGCCGACGCGTTCGGCCGTCGCCGGCCCCGCCATCGGGCCGCCGGCCAGGGTGGCCGCGCTGACGCCGGACGCATGCAGCGCCAGCAGCAACCAGGGCAGCGCCAGGCGGCGTAGGGCGCAACAAGCGAGGCGCAATGCACCGCTTGCCTCATTCCATTTCCCCGCGTGCATCGGCGCGATCACTCCTTGCCCAGTCGAGCGCATGGCCCCACGCGCCACCCCGGCGTGGAACGTCGAGTCAATTCAACCTGCAGTCCGGCTGACATACCCGTATTCATCCGGATTGAAACGAAGGTCGTTGGGGGGCGCACGATCGTCCTGCTGGTCACGAATCAGGTGGGTCCCCATGGCGCTGCTGACCCGTTGCCGCCGGGCGATTGAGCCTCAGGTCCGCGCCGGCCGCGCCGCGTCCTTGCCCGGTCGGGTGGGGAAGAAGCTCACTTTCTGCGCCACCACCGTGTCGCGCATCTTCGCGATGTGCGGCTTCAGCGCGCCGACCACGTGCATCTCGCAGCGCTTGCAGTCGAAGCGCAGGGTGAGGGTCTCGTCGCCATTGACCAGTTGCATCGGGTCGGGGCGGATGCCCTTCACTTCCTTCGGGCACAGGTTGAAGCTATAGCGCAGGCAGTGCTTGGTGATCATCAGCGAGACGTCGTCGGTCTCCTGGTTCTCTTCGAAGGCGGCGTCGATGAGCTTGACGCCGTGCCGGGCGTAGAAGGCGCGCGCCTTGTCGTTCGAGACGTTGGCGAGGTAACTCAGCGCGTCCTGCGGGTAGGGCACCGGCGGCTCGACCGCGGCGGCGCGCGGCGGACGGGTGTGGGCCGCCAGGCGCGCAGCCTCGAGGCGCTCGACGGCGTCGCGGCGCAGGGCGTTGAGCTGGCTTGCGGGCAGGAAGGGGGCGACCGGCAGATCGGTGCGGATGTCAGCGGCGACGAAGAGGGTGTTGCCGAGCTTGGCGATGTGCTCGCGCAAGGTGGCGAGTGCGCGCTCGGCGTTCTGCGCCGGCTGAAAGGGGGTAGCGAGCGTCGCCGTGCCGCTGAGCCCGTCCTCGTCGGTGAGCGTGAGGGCGAAACCGTCGGCGGTCGCCGAGAAGCGCGCGTCGACCCTGATGCGGCGTTCCGCCGACTTCTTCTCCAGCGCACGCTCGAACTCGTGATCGTGGTTGCGGAACAGCGAGGTACCGGGCACCAGATCGGCCGGCAGCGGCTCGGACGGGAACACGCGGTCGATGCCTTCGCCGCCGCCGTTGGCCTCGGCGCGGTTCACCCGCAGGCCGGTGAGCTCGCCCTTCGGCGTGTACCAGGTCAGGCCGTCGGCGTTGTGGATCGGCGCGACGCGCTCGACGTCGAAGAACTTGCGTCCCTTGGTGTCGATCTTCTTCACCCGGCCGATCGGCTCGCCGACGAACTTGGGTGACTCGAAGGCCTCGATGCCGTGGTGGCGGTCGTTGGTGAAGTAGTCGGTGTAGCCGCGGTTGAAGGTCTTGTCGGCCTGCGGGGTGAACAGGAAGGTCGTACGCCCGCTCGAGGCGCGGCGATACACAGGAGCGTCAGCTTCGGGGTGCTCGATGATGTCGTCGAGCAGCGTGCGGTAGTGGGCGGTGATGTTCTTGACGTAGGAGAGGTCCTTGTAGCGACCCTCGATCTTGAACGAGCTCACCCCCGCCGCGGCCAGTGCGCGCAGGTTGGCGCTCTGGTTGTTGTCCTTCATCGACAGCATGTGTTGGTTGCTGGCGATGGTGTGGCCGTCCTTGTCCTTGAGGTCGTAGGGCAAGCGGCAGGCCTGCGAGCATTCGCCGCGGTTGGCGCTTCGCCCGGTATGGGCGTGGCTGATGTAGCACTGGCCGGAGAAGGCCACGCACAGCGCGCCGTGCACGAAGTATTCGAGCTGGCAGGTGGTCGCCGCCGCGATCTTCCTCACCTCGGCGAGCGACAGCTCGCGCGCCAGCACGATCTGCGAGAAGCCCACGTCCTGCAGGAAGCGCGCCTTGCTCGCGTCGCGGATGTCGGTCTGGGTGCTGGCGTGGAGCTGGATCGGCGGCAGGTCGAGCTCGAGCAGGCCCATGTCCTGCACAATCAGGGCGTCCACCCCGGCGTCATACAGTTCCCAGATCAGCTTGCGTGCCGGTTCGAGTTCGGCATCGAACAGGATGGTGTTGGTGGCGACGAAGATCTGCGCGTGGTAGCGGTGGGCGTGCTGCACCAGGCGCGCGATGTCCGCCACCGAGTTGTCCGCGGACGAGCGCGCACCGAAGGCAGGGCCGCCGATGTAGACCGCGTCCGCGCCATGGTTGATGGCCTCGATGCCGAAGTCGGCGGTCTTGGCCGGGGCAAGGAGTTCGAGGGTGTGGCGGTCGGTGCTCATCGGCGTCTGGATTGCGCAAGCGCTTGATCGGAAAGGCCGCGATGATAACAAGGCGCGCGCCGGCGGGCGCGCCTGTGGTGAAAAAAGCGGTGCCGCCGATCCCCGCGGCACCGCCCGCCACTCATCCCAGGCTGATGCGGCGGAAGTCGTTCACCAGTTTCGCCAGATGCACCAGGAAGCGGGCCGCCAGTGCGCCGTCAATGACGCGGTGGTCCCACGACAGGCACAGCGGCATGATCAGGCGCGGGGCGAACTCCTTGCCGTTCCAGACCGGCTTGATCTGGCTGCGGGTCACACCCAGGATCGCCACCTCGGGCGCGTTGATGATCGGCGTGAAGCCGGTGCCACCGATCCCGCCCAGGCTCGACACCGTGAAGCAGGCGCCGCTCATGTCGGCCGGCCCGAGCTTGCCCTCGCGCGCCTTTTTCGCCAGCGCGGCGGACTCGGACGCGATCTCGTAGAGCCCCTTGCGGTCGGCGTCGCGGATCACCGGCACCACGAGTCCGTTGGGCGTATCCGCGGCGAAGCCGATGTGGAAGTACTCCTTCAGCACCAGGTTCTCGCCGTCGAGGCTGCTGTTGAAGGTCGGGAATTCCTTCAAGGCCGCCACGCTCGCCTTTATCAGGAAGGCGAGCATGGTGAGCTTGGCCGCGTTCGGATCCTTCGCATTCTCGCTGTTGACCTGATTGCGGAAGGCCTCGAGCTCGGTGATGTCGGCTTCGTCGAAGTTGGTCACGTGCGGGATCAGCACCGCGTTGCGCGACAGGTTCGCCCCCGAGATCTTCTTGATCCGCGACAGCGGTTCGAGCTTGATCGGGCCGAACTTGGAGAAATCGACCTTGGGCCAGGGGAGCAGCTCGAGCGTGCTGCCCGGGGCAGCCTGTGCCACGGTCTTGCCCGGCACCACGCCGCTCTGCATCGACGCCTTGACGTGGGCGGTGACGTCCTCGCGGGTGATGCGGCCGTTGCGTCCGCTGGCCCTGACCGTGGCCAGATCGACGCCGAGCTCGCGTGCGTAATGGCGCACCGAGGGGCTCGCATGCACCTTGCCGCCAGCGACGATTGTCGGCGCGACGATGGGCGGCGGGCTGGCCGCCGGTGCCGCGGGCGGCGGCTCCGCCACAGTCGGCGCCGGGGCAGCGGGGGGCGCTGCAGGTGCTGCAGCGGCGGGGCTTGCGGCGGCGGGCGCCGTGGGCGCAGCGGGTGTCGCAGCGGGCGCCGCCGCGCCGGCGTCGGCGGTCTCGATCCGCAGCAGCAGGCTGCCCTCCGAGACGCGGTCGCCGACCGCGATCAGGACTTCGCGCACGGTGCCGGCCTGCGGCGCGGGCACGTCCATCGTCGCCTTGTCCGATTCGAGGGTGACGATCGGGTCATCGGCGTTGATCGTGTCGCCCGCCTTCACGAGCACTTCGATCACCGGCACGTTGTTGTAGTCGCCAATGTCGGGAACGTTTACATCCAGCAAGCGGGTCATTTCGTCTTACCTCGAAGGAGTAGATTGCTGCCCTGCGCGCCGCTGCGCGTCGGGCAGGGAGGTCGGGTGCGCGGGCATCAGCTGCCGATCGGGCTGGGCTTGTCGACGTCGATGCCGAGGCGGGCCGGCAGACCCTTCAGGATCGACGCCTCGAGCGTGCCCTCGGCGACCAGGCTCTGCAGCGCAGCGAGCGCGATGTAGCGGGCATCGACCTCGAAGAAATCGCGCAGGGCGGCACGGGTGTCGGAGCGCCCGAAGCCGTCGGTGCCCAGCACCGTGTAGCGGCGCGGGACCCAGTTGCGGATCAGGTCGGGATAGGAGCGGATGAAGTCGGTCGCCGCCACCACCGGCCCTTCGCGGCCAGCCAGTTGCTCGGTGACCCACGGCGTACGCGCCGCCTCTTCCGGATGCAGCAGGTTCCAGCGGTCGCAGGCGATGCCGTCCTTGCGCAGTTCGCCGAAACTGGTGGCGCTCCACACGTCGGCGGCGACGCCGAACTCGCGCTCGAGCAGCGCGGCCGCGTCCTGCACCTGGCGCAGGATGCTGCCGCTGCCAAGCAGCTGCACGCGCGGCACCCCTTCCAGCGTGCTGCTGCGAAGCAGGTAGAGACCGCGGCGGATACCGTCCTCGGCGCCCACCGGCATCGCCGGCTGCTGGTGGTTCTCGTTGTACATCGTGATGTAGTAGAAGCCGGTGTGGTTCTCCGCCATCATGCGGCGCACGCCGTCCTCGACGATGACCGCGACCTCGTAGCCGAAAGCCGGGTCGTAGGCGTGGCAGGTCGGGATCGTTGCGGCATAGATGTGGCTCTGGCCGTCCTCGTGCTGCAGGCCTTCGCCGGACAGCGTCGTGCGGCCGGCGGTGGCGCCGAGCAGGAAGCCGCGCGCCTGGCAGTCGGCCGCGTTCCAGATCAGGTCGGCGACGCGCTGGAAGCCGAACATCGAATAGAAGATGTAGAACGGCAGCATCGGTTCGTCGCTGTGCGAGTAGGCGGTGCCGGCCGCGATCCAGGACGCCATCGAGCCGGCCTCCGAGATCCCTTCCTCGAGGATCTGCCCCTTCACATCCTCGCGATAGAACGCGAGCTGATCGCTGTCCTGCGGCGTGTATTGCTGGCCCCAGGGCGAGTAGATGCCGAACTGGCGGAACATGTCCTGCATGCCGAAGGTGCGCGCCTCGTCGGCCACCACCGGGACGATGCGGGGGCCGAGCTGGCTGTCGCGCATCAGCTTGTTGAGCAGGCGCACGAAGGCCATCGTGGTCGAGATCTCGCGCTCGCCCGAGTCGGCGTGGAAGGGCACGTAGAGTTCGGGCTGCGACAGGGCGATCGGACGCGCCTCATGGGCGCGGGCCGGCACGTAGCCGCCCAGGGCGCTGCGGCGTGCCTGCACGTAGCGGGCTTCGGCGCTGTCCTCGCCTGGGTGGAAGTAGCGCAGTTCGTCGAGGTCATCGTCGGACAGGGGCAGGCCGAAGCGCTCGCGGAAGCGTTCGAGGTCGGCCCGCGCCAGCTTCTTGGTCTGGTGCGAGGTGTTGGCGCCCTGGCCGGATGCGCCCATGCCATAGCCCTTGGTGGTCTGCGCCAGGATCACGGTCGGCTGGCCACGGTGGCTCACGGCCGCGGCGTAGGCGGCGTAGATCTTGATCGGGTCGTGGCCGCCACGCTTGAGGGCGTCGATGTCCTGGTCGGACATGTTGGCGACGAGGGCGGCGAGCTCGGGATAGCGCGAGAAGAAGTGCTCGCGGTTGTAGTGCCCGTCGGTCGCGGACAGCTTCTGGAACTCGCCGTCGACCGCCTCGGCCATGCGCTTGAGGATCCAGCCGTCGTGGTCGCGGGCGAACAGCACGTCCCAGTTGCTACCCCACATGCACTTGATCACGTTCCAGCCGGCGCCGGCAAACAGCGTCTCGAGCTCCTGCACGATGTTGCCGTTGCCGCGCACCGGACCGTCGAGGCGCTGCAGGTTGCAGTTCACCACCAGGATCATGTTGTCGAGCTGCTCGCGGGCGGCCAGCGAGATGCCGGCGAGCGACTCGGGCTCGTCCATCTCGCCGTCGCCGACGAAGGCCCACACCTTGCGGTCGCTCGGCGCGATGATGCCGCGGTGCTCCTGGTAGCGCTGGAAGCGCGCCTGGTAGATGGCGCTGAGCAGACCCAGGCCCATCGAGCCGGTGGGGAACTGCCAGAAGTCGGGCATCAGCGTCGGATGCGGATAGGACGACAGGCCGCGGCCGATGCCGCCGGAGACCTCGCGCCGGAAGTGCTCGAGGTTGTCGCGGCCGAGCCGGCCTTCGAGGAAGGCGCGGGCATAGATGCCGGGCGCCGAATGGGCCTGGAAATAGACCAGGTCGCCGGGGTGGCTGTCACTGCGGGCACGGAAGAAGTGGTGAAAGCCCACTTCGTAGAGATCGGCAATCGACGCATAGGTGGCGATGTGGCCGCCCAGTTCCGGATGCAGCTTGTTGGCGCGCGACACCATGGCGAGGGCATTCCAGCGGTGGATCGCGGTGATGCGCGACTCGAGGTCGAGATCGCCGGGGTAGGGCGCCTGTGCTTCGACGCCGATCGTGTTGCGGTAGGGGGTGGTGTGGCGGGTGTGAAAACGGCCGCCGCTGCGGCGACCCGATTCGATCAGGCGGTCGACGAGGTACTCCGCGCGCTGAAGACCGTCACGCTCGACGACTTCGGCGAGGCTGTCGAGCCAGTCGCGAGTTTCGTCCGCATCGCTGTCGATCGGCAGGCTGGAGATCGTCTGTTGCGAGATGGCTGTCATGGCCCTTGTGCTCCTTTCGAGGGACCGGCCGGTGCTCCTGCGGGAGGCCTGCCAGTGGGGTGGTGTCGGTGTGATTGCAGTCTAATGGCCTGATTCAATGTTTCTATTGTCCTAGAGCATTGCATCACGCCGACCCCACGCAGACTGTCTACTTCTTGCGCATCGGCGGCAGGTCGGTGCAGCTGCCGTGCGCCACTTCGGCCGCCATGCCCACCGTCTCGCCCAGGGTCGGGTGCGGGTGGATGGTCTTGCCGATGTCGGTCGCATCCGCACCCATCTCGATGGCGAGGCAGACCTCGCCGATCATGTCGCCGGCCGAGGGGCCGACGATGGTGCCGCCGATCACGCGGTGGGTCTCGGCATCGAAGATCAGCTTGGTGAAGCCGTAGTCGGCGCCGTTGGCAATCGCGCGGCCGGACGCGGCCCACGGGAACTTGGCGGTGTCGACCTGCTTGCCCTCGGCCTTGGCCTGCGCCTCGGTGTAGCCGACCCAGGCCACTTCCGGATGCGTGTAGGCCACGCCCGGGATCACGGTGGCGTCGAAGGCGGCCCGGGCAAGCTCCGCCTTGCCTTGTGCCTCCCCGGCCGCGACTTCGGCCGCCACGTGCGCCTCATGCACCGCCTTGTGGGCGAGCATGGGCTGGCCGACGATGTCGCCGATGGCGAAGATGTGCGGCACGTTGGTG
>NZ_JBLQGP010000039.1:0-16422 GCF_047806685.1 Thauera sp. WH-1
TCGAACAGCTCGCGGCTGGTGAACATTTCGCGCTTGCAGCGGAACAGGCCTTTCGCCTTGTCCTTCTGGATCAGGGTATCCAGGTACTCAGTGGTGATCATCGCCGAGGTCTCCGATGTTGTTTGAGCGGAGCCCGCATCGTAGGTAGGACGCGAGGGGCGAAATATCCAGTTTCTGCACGATCGCTATCCACTCTGTGCAGCGGCTTTTATTGCACAAAGCGGATAAGCATTGTGCAGAAACTGGATATTGCAGGGGGGCTCCTGACCCTAATCTCCACCCCATACCGCTTCCGGCCGGCGCCCGCCAGCGCCGGGGGCTATAAATAGATACCAACGGAGACATGCGGGAATGGCTGCTGCAAGGAATTTGCGGGGAATGGGGTGTGCCCGGAATGCCGGGCGTCATCAGGGTTTTGCGGGTCGCTGCCCGCTGACCGGTGCCACTGTTCATGCTCGCTGTGCAGCCTTTTCTTCGACGCGATTCTGCGCGCACCGCATTACTTCCAAGGCGACGCTTGCTTCTGCGCCCGCCGGCGGCCATTGCGATCAATGGCGCCAGGGCGGCATTCAGGATGGAGTGCGCGCATGAGCACCTACTTCAACGTCACGATCGAGGATACCGGCGAGGTCTATCGCTGCAGGCCCGACGAATCCCTGCTGTCCGGCATGGAGCGGCTGGCCAAGCGCGGCATTCCGGTGGGGTGTCGCGGCGGTGGCTGCGGCGTGTGCAAGATCCACGTCCGCGAAGGCGAGTTCCAGAAACGGGTCATGAGCCGCGAATACATCAGCGCGGAGGAAGAGGCGCAGTCGATCGTGCTCGCCTGCCGAGTCCGTCCGCTGACCGATATCACGCTGGCCGTGATTGGCAAGATGAAGAAGAACGTGTGCGCCTGAGGCGCCGAGAATTGTGGGGTCGAGTCCGAGCTGCGATTGCGGACGGGGCTGAGATCCGACAGTGTGTGGCGGAAGCTGGGCCTGGCTTCGATGCACGGGGCCCGAATCCGCAAACCCCGACTATGAGGAGTTGAAATGGCTACAACCGGTGTAATGCGTCCTGGGCACATCCAACTGCGCGTGCTCGATCTGGACGAAAGCGTCGAGTTCTACAAGAACGTGCTCGGTCTGGTGGAGACGGGCCGTGATGCGGCGGGCCGTGTGTACTTCAAGGCCTGGGACGAGCGCGACCACAACAGCGTGATCCTGCGCCAGGCCGACCGTGCCGGCGTGGATCTGATCGGCTTCAAGGTCAAGGACAAGGCCACCCTCGAGCAGCTCGACAAGGACCTGCAGGCCTATGGCGTTGCCACCGAGCGCATCGCCGCCGGCGAACTGCTGGAGACCGGTGAGCGCGTGCGCTTCACGATCCCGACCGGCCACGTGATGGAGCTGTACGCCGACAAGACCGACGTCGGCAATGGCCAGCCCTACACCAACCCGGATCCGTGGATTCCTGCCTCCGAGCACGGCATCGCGCCGCATCGCTTCGACCACTGTCTGCTCTACGGCCCGAACCTCGAGGAGAACCTCAAGCTGTTCACCGAAGTGCTGGGCTTCCACCTCGTCGAGCGCGTGCTGATGGAGGATGGCAAGGCGCTGCTGGCCACCTTCATCTCGTGCTCGCACAAGGCGCACGACCTCGCCTTCGTAGCCCACCCCGAGCCGGGCAAGCTGCACCACCTGTCCTTCCTGCTGGGCAGCTGGGAGCAGGTGTTGCGCGCAGCCGACCTCATGTCGATGAACCGCGTGTCGATCGACATCGGACCGACCCGCCACGGCATCACACGCGGCACCACGATCTACGCCTTCGACCCCTCGGGCAACCGTTTCGAGACCTTCGCTGGCGGCTACGAGAGCTATCCGGATCATGCGCCGATCACCTGGACCTTCGACCAGGTCGGGCCGGCGATCTTCTACCACGACCGCAAGCTCAACGAGCGTTTCCTGAGCGTGGTGACCTGATCCTGCTTCACGCACGCCGCCTCGTCCGGGACGGGGCGGCCGACGTACAACAATACCCCTCCGCGGCCTGACGGAGGGGATCGGGCAGTGCAGGGCGACATCAGCGCGTCCTTCCAGTCCCCTTCGAGCCTGCGCATTCGCGCACCCACACCCTGATTTCTGCTCGCGCGATGCCGACCCTGGGTCGGGTGTCGTCGCAAGCGTGCCGTGTCATCAGCAATGCTCCAAAGGAGGAGACAAATGGAAAAGCAGGTCAAATTCGTTCGTAACGTCGTGCTGGGTACCGCCCTGGCTGCCGTCGGCATGGGCTCCGCCCTTGCCCAGGACAAGGTCAAGGTTGGCCTGATGCTGCCCTACACGGGCACCTTCGCCGCGCTGGGCAACAATATCACCAACGGCTTTAAGCAGTACGTCGCCGAGAACGACGGCAAACTCGCCGGCCGCGAGGTGGAGTATGTGGTTGTCGACGACGAGTCCAACCCGGCGCGTGCCACCGAGATCGCCCGCCGCCTAGTCACCCGCGACAAGGTCGATGTGCTGATCGGCTCGGTGCACTCGGGCGTTGCGCTGGCCGCCGCGCGCGTCGCCGCCAACACCAAGACGCTGATGATCGTGCCCAACGCCGGCGCCAATGAGATCACCGGCGCGCAGTGCTCGCCCTACGTGTTCCGTTCTTCCTTCTCGGCCTGGCAGCCGTCCTACGCGATGGGCGAGGCGCTCGCCAAGCGCGGCGTCAAGAACGTCGTCACCCTGGCTTGGAAGTATTCCTTCGGCACCGAGTCGGTCGAGGGCTTCACCGAGGGCTTCACCAAGGGCGGCGGCAAGATCGTCAAGGACATGAGCCTGCCCTTCCCGAACGTCGAGTTCCAGCCCTTCCTCACCGAGATCGCCGCGCTCAAGCCTGATGCGGTGTTCGTCTTCTTCGCCGGCGCCGGCGCGGCCAAGTTCGTCAGCGACTATGCCGCTGCGGGCCTGAAGGGCAGCATCCCGCTGTACGGCCCGGGCTTCCTGAGCGAGGACGTCGCTGCCATGGGCGGCGCGGGCGAAGGCCTGCAGACCACGCTGCACTACGCCGACGGCCTCAACACCGACCGCGACAACGCCTTCCGTACCGGTTACGCCGCCGCCTACAAGGCGCAGCCGGACGTCTATGCCGTTCAGGGCTACGACGCCGCGCAGATGTACCACGCCGGCCTGAAGGCGTCCAACGGCGACCCGTCCAAGCTCGACGACATCATCAAGGGCATCCGCTCGGCCACCATCGACAGCCCGCGCGGCAGCTTCACGCTGTCGAAGGCGCATAACCCGGTGCAGGACATCTACCTGCGCGAGGTGAAGGACGGCAAGAACGTGGTCGTCGAAGTCGTGTCCGCCGGTCTCGAGGACCCGGCACGCGGCTGCAACATGTAAGCGCCCCGCTTTCGCACCCTTCTAACGCATTTGTCGTCCCGGCAGGCTCGCGCCTGCCGGACGGGGGACAGCCATGGATTTCGCAAGCTTCCTGATCCAGGTGCTGAACTCGCTGCAGTACGGTTTGCTGCTCTTTCTGGTGGCAAGCGGTCTGACGCTGGTGTTCGGCATCATGGGGATCATCAATCTGGCGCACGGTAGTTTCTACATGATCGGCGCCTATCTCGCCTTCGTGCTCACCAGCGCCACCGGCAGCCTGGTGCTGGCAATCGCGCTCGGCATTCCGCTGGCGCTGCTGTTCGGTGCCTTCCTGGAGTGGGCACTGTTTTCGCACCTTTACAAGCGCGACCACCTTGAGCAGGTGCTGCTGACATACGGCCTCATCCTGATCTTCGAGCAGTTGCGCAGCCTGCTGGTCGGTGACGACGTGCATGGCGTGGCCATCCCGGCCTTCCTCGATGTGTCGATCCAGCTTACCGAGGTGATGAGCTACCCGGTGTATCGCCTGGCGATCTCCGTGGTCTGTATCGTGCTGGCGGTCGCCTTGTACTACGTCATCCAGCGCACCCGCCTGGGCATGATGATCCGCGCCGGCAACGACGATCGCACCATGGTCGAGGCCCTGGGCATCAACATCAACATGATCTACCGCGTCGTGTTTGCGCTCGGCGTCGCGCTCGCCGCGCTGGCCGGCATGCTCGCCGCACCGATCTCGTCGGTGTTCCCGAACATGGGGAGCCACGTGCTGATCATCTCCTTCGTGATCGTGGTCATCGGCGGTATCGGCTCGGTCTGGGGCGCGCTGGTTGCCGCACTGATCGTGGGTTTTGCCGACACCTTCGGCAAGGTGCTGCTGCCCGAGATCTCCGGGATGATCGTCTATCTGGTCATGGCCGTCGTGCTGCTGTGGCGCCCTGAAGGCATTCTGAAGAAGGGCTGAGACCATGAACGCACAAGCTTCCCTCATCCTCAAGCTGATCGCGATCGTCGCGATCGCCTGTGTCCCGCTGTCGGGCGAGTCCTTCTACGTCGAGCTGGTCGCGAAGATGCTGTTGATGGCGATCTTCGCCATGAGCCTGGACCTGCTGGTCGGCTTCACCGGCCTGGTGAGTTTCGGCCACGCGGCCTATTTCGGCATCGCGGCCTACTCGGTGGCGCTGCTGACGGCCAAGTTCGGCCAGCTGAGCCTGTGGCTGGCGCTACCGGCGGCGATCCTGCTGTCGGCTGCGGCGGCCCTGGTGATCGGCTTCTTCGTCATTCGCACCAAGGGCATCTACTTCATCATGGTGACGCTGGCCTTCGCGCAGATGGCCTACTTCGTCTTCCACGACACCCCGCTGGGCGGTGGTTCGGACGGCGTGTATGTCGATGCCAGGCCGTCGGCGGCGATCGGTAGCTGGGTTCCGTTCGATCTCGACAACGAGCTCCACATGTTCTACTTCGTGCTCGTCATGATGTTGCTGGTGTATCTGTTTCTGCACCGCGTGCTGCAATCGCCCTTCGGGCGGGTGCTGATGGGCATCAAGAGCAACGAGCACCGCATGCAGTCGCTGGGCTACTTCACCTACGGCTACAAGCTCGCAGCTTTCACCCTCGCCGGGGCGCTGGGCGGTGTCGCCGGCTTCCTGTACGCGGTCCTGTTCGGCTTCGTGACGCCGGAGCTGCTGTCCTGGCACGAGTCCGGCAACGTGCTGCTGATGGTGATCCTGGGTGGCATGGGCAATCTGGCGGGCGCTGTTCTCGGGGCCTTCGCTTTCGAGGCGATGCGCGAGTTCTTCGCCGATATCACCAAGTACTGGCAATTGCTGATGGGCAGCGTGATCGTGGCGCTGGTGCTGTTCCTGCCAGGTGGTCTGACTGCGATTCCGGGCCGCATCAAGCGCGCCCTGCAGGGAGGTGAGGCAAAATGAGCCAGCCGAGTCAAAAAGAAGTGCTGTTGCAGGCGACCAAGCTCACCCGCCGCTTCGGCGGCCTGGTCGCCAACCAGGATATCGACGTCACCCTCGAGCGCGGCATGATCCACGTGCTGCTCGGCCCCAACGGGGCAGGGAAGTCCACCTGCATCAACATGCTGTCGGGTGACCTGCCGCCCTCCGAGGGCACGGTCCACTACAAGGGCAAGGACATCACCAAGCTCACTGCGGCGCAGCGATCGCAAGTGGGGATCGGGCGCAGCTACCAGCGCACCAATATCTTTCCGCAGTTCTCGGTGCTGGAGAACGTGCGTCTCGCCGCGCAGTCGCGCCGTCAGGAACCGTGGCGTATCTTCAGCAAGGCCATGGAGGCGAAGTGGGCGCTGGAGAAGGCGCGCGCCTGCATCGACGAGGCCGGCCTGGGCAAGCGTGTGGACTGGGTGTCGGGTGTGCTGAGTCACGGCGAACAACGCCAGCTCGAGATCGCCATGGTGCTGGCCACCGATGCGCAGGTGCTGCTGCTCGATGAGCCGCTGGCCGGCATGGGTTCGGAAGAGTCGGCGAGCATGGTCGAGGTGCTCAAGCGCCTGCGCCAGACGCGCGGCATCCTGCTCGTCGAGCACGACATGGACGCGGTGTTCGCGGTCGCCGACATGATCACGGTGATGGTCAACGGGCAACTGCTGGAGTGCGGCCCGCCCGCGCAGATCAAGGCCAGCGTGGCCGTCCAGCAGGCCTATCTGGGTACGGAGGACAGCTTCCATGTCTAACATGCTGCTCGAAGCCAAGGAAGTTCACACCTATTACGGCGCGAGCCACATCCTGCACGGCATCGACTTCCACATCCGCGAAGGCGAGGGCATTGCGCTCATGGGCCGCAACGGCATGGGCAAGTCGACGCTGATCAAGAGCATGCTCGGCCTGGTGCGTCCGCGCCACGGTCGCGTGCTGGTGCGCGGCGACGACTACACCAAGGCGCGCACCTACCAGACGGCCCAGCAGGGCATCGCCTACGTGCCCGAGGGGCGCGGCATCTTCAAGAGCCTCACCGTGCGTGAGAACCTGCTGATGTCGGCCCGCGCCGGCATCGACGGGCGGCGCGAGTGGACCTTCGATCGCGTGATGGAAACCTTCCCGCGCCTGGGCGAACGGATCAACAATGGCGGCTGGCAGCTGTCGGGCGGCGAGCAGCAGATGCTGACCATCGGCCGCGCGCTGATGACCAACCCGGACCTGCTGATCCTCGATGAGGCGACAGAGGGCCTGGCGCCGCTGATCGCGATGGAGATCTGGCGTATCGTCAAGGAGATCCGCAAGACCGGTATCGCCACCGTGATCGTGGACAAGAACCACAGCGCGGTGACCAGCATCTGCGATCGCGCGATGATCCTGGTCAAGGGCGAAGTCGTGTTCGATGGCAGTAGCGAGGAAATCCGCGCCAAGCCCGAACTGATCCAGAAGCACCTCGGCGTCTGATTCAGGACGCGACATTGCAGGAAGCTCATGCCATGAACATCAAGTCACTCGACATCATCCACGATGAGCATCGTGCCCTTGCCGCCATGCTCAGCGGCCTGCGCACGATCGCCAGCAACATCGAGGCCGGGCGCCTGAAGCCGGACTACGACCTGCTCGAGTCCATGGTCGAATACATCGACAAGGTTCCCGAGAAGGTGCACCACCCGAAGGAAGACCAGTATCTGTTTGCCAAGCTGCGCCTGCGCAGCGCCGAAGCGCTGCCGGTGATCGAGCGCCTGGAGGAGGATCACCGCCAGGGTGAGGCGCGCATCAACGCGCTGCGCGCTGCGCTGGCCAACTACAGACAGCAGGGCGAGGCGGGCTTCACGGGCTATTACGAGGCGCTCAAGACCTACATCGAGCAGGAATGGCGGCACATGAACACCGAGGAGCGCGAGCTCTTCCCGCTTGCCAAGGCGCACCTGACCGTTGAAGATTGGGCCGAGATCGACGCCGCCTTTCTGGGCAACCAGAACCCGTGGGAAGGCGCGGCCGGTGAGTACCGGGCCTTGTTTACGAAGATCGTCAACATGGCACCCGCGCCAGTAGGCCTTGGCGGCTGAACTTTGGGCGCGGGCGCCGGCAATTGTGGAGAGTTAAGGGCATGACCGAACACGCAGGATTCGACTGGGACGATCGTTACTTGCTGGGCTACAACGCGATGGACGACACCCATCGGGAGTTCGTCAGCCTGGTCAACGCCTTGTTGACGGTCGACGATGCACAGTTGCCGGCGGCGCTCGATGCCTTCGCGGCGCACGCAGAGGACCATTTCGCGCAGGAAAACAGCTGGATGGAAGCCGACGGTTTTCCGGCGCGCGACTGCCATGTCGATGAGCATGACAAGGTGCTCGCCTCGGTGCGCGAAGTCCAGCAACTGCTCGCCGAGGGCAATGTCGAGGTCGTCCGCGAACTGGCTGTCGCGCTGATGGAGTGGTTCCCCGGTCATGCGGACTACATGGACTCCGCGCTGGCGCTATGGATGGTGAAGCGCTCGCATGGCGGCGCGCCGCTGGTCTTTCGGCGCGAGACCGCAAAGAACCGTTGAACACCGGCTTGATACATCTCCCTCCCCCGAAATCACGTTCTGTCGTGGTTGCCTCCTGCACCGTCTCCGTTGGCGGTGCGGGATGGATTTCGGGTTTGGCCCGCTTCGGCGGGCCTTTTTTTGCTGCCTCCCGCCGGTCATCGTACTGGTGCTGGCTGCGATAATCCGCTAGAGTCGTTGAGCATACGCATCGGTACGGAGCGGGAGATGCCGCGCCGGCCGGAAGCGTTTTCCCTAACCAGTCAGGAGAGTGGACACGATGGGTATCGGCAAGATCGGTGTGGTGGGTGCGGGCACGATGGGTAACGGCATCAGCCAGGCCTTCGCCGTGGCGGGGCGCGAGGTGGTGATGATGGACGTGGGTGAGGCCCAGGTCCAACGTGGCATCGACACCATCAGCACGAGCCTGGATCGTCTGGTGAAGAAGGAGAAGATGAGCGCCGAGCAGAAGTCCGCCGCCATGGCGCACATCACGACCGCGACCTCGCTTGCTGCCCTGGCCGACTGCGATCTCGTCATCGAGGCGGCCAGCGAGAACGTGAATCTCAAGCTCAAGATCTTTGCCGAACTCGACGAGCTGACCAAGCCCGACACCATTCTCGCCAGCAACACCTCGTCGATCTCGATCACACGGCTCGCCGCCGGCACCAAGCGGCCGGGCCAGGTCATCGGCATGCACTTCTTCAATCCGGTGCCCTTGATGGCGCTGGTCGAGCTGATCAACGGTCTGCAGACCTCCGCCGCCACCTATACCGCGGTCGAGGAGCTGGCGAAGTCGATCGGCAAGGCGCCAATCAAGGTCAAGAACAGCCCGGGCTTCGTCGTCAACCGCATGCTGTGCCCGATGATCAACGAGGCCGTGTTTGCGCTCGGCGAGGGCCTCGCGACGGCGGCCGAGATCGATGAGGCGATGAAGCTGGGCTGCAACCATCCGATCGGTCCGCTGGCGCTGTGCGACCTCATCGGTCTCGATGTGGAGCTGGCCGTGATGCAGGTGCTGTACGAAGGCACCAAGGATCCGAAGTATCGTCCGGCGCCGCTGCTGGTCGAGATGCTGGAGGCGGGCTACCTCGGGCGCAAGAGCGGCAAGGGCTTCTTCGAATATCCGGCCAAGTGAGCGCGGCCTGAAGGCGGCCGCTCCTTTGTCGGACGGCCGCCTGGCGCATCAACACAAACGCCACCTCGACGGTGGCGTTTGTGTTGATGCGGGGCAGGACGGTGCTGATCAGCCGCGGCCCGAACGCATCGCGTCGAAGAACTCGGCGTTGCTCTTGGTGGCCTTGATCTTGTCGAGCAGGAATTCCATCGCGTCGATGTCGTCCATGCCGTACAGGAGCTTGCGCAGGATCCACATCTTCTGCAACACGTCGGACTTGAGCAGCAACTCCTCGCGGCGGGTGCCGGAGCGGTTGACGTTGATCGCCGGGTAAACACGCTTTTCCGCCATGCGCCGGTCGAGGTGGAGCTCCATGTTGCCGGTGCCCTTGAACTCCTCGTAGATCACGTCGTCCATGCGGCTGCCGGTGTCGATCAGCGCGGTGGCGATGATGGTCAGCGAGCCGCCTTCCTCGATGTTGCGCGCGGCACCGAAGAAGCGTTTCGGTTTCTGCAAGGCGTTGGCATCGACACCGCCGGTGAGCACCTTGCCGGAGGCCGGCACCACGGTGTTATAGGCGCGCGCCAGTCGCGTGAGCGAGTCGAGCAGGATCACCACGTCACGCTTGTGCTCGGTCAGGCGCTTGGCCTTCTCGATCACCATCTCGGCGACCTGCACGTGGCGGGTGGCCGGCTCGTCGAAGGTGGAGGCTACGACCTCGCCCTTCACCGAGCGCTGCATTTCCGTGACTTCTTCCGGACGCTCGTCGATCAGCAGCACGATGAGCGCGACCTCGGGGTGGTTGGTCGCGATGGCGTGGGCGATGTGCTGCAGCATGACCGTCTTGCCGCTCTTGGGCGGTGCGACGAGCAGGCCGCGCTGACCCTTGCCGATCGGCGCGATCATGTCGATCACGCGGCTGGTGATGTTCTCCTCGCCACGGATGTCGCGTTCGAGCTTGAAGCACTCCTGCGGATGCAGCGGCGTCAGGTTCTCGAACAGGATCTTGCTCTTGCACTCCTCGGGCGGCCGACCATTGATCTTGTCGAGCTTGGTCAGCGCGAAGTAGCGCTCGCCATCCTTGGGCGTGCGGATCTCGCCCTCGATGGTGTCGCCGGTGCGCAGGTTGAAGCGCCGGATCTGCGAGGGCGACACGTAGATGTCGTCCGTGCCCGCGAGGTAGGAGGTGTCAGGAGAGCGCAGGAAGCCGAAACCGTCAGGCAGCACTTCGAGTGCGCCGTCGCCACAGATCGGTTCGCCCCTGCGGGCACGGTTGCGCAGCAGCGCGAATACGAGTTCCTGCTTGCGCAGCCTGTTCGCACCTTCCACGTTGTTCTCGACGGCCATCTGCAGCAGTTCGCTGACATGCAGGGCCTTGAGTTCGGACAGGTGAAGGGCGGGCACGTCCGAGCGCACTGACGAGGAAGCGCCTTCCTCGCCCGCGTTTTCGACGTCGAACAGGTCGTCTTCGGGCTGCGAATTCTGGGGGGGATTACCGTCGCGATTGCGCGCGCCGCGGCGACGGGCGCGCGAGGAACCGCGAGAACGGGCCGGAGCCTGGTCCGGCTTAGATGTTGCTGTCAATGAAGGCGGTCAGTTGAGATTTGGAAAGGGCGCCCACTTTGGTCGCCTCGACGTTGCCACCCTTGAACAGCATCAGCGTCGGAATACCACGAATGCCGTATTTCGCCGGCGTTTCCTGGTTCTCGTCGATGTTGAGCTTGGCGACCTTGAGCTTGCCGGCGTAGTCCTTGGCGACATCGTCAAGGATGGGTGCGATCATCTTGCACGGACCGCACCACTCGGCCCAGTAATCGACCAGCACGGGGGTTTGGGACTGCAGCACTTCGGCGTCGAAGTTGCCGTCCGTCACATAGTGAATATGCTCGCTCATGATTCCTCACTGAAAGGCTAGCGGGTGTAAACGATAGTCGCGGACTTCGTTGCCTGGTACTGCGGGGGTAAGGGAAAGGACCGCTCACGCCCCCGACCGGCTTGCAGACATGCACCCGATCACGCGCATTGAAACGGGGTCGTCAGAAACAGGCGGGGCGGACGGTCTGCGGAGGGGAGGGCCCCCTCCGTGAAGAAATTTTGACGAAACTTATTCGAAGGACGCGTCGTCGTCAAGGGAATCGCGTCGGTTTATCGGTGCGGCGCGTGCAGACGTGGCAAAAAGGCAAACGGCTGGACTATATTCGGGGTCTGCCACCCATCGCGCACCGGGGGGTGGCTCGAGCCCATGGAGACTGTGCGATGACCTATGTCGTGACTGAAAGCTGTATCCGCTGCAAATACACCGACTGCGTCGACGTGTGCCCCGTCGACTGCTTCCGCGAGGGACCGAACTTCCTCGTCATCGACCCGGAGGAGTGCATCGACTGCACCTTGTGCGTGGCCGAGTGCCCGGTCGAGGCGATCTTCGCCGAGGACGACGTGCCGCAGGCGCAGCAGCATTTCATTGCCCTCAACGCCGAACTGTCCAAGACCTGGAAGCCGATTGTCGAACGCAAGGACCCCCTGCCTGACGCCGAGGATTGGGCAAAGGTCAAGGACAAGCTCGATCAGCTCGTGCGCTGAGGCCGCAGCGCGCGCCCTGGCGTGCTTTGCGGCCCTAGCACGATGCAATAAGATGGCACACGAACCCAACTACTGAAACCGACACGGCACGGAGATCGACATGCTGGTGAGCGAGATTCTCGCGATCAAGGGCAAGGTGCTTTTCACCATTTCCCCGAACAGGCGCATTGCGGAAGCGGTGGAGATCATGAACGAGCAGGATGTCGGTTCGCTCGTCGTCTTCTCGCATGGAGAGATGGTCGGCATGCTCACCTTCCGCCAGGTTCTCCAAGCCGTGCAGAAGGGGGGCGCCGACTGGCAGGCGCTGACCGTCGACGAGGTGATGTTGCGCGCGCCGATGGTCGCCTCGCCCAACATGGAGATGGACGAGCTGCGGCGTCTGATGGTCGAGCACCACCAGCGCTACCTGCCGGTGATGGAGGGCCAGACCCTGCTCGGCGTGGTCAGCTTCCATGACGTGGCCAAGGCCGTGCTCGAGGAACAGAGCTTCGAGAACCGCATGTTGAAGAACTACATCCGCAACTGGCCGGAGGCCGACGAAGCGGAACGCTGAATCGAGGCCTGAGCGCAGGCTCCGGCCGGTGGCGGTCGCGCCGCCACACCTCCGTGACGAAGTGCGCTTCGTCCTGTCGACATCCGCACACAATAAGCGGGTGCGACCGCGTTGGAATTGAACGGGCGCGCCTATTGCGGCGGGCTCTGCGCCTTGGGAGGGCGGCGCGGGTCGGCGATCGTGCCGACCTGCAGTTTTCCAGCAAGAGGAGGAAGAAGCGTGGAGAAAGTCTGGCTGAAGAGCTATCCCGAGGGCGTTCCGGCGGAGATCGATGTCGGCCAGTTTCGCTCGCTCGGGGATCTGTTCGAGCGCAGCGTGGCCCAGTACGCCGAGCGCGATGCCTTCGTGTGCATGGGCAAGTCGATCACCTACGCCGAACTCGATGCGCTGAGCGCGCGCTTCGGTGCCTTCCTGCAGCATGAGCTGAAACTGCCGCGGGGTGCACGCGTTGCGCTCATGATGCCCAACGTGCTGCAGTATCCGGTGGCTCTGTACGGCGCGCTCCGCGCGGGCTGCACGATCGTCAACGTCAATCCGCTCTACACCGCGCGCGAGCTCGAGCACCAGTTGCGCGACGCCGGGGCCGAGGCGATCGTCATCCTCGAGAACTTTGCTCATACCCTGCAGCAGGTCCGCGACAGGCTGCCGCTCAGGCATGTCGTGGTCACCAGTCTGGGCGAGATGCTCGGTTTCCCGAAGGGCGCAATCGTCAATTTCGTCGTGCGCAGGGTACGCAAGATGGTGCCCGCCTGGTCACTGGCGGGCGCCATGACCTTCGGCGATGCGCTGCGCCGGGGCGAAGGGCATACACTTCAGCCGGTCGAGGTCGGGCACGACGACATCGCCTTCCTCCAATACACCGGCGGCACCACCGGCGTTGCCAAGGGCGCGATGCTGACCCATCGCAACATCATCGCCAACCTGCAGCAGGCACATGCCTGGATCAAGCCCTGCGTGCGGGAGGGGGGCGAGATCATCATCACGGCCTTGCCGCTCTATCACATCTTTTCGCTGACCGCGAACTGCCTCACCTTCTTCAAGATCGGCGCGACCAACGTCCTCATCACCAATCCGCGCGACATACCCGGTTTCGTCAAGGAACTCGGCCAGCACCGCTTCACCGCGATCACGGGGGTGAACACGCTGTTCAATGCGCTGCTCAACAACCCCGATTTTGCCAAGCTCGATTTCTCTGCCCTGCACGTGGCGCTGGGGGGCGGCATGGCCGTCCAGCAGGCGGTGGCCGAGAAATGGAAGCGCGTCACCGGCGTCTCCCTGATCGAAGCCTATGGGCTGACCGAGACCTCGCCCGCAGTGGCGATCAATCCGCTCGACCTGCAGGCGTTCAATCATTCGATCGGTCTGCCGGTGCCGTCGACCGAGGTCAGCATCCGGGACGACGAGGGCAACGAACAGCCCATTGGTCAGCGCGGCGAGCTGTGTGTGCGTGGGCCGCAGGTCACGCCGGGTTACTGGAACCGACCTGAGGAGACAGCGCGCATGTTCACCGCGGACGGCTTCCTGCGGACCGGCGACATCGCGGTGATCGACGACAGGGGCTTCATCACGCTCGTCGATCGCAAGAAGGACATGATCCTGGTGTCGGGTTTCAACGTCTATCCCAACGAGGTCGAGGACGTGGTGGCGAGCCATCCCGGGGTGCTCGAGGTCGCCGCGATCGGCGTGCCCGACGAGCGCAGCGGCGAGGCGGTGAAGGTCTTCGTGGTGCGCAAGGATCCCGCGCTGACGGCCGAGGCGCTGATTGCGCACTGTCGCGAGAGTCTGACTGCCTACAAGGTGCCGCACCATGTCGAGTTCCGCGACGAGCTGCCCAAGAGCAACGTCGGCAAGATCCTGCGCCGCGAACTGAGGGATGCCGGCTGAGGGCGGCGCAGCAAGGTCGGGAGCTTGGCGAAAATGTAACTGTTGGCGAAAAAAGTTTCTTGTGTCGGCCGCGCATTCCTCAGTAGAATCCCGCCACTACTCCTCGAGTATTGATGGTTCCAACCTCATGAATTTGTCTGCCCGCCTGTTCGCTGTCGTCGCCGTAGTACGCGTAGTAAGCGTAGGTAGGCGCGCGTCGTAACGGGACAGAACACTCGAGCATCAGGATTAAAAACCCCCGTCGGCGCGCAAGGCCGGCGGGGGTTTTGCTTTATGGCTCGCCGGTCACGCCGCTGAATCCGAAAACAAGGAGAGCAACATGATGCAACTCACTGGCGCGCAACTGATCGTGCGTCTTCTCGAACGCCAGGGCGTGCGCACTATCGCCGGCGTTCCGGGCGGCGCGATCCTGCCGCTCTACGATGCACTGTCGGGCAGCGAGTTGATCCGCCACGTGCTGGCGCGGCACGAGCAGGGCGCCGGCTTCATGGCGCAGGGCATGTCCCGTGTGTCGGGCGTGCCGCAGGTGTGCATCGCCTCCAGCGGCCCCGGTGCGACCAACCTGGTGACGGCGATCGCCGATGCCTGCCTCGATTCGATCCCGATGGTGATCATCACCGGCCAGGTGCCGCAGGCGATGATCGGCACCGACGCGTTTCAGGAGGTCGACATCTACGGCATCACGGTGCCGATCACCAAGCACAACTTCCTCGTGCGCTCGGCGCAGGAGTTGCTGGAAGTCGTTCCCGATGCCTTCCGCATCGCGATGTCGGGCCGCCCCGGTCCGGTGTTGATCGACGTGCCCAAGGACGTGCAGAACCAGCTCATCACGATCGACGAACTGCCGTCGCCGGCGGTGGCCGACGCACCGCCCGCGCTCGACATGGCCGCCGTCGAGGCGGCGGCCAGCATGATCAACCAGGCCGCCCGGCCGGTGCTTTACCTCGGCGGCGGGGTCGTGCATTCCGGTGCCGCGCCGCTCGCGGTGCAACTGGCGGAGCAGGGCGGGCTGCCGACGACGATGACGCTGATGGCGCTCGGTGCGATGCCGATGGATCACCCGCTGTCGATCGGCATGCTCGGCATGCACGGCGCGCGCTACACCAATTTCGTGCTCGAGGAGGCCGATGTACTGATCTGCGTCGGCGCACGCTTCGACGACCGCGCGATCGGCCGGGCGGCGCAGTTCTGTCCGAATGCGAAGATCGTGCACATCGACGTCGACCGCTCCGAGCTGCACAAGATCAAGAATGCGCACATCGCCATTCATGCCGATGTGCAGGTTGCGCTCAAGGCCTTGCTGCCGCGCATCGACGCCGCGAAGCGCACGTCCTGGCTGGCGCAGGTCGATGGCCTGAAGCAGCGCTTCCCGATGCAGCTGCCCGGGATCGAGGATCCGCGCAGTCACTACGGCCTCATCCAGGCCGTGGCCGATACGCTCGACGACAGCGCGATCATCGCCACCGACGTCGGCCAGCATCAGATGTGGGTGGCCCAGGCCTATCCCTTCCGCCGTCCGCGCCAGTGGCTCACCTCCGGTGGCCTGGGCACGATGGGCTTCGGCATGCCCACCGCGATTGGCGCCGCCTTGGCCGAGCCGGAGCGCACGGTGGTGTGCTTCTCGGGCGATGGCAGCTTCAAGATGAACATCCAGGAGCTCGCGACGCTCGCCGAGGAGGGACTGAACGTCAAGATCGTGCTCATGAACAACAACGCGCTGGGTCTCGTGTATCAGCAGCAGACGCTGTTCTACGGCAAGCGCCTGTTTGCGTCCAAGTACCGCAGCGAGCCCGACTTCGTGAAGATCGCCGAAGGCTTTGGCGTGCCCGCGCTCGACCTCGACAAGGCCGAGGATCCGCGCGCCGCGCTGGCCGAGGCCTTGCGTGCGCCCGGGCCCTGCCTGATCCACGCGACGATCGACCGCGAGCAATTCGTCTATCCCATGGTGCCGCCGGGTGCGGCCAACACCGAGATGATCGGAGGCTGATGATGATCGAACAGGTTGCCGACCCGCTGCCGCAGACCAGCTGCGCGAAGGTCGTTCTCGAAATCGATGTGAACAACCACCCCGGGGTGATGAGTCACATCTGCAATCTCTTTGCACGCCGGGCGTTCAACGTCGAGGGCATCCTGTGCATGCCGGTGTCGGACGGCAAGCGCTCGCGCATCTGGCTGCTGGTGTTCGACGACCAGCGTCTGGAGCAGATGGTGCGCCAGGTCGAGAAGCTCGAGGACGTGCTGGCTGTGCGCCGCCATGGTGCCGAGCACGAGGTCTTCGAGCGCCTGGAGAGCTTCTTCCACTGAGGCGCTGGCTGGGCGCCCCGGGGTTGGCCGCTCGGTCTGGGCCAGGCGCGCCGGGCTGAAGGGGACGGGGTGCGCGTGCTAGCAGCCTGTCGGACTACTCCCTGTAAAATACCGCATCACCCCCGGATCCTGAGAGCATGAGCCGCTTCCGCCCG
>NZ_JBLQGP010000040.1:0-15701 GCF_047806685.1 Thauera sp. WH-1
GCATGTCAATCATTGTGCTGGGCTGGCACGACAAGGCATAGCGTACGATTTTTTCCGTTTCGTGAGCTGACCCCTACCTGCCGCCGTACTCGCCGCATCTGAACCCCGATGAAACGGTCTGGGCTCATGTGAAGCGGAAGGTTTCGCGCCAGTTGGTCGAGAGTGCCGAGGAGATGAAGCGGCTCGCACTCGGTGCATTGCGCAGCATCCAGAAGCTCCCTGAACTCGTGAAGTCATTTTTCAGGCAGCCAGAGTGCCGCTATATCCTGGAATGACTCTACTTATTGAAAAGTTAGTAACCCTGTGGACGGCCGCAGTTGTCCACGCATAATCGCCCCCCCCGCGTACGCATAATCACCCCCCCCTTCAGGGCAGGTTCTACGCATAATCGCCCCCCCTGCGTACGCATAATCACCCCCCCCCTAAACCTGTAAGGTTGCCTTTAAGGTTTTAGCCTTTAATAAATGCCTGTAATAGCTGGCTCTTCTTGGGGATAAGTTGCAAATCCGAACCGGGCGAGGGGCACCCCTTCGGGGTTCCCCCGGCAAGCCGGCCCCCCCTCCCCATCGAACAGGCCCCCCCAGGGGGGCCAGTAACCATCCCCCCCTCCCGCAGCGGCACCTCTCACGCCGTTACACCCGCTCACGGCCCGCAAAGGCAGTAAAAAGCGTCTGCAGAAGAGCAGAGAAGTACGCCGGCTGGTGCCTTTGCTGACTCCACGTTTGTCCGGCACCGCCGCTGGGAGGAAAATCCGGGGTTTGGCATTCGTCGAGCCCATTCCCATGCCGAGCAACACCTATCCGCTGCATCAAAATGAGATTCCACTGATCCTGGACGGCGAACACCTCGCCTCTTACCAGGTCGAGCGGCCAGCCCCGCAATGGTCGCAAGATGACTGCGTGAACTATGAGTCGGCGCGTGAGCTCATCGGCCTGATGATGGCGTATCGATCGGAGTGGATTTCTCGCGAGCGGCTCAGGCCACAGCCCGACCTCGCGCTCGTCGCAAGCTGGACCGCCGAGCGCAGCGCCTACGCTGCAGAGTTGCGCGGACTGGACGTCGGCGATCGTGACAACATCGCCCGGATACGCCGCGACTACGGGGCCGAGGCCCGCCGCCTGGCCGCTCTCGAGCGCTGATAGTCGGGGGGCGTCTCAGAAAACGGAAAATAAAGCACGCTAAGCCGAGTCCGCCTTGTCGATTGGCACCGCCCACCATTCCTGTGCGTGCTGAGCCGAGGTCGGCCAGTTCGAGTTGTCTACCTGAAACCCGCGCAGCAGCAGCCCGCGCGGCGTGATCCGCAGCACCTGGACGTCGAACAGCGGCGGCAGCAAGCCGCGCTTGGCCGAAGTCCCCCAGCGTTCCCAAAGTTGCGCTGCGTGCAGTGGTCGCCTCTCGGCGGTTCCGATCGGGATGTCGCCGATGCTCAAGGTGCCGGTGATGCCCGGGTCGGCCAGGCATGCTTCGCGCGGGCGCCGCACTCCGGCCACCATCAACTGGATGACTCTGACGTGCATGAAAATGCTGTAAAAAAATACAGCGATTTTCGCCCAACGTGGCCGGTTTGGGGCGGCGATCGACTGCCTTTCCAGCGCTACCGCGGGTACCGCCGTTGTTCAAGGCGTGCCCGGTGCCGTCGCTTGCGGCGTATTGCGCTTCGACCGCGGTCGGCAACGAGGCTCCGACGTTAATACAGCCCGTCTGAGCCGAGATTGATTCCCGCCAGACTTCCTGCCCTGCCTAATCCCGCGTTTTAGGCTCCTGGCCCGTGAAATAGACCGTGGTGCCACTCCAAAATCCCTAGGGCATCCTCGAGGGCACCGGCTAATAATCGCTTGCATAATCATAATAATCTTATTATTATGATTATTATCTATCTCGCCCGGAGTCTTGCACATGAACTCGAACCTTCTCCTCGATGCTCGCGAACGTGTCTTCGCTGCGGCAAGCCAGATTTTCGAAGAGTCCGGCCGACAGACGATGCCCACGGTCGACCAAGTCCGTCGCTTGGCCAAGGTCGACATGCACGCCGCAACCGCGGCGATGCGCGAATGGCGTCGCCAGCAGACCGCCCAGGCGGCGCCGATCGCTGTCGCCGTGCCCGAGGTGGTCGCCAAGGCGAACGAGCAGGCGATCGCCCAGCTCTGGACTCAGGCCCAGGAGCTGGCGAACCAGTCCTTGCGCGAGGCGCAATCGGCGTGGGATGCGGAGAGGACTGAGCTTGACCAGATGCGCGTCGAGCTTTCTGATGCTTTCGAGGCCCAAGCCGACGAGCTCGAACTAGCCAAGTCACGCATCGAGGCCCTCGAGAACGAGGCGCGCGAGACGGCGGAGCTCGCTGCGGCCGAACTCCAGAAACTGCGCGACGAACTCGACCATGTGCGGGGTGAGATGGGGGCTGCCACCACTCGCGCCGAACGTGCCGACGCCACTGCGGCAGAACTCGAACATCGCGTTGCCGATCTGCGTGCGGAGCTCGACCGTGCGCACGCCGATGTCGACCAAGTTCGCGCCGAGATCAAGCGGACGACAACGGATGCAGAGAGCTTGCGCAACGAGCTTGCCGCGGTGAAGGCGAAGGCTGAAGCCGCCGATCAGGCGCACCAGGAGCACCGTAAAGAAGCAGCCAAGGAGGCGCAGCGCTGCGCTGAAAAGGTGGTCGCCGCGGAGAAATCGCGCGACGCGCTCGCTAAGGAGGCCGCAGCTGCACGCGAAAGCGCCGCACGTCTATCCGGTCAGCTCGAAGCTGTCCAGGCCCAGAACGCCGCGCTGATAGAGACCTTGCGCGGCAAGGTCTCTGGCAATGACTGATCCGGTCATCACGGCCTGGCAAGTCGGCAATTGCGATGGGTATCAGCCCCTCGGCGCAGACTTCAAAGCAGCGCCTTTTAATGACAAAACGGTTATGATGTAACGGTATAAAAGATGGGTTGAAGCTATGAGCGCAATGCCGAAACTGATGTTTTCAGATCCTGCCGAGATCCGCGCCTTTCGGAAGAAGCAGGCCATGAACCAAGCCGACTTCTGGTCAAGGATCGCTATCACCCAGTCCGGAGGGTCGCGCTATGAAACCGGGCGCAACATCCCGGATACGGTCAAGCTGCTGCTGCACATTGCCTATGCGCCGGAGCATCGCGCTGCACGCCTGGTCGATGCGCTCAGGGGCAAGAAAGGAGAACGCTCATGACACGCAAGCACTGGCCGCCGACGTGGGGTGCAGACTTTGCGGCGCTGCTGAGCTTTCGCGAGGTCCGTGCCATCGAAAACGGCAGTACGGTGATCCTGGTCGGCGCGGACAACGCAGCTTTTGCGATCGTGCCGGTAACTATCGAGCTGGGTGCATTGCAGGCCACCTTGCCGATCCTACGCGAGAGCTTCGATATGGGCGTGAAGGTCGGGCGCGATGCGCTGGCGGCGCAGTTTCGCGAGCTGCTCGGGGTCAAGCAGCCCGACTGAGTTACCGCTTGGTCTTCCTGAACTCCCACGGCGCAACCGGCGCCCGGTCGGCCCACAGCCCGACTCTGTTTTCGCGCGCACGCGCTTCCGCCTGTGCGTAGCGCCTCCGATCAGCGGGCCGCTGATCTCTCTCGTAGGCCTTGTAGTGCCAAGCCATCCCCGCTTTGACCTGGGCGAGGTTCGCGTCGATACCGCCGACCTCGATCGTGCAGATCGCTCGCCTGTAGCGGTCCGTCTTCGGGCAGTAGGCGATGACGTGTTTGTCGAAGACGAGCCCGGCCAAGTGCTGGCGGGAGCGGTTCCCGAACGCCTGCCGACGCTCGGGCGCATCGATCCCGGCAAGGCGGATCTTGTGCTGCTGCAGGCTGCCGTCGAGCAGGGTCACGGTGTCGCCGTCGGCGATCGAGACGATACGGCCGGTCAGCGTTCTTGCGTCAGCGTCGCTGATTATCAGAGTCAGAAGCGCCGCTGCAAAAAACAGCCCTCTTCCTGCATGTCTGGTCAGCACCCTCCCGAATCCCATTCCCACTGGCCTGATAGGCCGTTGTACTTGCGCTGTGCTTGGAAGCGAACCTGCTGGCCATCGGAGTAGGTGCGATAGCAATCACCGTTAAAGCAGCGGGTGTTGCAGGTCGTGTAGCCGGGTTTTGCTGCAGGGCGTGCGGGGTAAGGCGACTTCTGCTGTTGTTTCTGAGGTGCAGGCTTCTCCGCCTTTTTTGCGGTATTCGCTGCCTTGAAGGTCTTGGTCATCGTTGGAAGCGGCTTGCCAACGCTCCACTCGCGGCTGAGTGCTTGGCCCTCCTCGATCTGGGCCTGCGTCATGATGCTCGAGATGGCCGCCCGATTTTCGACCGCCGTCTCGTTGCCGTGAGCCGCCGCAAGGTTGTAGAGCATGTAGGCGAGCACCGTGTTTTCTGGAACCCCGTAGCCGTTTCGATACATGAAACCAAGGTTGTTCAGTGCGTTTCCGTACCCCTGTTCAGCTGCCTTGCGGTACCAGGTAACAGCTTCCTTGTGGTCCTGTGGGACCCCACGAGCGTTGTCGTACATGATCCCAATGTTGTACTGCGAGGCTACGTCACCTTGCTCTGCGGCTTTCCTGAACCATGCTAGAGCTTCTTTGTAGTCCTGGAGTACGCCCTGCCCGTTGTGGTACATGACCCCGAGGTTGCGCTGCGCGACTGCGTGCCCCTGCTCGGCGGCTTTGCGGTACCACGCAGCAGCTTCCTTGTAGTCTTGGGGTACGCCCTGGCCACTGGTGTACATGTGTCCGAGGTTGTTCTGCGGAACTGAGTACCCTTGCTCTGCAGCTTTGCGGTACCAGGTAGCGGCTTCCTTATCGTCCTGGGGTACGCCCTGGCCGTTCTCGTACAGGACTCCGAGGTTTGTCTGCGAGAACGGGTGGCCCTGCTCACCAGCCTTGCGGTACCAGGAAGCTGCTTCCTTGTAATCCTGCGGTACGCCCTGGCCGTTTGCGTACATGATCCCGAGGTTATACTGCGCGCGCACATGCCCTTGCTCGGCAGCTTTGCGATACCAAAAAATGGCTTCCTTGTGATCCTGGGGTATGCCCCGGCCGTTGTCGTACATAGCTCCGAGATGGAACTGCGCAACAGCGTTCCCTTGCTCGGCAGCCTTGCTGTACCACCTAACAGCCTCCTTGTGGTCCTGCGTTACGCCTTCACCGGCTTCGAGCAGCGCCCCGATTGCGCCCTGTGCTCGCGCGTCTCCCTGTTCTGCCAACGGCGTAAGGAGGCTGTATGCAGTTCTGCGGTCCCCAGCCTGATATGCCTTAACGGCATCGTCGAAAGTGTCTGCTTGAAGTGCTCCGTTTGCTGTAATGCATGAAACGAGTGCGACGATTCGAAGCATTTTTCTAGTATGACAGCGCAACATCTTCTGCACCTTATGGGAATAGGTAAATGGCATTTTATGCTGATTTTATCAGCTGCCGTGTTTTTCAATTCCAAGGTCACAACGACCACCGTGCTGAAAATGTGTCCGTCCGCGCTTCCAGTCGCCGAGTAGCCTTGTGCACCGGTCTGACTAAAAAACGGGAACTCACGCTCACGTCATCGTGAGCAATTCATGCATCCGTTGACAGGCCGCGCAGCGAGTGATGGCTGGTCTTCACTCATAGCACTGGCAGCACCACGAGCGCCACGGCCGAGATCGCGCACAAAGCCGTGAGTATTTTCAAGGTGGCTCTTTCCCGACCTGGTTCGTGTCGCACTAACAGGAAGGTGCCTGTAAGCAAGATAACCATGACAAATGCAATAACTACGGCGGCGCCGAGCGTTGCGTAGCCGCGGGCCCCTTCGAAATCGCTAACCCATAGGGTAAGAAAATAGGCCAGTGGTATGGGCGTTAGCAGGATCGACAGAATCGAGAGGGTGAAGAAGGCCAGTCCGAAAAAATACTTTGGAAATGGCTTTGTCATGTCAATCCTTTGCATCTAGATCAGGTGGCGGCCCGATTTAGAGAAGAGAGTCCGGGTAAGGCAGGCATAGGTTCAAAACCACTCGAACCTCCGTGCCCGCCACTCCGCGCCGTCTACCAGTCCCTCGCGGTACAGCGCCGGCCAGTTGCGGAAGAACGGCAGAAAGCCCGAGTCCGGCCCGCGCATGAACACCACCAGGCCGCAGATCAGCACCACCACCCCGCTGAGGACGTACTCGCCCATGCCGCCGGTTCGCATCCGGCCGCCGAGTAGGGTCGTGCGCCGGTCCGACCACCAGGTCACCGGGACGCCCGTCACGGTGAGCGAGTCCTGCAGCCAGTGACAGATCGCGCCGAGGGTGAAGGCTAGGCCCCAGCCGCGGAAGTCCCACACCAAGCCGAAGAAGGCCGCTGCGGTCAGCCAGGTCAGAAGCACGTGCGTGATCGTGCGGTGCTTCACCTTGCGGCCGGCGGCGGTGCCGCCGATCCACTCCAGCCAGTCGGGCGAGGTCGAGCCGAGCATGGCGAGCGGGACCATGCCGGGGTCGATCACCGCGGCGACCGAGCCGGCGACGGCGACATGGTTGAACCACCTCATGTCCGCTCCTGAATGACGCGGTCGATCGCGTCCTCGACGTCGGTCCGGTCAACGCACATGCCGATCAGCACGAGCTTCGCCGCGGTGAGGTCGGCTGAGACCGTCAGCAGCGTCGACTCCAGCCCGGCGACCTTCGCGATCGCATCGATCTGTTCCCGTGTCTCGGCGACGCCGGCGATCACCCGCCGGCTGCTGCGGTCCTCGATCGAGCGCCAGAGGCTGAGTTCGCGCCGTGCGATCGCGCGTGCGGCGAGCAGCTGCTCGATCTTGCCGACGTTCTGCGCGATCACGTTGCGTCGCATGGCTTCGCGTTCGCGCTCCCGGTCGAGCTCGAGCGAGGAGTAGAGCGGGATCCGGGCGACGACGCCTGCATAGGTCGAAGTTTCGGCCGATTGCACCAGGCTGTTCGTATCGCCCTGCTTGTTCGCGTAGCGCGCCTCGAGTGCAACCTCGGGCTTCCACCAGGATCGAGCCGGGAAGCAGGTGATGACCAGGTCGTACAGTCCGCGCGCATCCAGTACCGGCGGACGCTCGAGCGCGCCGGTTGGCGGTTTCTCTCGCGCGTCCTCGCTCGCACCATCGAACCGAGGCAGGTGCCAGGGCGGTGCCGGGCGTTTCTGCGGCTCTGCTTCGCCAGCGTAGGCCATGCTCGCAACCAAACCGATCGCCAGCAGCGTGAACCACCCGATGCACAGCAGCCAGAAGATGATTGCAAATCGAAGGAAGGGCGAGAGCTTCATGATTGCTTTGCAGACCGGGCGCCGCGGCCGAGTAGGTGAAGACCGCCGACGACCGCCGCGACCGGCCAGGCGCCGGCAGCGGTCGCCAGCACTGCGACCATCCAGGCGATCACGGTGGTCATGTCGTAGGGCGCATCGCTGTCGAGATGGATGTGTTCGGGTGCGCGCGACTGGAGTGCCATGCGCAGCGTGATCGGGATCCGGCCCTCGGTCGTGGTGGTCGTGACCACGCGCCCGGCGCCGCGTACGACCTGCACCATGATGTCTGCCTTCCGGCCGGTGAGTAGGTGTGCGTCGTCGATCAGCACTGCAGCGCGGTTCTTCTCGACCCAGGAAATAAGCCGATCGGTGCGCTCCCAGGTGCGCAGCTTGTTCCAGCGCTCGCCCTTCTCTTCGACGTAGGCCTTGATGCGCTCGTCTTCGGCCCACGCCGAAAGCGGCATGTGCGCACGCAACAGGATCACCGGGTGCTTTCGCCAGATCCCCGGCGCCGCTGTATGAACGCGGGTGATCCACCGCGTCTTGCCCGACGAGTTCGCCCCGCTGACCAGCCAGTCGGTTTTGACCGAGAGCGCTTTCTCGTCGAGGACGGGACCGTACTTGCGCGTTTTCGTGCGTACGAGCGGGACGACCGAGCGGACGCCGTCGTTCCTTACTCGTCCGCGCCTGAGCTTCAAGATCAGCACTTCTCTCGCTCCTCGTCCTGGTTCTTTTTCGGCCCCTGCGCGCAGCGCGGCATGTCCAGAAAAACGCAGCGCTGGTGTCCATTTCGAGCGCGCGCCGGGCCGCAGGCTTAGGGGGAAAAATTCTGTGAAGGGGGAGTGTCCAGAATACCTTAATATCCTGTTCAGATAATACGTAGGTATAAACTGGACACTTCGATGGCGCGCATGAGAGAGCACGGGACGAGCACAGGCAGCGGATCGAGAACTGTTTTTCGGACCTTCGCCGCGGTGATGCTGGCCGTGGGATGCCTGCAAGGATCTGCAGCCAGGGCCCAGGCCACTCCGACCAAGCCCGCCGATCCGGCCGTGACCGAGCGTGCGATCGAGGCGCTCGTGACGTGCGAATGGCCGGCGTTCGATCGGTCGCCGGAAGAGAATCGCGCGCTTCATTACGAGCTCCTGCACCTCTCGGCCGAGGCTGCCGAGAACATCAGCTCTGGGGATCCGCTCGGCGTTTCTTTCCTGAACGGGTACTCAGCACTGGGGATCGAGTTCGAGCAGATCTATCTGCTCGGGTGGGATGTTCGCGCCGCTTCGATGTCCTGGGCACCGCGTGCGACGGCCGCCGAGCTGATCGCGCTGCTGGAGAAGCGTGGCCACGTGTTCAAGCCCGATGGAAACAAGGTGTTCCAAGGCCAGACGAGCGAACAGCCTTCGCGCAATGGACGCATCCGGATCGCTGTCGCTGCCGGGAGGCATAACCCGGTCAAGAAGCTGAGCGACGAAGGCGTTACGGTGATCTGCAGCTCGATCGTGTCGCCAGAAGTGGAGGCCGCAGCTCACGCGAGAGCTGTCGCTGAGATGGTCGAGCGTGCGCGAGCGCTCGACGAGGCCCAGGCCGCTGACCGCGCCCGCTGACGCGCGCGCTACGTCCTGCCACCCCGGGCGCCTGGACGTTGCCACCCGACCGGCGTGCCAGGCCGGCGATACCCATGCCCGCCTGTCCCGCCTACGCCTCGCGCACCGTCCGCGCCCGCTGCCGCGCGCGCTACGCCGTGCCTTCACCGAGCTCAGCCTCGAGCGACTCCACCGGCTGCGCGCCCCGGCTGCGCCCGGGCGCGCAGCCTGCCGAATCGCACCTGGCCCGGCCGGCCCCCTGCCGGCCGTTGGCCCGGCACCGGGCGGCCTACGCCGCCGCCGCTCCACCGCCGCGCGCGTTCTCCACAGTTTCTGTGGTCAACTGCCTGCACTTCCCCGCCCGACCCGCGCCGCTGCTCGCATCCAGCGCGTGCCCGCAAAATAAGCGCCCTATCCACTCGGCATGATCTACCTGCGGTGCAGACTCATTCGGGGGGCTGCCGCTGCGCGGCACCGGGCTGCTCAGGGCTCCGCTTCGCTCCGGCCGCTGCGCGGCACCTGCGGTCCCTTCCCATCCCTGCCCCCTGCGCGCTCCGCTTGCTGGTGGAACTCGACCGCCCGCGCGTCGCCGGTCCCGCTGCCGCCGGCCCGGCGTTGAACCGCCGTCGCCGCTCGACGCTCCCGCCCGTGCCATCCGACCGGCGGGCCAGGCCGGCGATACCCCTGCCCGCCTGTCCAGCCTATGCCTCGCGCACCGACCGCGCCCGCTGCCGCGCGCGCTACGCCGTGCCTTCGCCGAGCTCAGCTTCGAGCGACTCCACCGGCAGCCCGGCCCGGCTACGCCCGGCCGGCCAGCCTCCCGCCCCGCGCTCTGCCCGGCCGGCCCTCCCGCCGGCCGATGGCCTGGCGCCGGGCGGCCTGCGCTTACACCCCGCGCCCGCTGCTGCGCCGGCCTCGCCCACCACCACCAGACACCCGCCCACGCTCCCAGGCGTACGCCGGCGCAGGGCTGCTGTGGCTATATGTGCGATATCGTTTCAATATCAAAAAAATATCAAAATGATGGTATTACGATAGTGAAAAGGTGAATTCACCGCGCCCGTGACCGTCGGTGATCTCGGCTCGACGCTCTTGATCCGTCGCGGCCGAATTCGGGCTGCTCGAGGTCCAAGGCCGGCGATGCCACGCACCCAGCCAACCCCGACGCCGCTCGACCGCTTGCGCAGGCGCCGGGCCCGCGCGGCGGTTCCGGGCTGTCACGGCGCGTGCTTGCTTATGCACTTTACATAACAGGCGATTACGTCCGGGGCCGCTTCGCTTGCGCTGCGGTCGCACGCTCCCTTCGCTTACCCCTGCCCTAATCCCTGTTATGTACAAGGCCCTTCGGGCAAGTGCATTCGCCCGCACGCGCCGCGCCAGCCCTCCACCGCCACGCCAGCCCGGCGCGGATCCGCCGGCGCCGCTTGACGGCCTGCAGTTTCATCCAGGCCCGCTATCGCAGGCCTGCCCGCAGCCCACCACCGCCGCCGCTCGACGGTCAGCGCGTTGCGCTCGGCCAGCCCCGTCCGCCCTGCAGTGCGCAGGGCGCCCGGCGCACGCCTCGTGCATGCGCCCGTGTCGCCGCTCACCGCTCGTCATGTCACCCGGCCCGCTATCGCAGGCCGGCTCACAGCTCCCCTGCAGTTCAGGCAGCGCCACCGCTGTCGCGGTCGCGCTGCCAGGTGTGGGCGCACGGCTTCCGCTTCGCTCCAGCCATGCCCCGCCACGGCCCCCGCCCGCCCACTCTGCGCGCTGCCCCGGGGGGCGCGCGCAGCCCCGCCCTGGTTGAGGGTGTTGCGGTCATTCTCGGTGTCGGTACTCGGGGTCTCGTGCCTTCGGCCGGCGTCGGCGCAATGGGCGGGGACGTGGTCGGGCTGGGCGTGTCGGGAGGCGGTGCGCGCTGCATCGCCGTAAAACCGTGGGCGCTGCCCACACCTGCCCCTGTCGCGGGGGGCTCGGGGTCTGGGGGTCAAAGGCCACCCCCAGCCCTCCGGCCCAGCGTATTTTCCCGGCGCGGCGTCAAGGGTTCGCGCCTACGGCGCCCGGCTGCGCCGGCCCTTGACGCTGATGAGCTCAGTGCTCGTGCGCATAGCTATTCAGGATATAAGGCATCTTCCCGTTCGATCGAAGAGAAGGTCAGGCATGAAAAGCTCATGGCAAGTTGCTACAGCAGCAGAGGCGTTTGCGGCAGCCCAGTTTGCGCGCTGCGGGTGGGATATCTCCGTTCAGTACGGAGCCAATCAGCCTGAGTATGACCTTGTCGCCGTCGATGGCGACAAGGTCATGAAGATCTCGGTGAAGGGAAGTAAGGACGGCGGATGGGGGCTGACGCAGTCATTCATCCGCAATGCCGACTATCACGGCGCGATCGACGCCTGGCTGCAGAAGCACACTCGGAAAACAGTGTTCTGCTTGGTCCAGTTCAAGGGGGTCACTGCAACTGAGCTGCCCCGCATGTACTTGGCCACGCCGGCCGAGATCGGCGCTTGGTTGAAGGCTGCCGCGGCAGGCCGCGGCGACACGATTCTTTATGAGCGGCACGTTTGGTCGGATCGCGCGCGCGCTGCGGGCACGGTGGACGAGATCCCGGGTTCATGGCTTTTTACCGAAGAACGGTTGGGCCAGATCGCTGCTCAGATCGCCATAGGGTAGGTGTTCTAGGCCGCTCAGCAGGAGTGCCTTTGGTGTCCGACTTAAACGATGGTTTTCCCCGGACACCGGGCCGTGCCCAGGTTGAACGCTATGTGTTCAGATAAAAGGCTAAGATCGCTTTTTTCTGAACACTCGCCGAAGCTGGACACTTCGCATGGCCAAAGACCCCAAGGATCCGGGAACGCTCGAGCTCCCGACGCTGCCCTCGCCCGTCGTCGTCGCCTACCTTCGGGTCTCCACCGACGCCCAGGATGTAGCCAATCAAAAGCTCGGGGTGCTCGAGTATTGCGCACAGCACGGCTTCGGCGCGCCGCTCCTCATCGAGGACACGGTGTCCGGCAAAGTCGATTGGCAGAAGCGGAAGGTCGGCGAGGTCCTGCACGCGATCCCGCCGGGCTCCGTCCTCGTCGCGGCCGAGATTACCCGCCTCGCCCGCTCGACGCTCCAGGTGCTCGAGATGCTGAAGCTCGCGGCCGAGCGCGAGGTTTCAGTTCACGTCGTGAAGAGTCGCCTGGTGCTCGATGGGTCGTTGTCGTCAAAGATCACCGCGACCGTGCTCGCCCTGGCGGGCGAGATCGAGCGCGAGTTCATTGCAGCCAGGACGAAGGAAGCGCTGCGGCAGCGGAAGGCCGCAGGTAAGCAACTCGGGCGCACACCGGGAAAGGCCGAGCGCTTGGGGCTCGACGCGAAGGCTGCAGAGATCGACAAGTATCTGGCGATCGGGCTGAACAAGCGCGCGATCGCGAAGCTGTGTGAGTGCTCGCCAGGCACGCTTTACACGTGGTTGGAGCGCAGAAGGCCGGCGGTGTTGGACAACTAATTTGAAACCAGTACCCAGAATCAAAAAAGGTGAATGTTGATGCAGTTTTTCAGAAGCCCGCGCCAGGGGCTGCGACACACAGGGAGTCATCATGTCCAGACTCACTGATCTGATCGCCCAAGCTAAGAACAAAGATCCCCAGATGGGGGCCGACCTCGAGCGCGAGTTTCGGGCGCTCTCGTCGCGCCTACCGTTTGGCTTGAACTTCGAGCGCCATAGCCCCGAAGCGGTAGAACTTCCGCTGCGGTCTGTTCGCAAGGGCGACAAGGTGCGTGTGTTACCTCCACGGGGGACGGTCAAGAAGGGCGACCAGCGGCTATGGCAAGTCGTCGCTTTGCATAGGACGCAGAAGAAGGCCGATCTGAAGCTGATAACCAGGGCAGAGGATGAGACGGCTGAAACACAGACCGTGGATCTGGCCGATTTGGTGGTCGTGGCCGAGTTCAGGGACACGATCTATCCAGGTCTGATCAGCACGGGCAAGGTGCAGCGTGGCGGTGAGAAGCCCTTTCACACCGTTATCAACGGCGAGAACTATCACGTTCTGAAGGCCCTGACCTACACGCACCGCGGCAAGGTTGACGCCATCTACATTGATCCGCCGTACAACACTGGCGCGAAGGACTGGAAGTACAACAACGACTACATTGAGGCCGAAGATTCGTACCGGCATAGCAAGTGGTTGGCGATGATGGAGCGGAGGTTGCAAGTTGCCAAGGTGCTGCTGGATCCTGTTGGCTCCGTGCTTATTGTTACGATTGACGAAAAGGAATACCTACGGCTGGGGCTTTTGCTTGAACAGACGTTCGAGGGCGCTCAGATAACAATGGTATCTTCGGTTATAAATCCAAAAGGAACCGGCCGTTCTGGGGATTTTGCTAGGACTAATGAATATATTTACTTTGTCCGTTTTGGATTGATGAGGGTTGGTACAAGATCGGATCAAAGTGATGTTGGTTCTGAAGTTTCTTGGGAAACAATGCGCCGCCGGAATCTCGCTTCTGTTAGGGGAAGAAGGGGGAAGGGTGCCTGCGGTCCGAATCAGTTTTACCCGATTTTCGTTAATGAAAAAAATGGTGCGATTGTGGGTCGTGGTGATCCTTTGCCCCCAGACACAGCAAGGGATTCAATAGATCCGCCAAGCGGTTGTATAGCAGTTTTCCCGGTTCGGCCAGACGGCACTGAGATGAACTGGGAGTACACAGACACGGCGTTTGATCAATGGTGGCCGCAAGGTTTTATAAGGGCTAATGGAAAAAAGGATGAGCCGCAACGTTACATAATTCAGCACTTGCCAAACAAGGCACGTCAAGAAATAAAGACAGGGACGGTGCAGGTAGAAGGCACTCGCGGAGACGGTTCGGTAATAGCAAAATACACAGCGGCTAGCTCGAAGACGGTTACAACTCAGTGGGAATTCACATCGCACAGCGCTGAGCATGGTGGGACAGGAGTATTGAAAGCACTAATTCCTTTGCGAAGATTTCCATATCCTAAGTCACTTTTCGCGGTTGAGGATGCGCTGCGACTATTTATAAAAGATCGGGCAGAAGCGATCGTCGTTGACTTCTTTGCTGGATCAGGCACCACTGCTCACGCAGTGATGCGCTTGAACCGCCAGGACGGTGGCAGCCGCCAGTGCATATCCGTTACGAACAACGAAGTTGCGGCAGAAGAGCAGAATGCTTTGCGTGAACAAGGCTTACGGCCAGGCGATGCTGAATGGGAGAAGTATGGTATCTGCGACTACATCACCAAGCCGCGTGTTGCTGCAGCGATCACAGGAAGAACGCCCGACGGCGAGCAGATCAAGGGTGACTACAAGTTCACCGACGAATTCCCAATGGCGGAAGGTTTTGACGAGAACGCCGAGTTTTTCACCCTGACTTACGAGGCTAGAAGCGCGGTCAACCACAACCTCGCCTATGCCCGCATCGCCCCATTGCTGTGGCTTCGTGCAGGGGCGCAAGGCGCACGGATCGACAAGCTTCCGGCTTCCGGCTGGGCAGTGGCAGATACCTACGGGCTGCTGACCGACATCGATGCAGCCACGCCTTTCGTAGCCGCTGTGAGCCAGGCCGAAGGGCTGCGTATCGCTTACATCGTGACCGATGACGACAGGCGCTTCCAGGCTATCGCCAAGCGCCTGCCCAAGGGCGTTGAGTCCGTGCGGCTGTATGAGTCGTACCTGACCAATTTCAGCTTTGCCAACGGGGAATAAGGCATGAAGTTCACCCTCAAAGATTACCAGCGTGACGCGGTCCGCGATTCGCTGGCTAATCTGAAAGACGCTCAAGACGACTGGCGCCGCAAGTCTCGAAAATGCGCTTTCTCGCTGACCGCAGTGACTGGCGCAGGTAAGACCGTGATGGCCGCCGCCGCGCTTGAAGCGCTGTTTCACGGTGATGACGAACTCGACTTCGACCCGGACCCCGGCGCAGTGGTGATCTGGTTCAGTGACGATCCTTCACTGAACGAGCAGACACGGTTTCGCCTGATGGAGGCCAGCGACCGTATCAACCACAGTGACCTGGTGGTGGTGGAGAACACCTTCAACCGGCCGCGGTTCGAGTCCGGAAAAATCTACTTTCTCAACACCCAGAAGCTGGGCAAGAACAGCTTGCTCGTGCGCGGGCATGATCCCGAGGATCTGGCGGCGAAGGCCGGCGATCTGTTGCCCGAAACGCGGCCCGACCTCCGCGCTTTCACCATTTGGGACACAATCAAGAACACCATCGAAGACCCGACGCTGACGCTGTACCTGGTACTAGACGAAGCGCATCGCGGCATGGGGACCCCATCAGCCGCCAGCCAGAGCAGTAAAACCACCATCGTTCAAAGGCTTATCAACGGTTTCGGTAGTGTGCCTGGCATCCCTGTCGTGTGGGGGATCTCCGCGACAGTCGAGCGCTTCAATAAGGCGATCGAGTCTGCCGGCCGGCACATCAAGCTGCCGAACGTGGTGGTGGACGCAGCAAAGGTCCAGGAGTCCGGTTTGATCAAGGACACCATCCTGCTGGACATCCCCGATGAGGTTGGCGACTTCGATACGGTGCTCGTGCGCCGTGCTACCGACAAGCTGAAGACCTCGACGGTCGCTTGGGTTGAGTACGCCAAGCAGCAAGACGAGGCTAGCGCAGTTGTGCCGCTGATGGTGCTGCAGGTCCCCAATACGCCGGACCCGAACGAGATCGGGCGGGCACTCGATACTATCTTTGAGCGTTACCCCGAGTTGCCCCACGCCAGCGTGGCGCACGTGTTCGGCGAACACACCACCCAACGCTTCGGCAGCCACGAAGTGCCTTACATCGAGCCGCAGCGAGTGCAGGAATCCACTTGGGTGCGCGTGTTGATTGCTGTTAACGGCGGTTCATTCCCGCACAAATCCGGCGTCAACGCCCCTCGAAGCACGCCGTCACCGTCGTGTCGTGTGC
>NZ_JBLQGP010000041.1:0-15375 GCF_047806685.1 Thauera sp. WH-1
CCCAGCCCAGCGGCTACACCGAGCCGCTGCTGCACCGCTATCGCCAGCAGTTCAAGGCCCAGTCCGGCGGCTGATGGAGCGCCGCTGACGGACGCCCGGCTTGCGTGCTTGACGTGCGCAAGCCGGGCGTTTGAGTCAAACGAAAAAGGCGCTCTTGGCGCCTTTTTCGTTCGTGGTCAGAGAGGGCTGCGAGGCAGGCTCACCAGAGCTGCCACCACGGCTTGTCGCTGACCGGGCCGCCGCGGAAATACACGCTGTCCGGGAAGTTGCCGCGCAGCACGCGGTCCGAGTCGTCACGCAACTGGGTCATGCCAAGGGCGTCGTAGCTCTTGACCAGCAGGAACAGCGCCTCTTCGGTAGCGGGCGCCTGCGGGAAATTGCTGACGGCGGTCTGTGCGCGGTTGATCGCCGCCACATAGGCGCCGCGGTTGTAGTAGTAGCGCGCGACGTGCACCTCGTGCGCCGCGAGCGAATTGACCAGGTACTGCATGCGCGCCCGCGAGTCCTCGGCGTAGCGGCTCTCGGGGAAGCGCTCGACGAGCTCGCGGAAGCTGTCGAAGGCTTCGCGCGCACCCTTGGGGTCGCGCTCGGACAGGTCCTGGCGCGACAGGTTGGCGAGCAGGCCGAGGTCTTCGTTGAAGTTGACCAGGCCCTTCAGGTAATAGGCGTAGTCGACGTTCGGATGATTGGGGTGCAGCTTGATGAAGCGATCGGCGGCCGCCAGCGACAAGGCCTGCTCGCCCTGCTTGTAGTAGGCGTAGGCGACCTCGAGCTGGGCCTGCTGCGCGAAGCGGCCGTAGGGATAGCGGGCCTCGAGCTTCTCGAACAGCGTGATCGCACGGTCGTAGCCTCCCTCGGACATGGAGCTCTTGGCTTCGGAGTAGAGTCGCTGGGCGTTCCAGCCCGCCGTCTCATCGACCTGCTCGGGCAGCAGGCCGCAGCCGCCGAGCAGCAGGGCGCCAATGAGCGCGACTTTTCCCGTTAAACTTCCGAGGGTGAACCTGGCCATTGAAGACACTCGCGTGAATGAACGCGTCGATTATATCCCAGCGGACGACGACGACTCGTGTGACCCGCTGACGATCCCTGCCGAACTCGGCGGCCTGCGCCTCGACCTGGCGCTGGCGCGCCTGCTTCCAGAACATTCGCGCAGCCGCCTGCAGTCATGGGTGAAGGACGGCCACGTCCTCGTCGATGGCGGGGTGGTCGACGTCCGCCGCAAGGTCTGGGGCGGCGAGCGGGTGGACATCGATGTACCGCCGCCGCCCGAGCTCGCCGCCGAACGCCCCGAGGACATCCCGCTCGCGATCGTGTTCGAGGATGACCACCTGCTCGTCATCGACAAGCCGGTGGGTCTGGTGGTGCACCCGGGCAGCGGCAACTGGAGCGGCACCCTGCTCAATGCCTTGCTGCATCATGATTCGGCGCTGGCAGCGGTGCCGCGTGCCGGCATCGTGCACCGCCTCGACAAGGACACCAGCGGGCTGCTCGTGGTGGCGAAGACGCTCGCCGCGCAGACCGAGCTCGTGCGCCAGTTGCAGGCGCGTAGCGTCAAGCGGCACTACGCCGCGCTGGTGCAGGGCGCGGTGAGGGCGGGGGGGGCGGTCGATGCGCCAATCGGGCGCCACCCCAGCCAGCGCACGCGCATGGCGGTCGTCGGCAACGGCCGTCCGGCGCTCACTCATTACCTGGTGCGCGAGCGCTTTGCACGCTGCACGCTGCTCGAGTGCCGTCTGGAGACCGGGCGTACGCACCAGATCCGCGTCCATATGGCGCACCTCGGTCATCCCTTGGTCGGCGACGCGGTGTACGGTCAGCGCCGCAGCGGCGAGCCCCTGCTCGACACCTTCCCGCGCCAGGCGCTGCATGCCTTCCGTCTCGGCCTGCGGCATCCGGCGAGCGGCGCGGCCATGGCCTGGGAGGTGCCCATGGCGCTTGATCTTGCGCTGCTGCTCGAGCGCCTGCGCGAGCGCTCCGCATGAGCCGTTTCGATACGCAAGCCTTCGATGTCGTTGCATCCGGGCTACTGCGGCCGCGCTGGGGGTTGCCCGCCGGTGTCAGTGCGTTGATCACGACGCGCGAGGGAGGCTGCAGCGCAGGCGCATTCGCGAGCTTCAACCTGGGCAGCCACGTCGGCGATGAGCCGGATGCGGTGGCGCGCAATCGTGCCCGCCTGCGGGCGCATCTGCCCGCCGAGCCGTTGTGGCTGGATCAGGTCCATGGTTGCGCGGTGGCCGACGCCGACTGCGCCACGGGCGTGCCGCAGGCCGATGCGGCGGTCGCGCGCAGCGCGCAGCGGGTGTGCGCGGTGTTGACGGCCGATTGCCTTCCCGTGCTGCTGTGCGACGATGGGGCGACCGTCGTCGGTGCGGCTCATGCGGGCTGGCGTGGGCTGGCAGCCGGGGTGCTCGAGGCGACGGTCGCGCGCATGGGGGTGGCGCCGCGCAGCCTGCGGGCCTGGCTTGGGCCGGCGATCGGGCCGCAGGCTTTCGAGGTTGGCGACGAGGTCCGTGCCACCTTCCTGGCTGCGGATGCGAGGGCGGCGAGTGCCTTCGTTGCCGGTGCTGAGGCGGGGAAGTGGCTGGCGGATATCTACATGCTTGCCCGCCGCCGCCTGCAGGCCGCAGGCGTGACGCGGATCGAAGGCGGCGGCCTGTGCACGGTTGCGTCGCCGCAACAGTTTTATTCGTACCGCCGTGATCGGGTGAGCGGCCGTTTCGCTTCGCTGATCTGGCTCACGGCGCGCTGAAGGTCCCGTGAGCCGGGGGGCGCATCGCCCTCGCATGGCGCGAGACTATTGATCGAGGCCCGTTTCGGCTCTATCGTTGCAGTCCACGGCTTCCCGCTCCCTCTGGCGCCGTCTTCTTGCAGGGGTGCCGAAGATCCACATGAACAGCGCGAGCGGAGCCAGACCCCAGAAGATGAAGGTCAGCACGCCGGCGACGATCGTGTCTTCGGAGATGGCGACGAGAATGGCGACATAGAGCCAGGCGATCGGGATCAGGTACATGCGGCAATTCTAACGCTGGTGTTACCCGATCGAGCCCTGTCGCACACTACAAAACAGCATGCGGCGACGTTGCGTCGCTGCCGAGAGGATCAGGAGATTCGGATGTCGGATTCAGCGGGCAAGGCGATGCCGCCAGGGGTGCAGGCAATGCTCGACGCGGGGCAGTCAATGACGAAGAGTTTCTTTGAAATGCTCGCGCGCCAGCATGTGGCCATGCAGGACTCCTCGGGTGTTGCCGCGACCAAGCTGCCCTTGCCCGAGACCGAGGCCCTGGCCGAGCTGCAAAAGGCCTATGCCGAAAAGCACGCCCAGCTATGGTCGTCGATGCTCGCGCGCAAGCCGGGTGAGGGCGGCCCCGAGGTGGTGCAGCCGCCGCCTGGGGACAAGCGCTTTGCCGCACCCGAATGGTCCGAGAGTCCGGTGTTCGACTATCTGCGGCAGGCTTACCTGCTCAACGCCGGGCTGCTCAGCCAGATGGCTGATGCGATGCCGATTGCCGACGGTCGGGCCAAGTCACGTATCCAGTTCCTGACGCGCCAGTACATCGACGCGATGTCGCCGAGCAATTTTGCCGCGACCAACCCCGAGTTCATCAAGACCGCGATCGAGACCAAGGGCGAGAGCATCTCGCGCGGGGTGCAGAATCTGATGGCCGACCTCGAGAAGGGGCGGATCTCGATGACCGACGATGCCGCCTTCGAGATCGGGCGCAACCTGGCCCTGACGCCCGGTTCGGTGATATTCGAGAACGAACTGATGCAGCTCATCCAGTACGCGCCGCTCACCGACAAGGTGGCGCAGGCGCCGCTGCTGATCGTGCCGCCCTGCATCAACAAGTTCTACATCATGGATCTGCAGCCCGAGAACTCGCTGGTGCGCTTCATCGTCGAGCAGGGCTTCACCGTGTTTCTGGTGTCGTGGAAGAATCCGCGCCCGGACACGGGGGGGCACTTCGGCTGGGACGACTACCTCGAGAAGGGGCCGCTCGCGGCGCTCGAGGTGGTGCGCGCGGTGACGCGGGTCAAGAAGCCGAACGTGCTCGGGTTCTGCGTCGGCGGCACCATCCTCACCTCGGCGCTTGCGGTGGCGCGTGCGCGCGGCGAGGATCCGGTTGCCAGCCTGACGCTGATGACCACGCTGCTCGATTTCAGCGATGCCGGCGAGCTCGGCTGCCTGGTGGACGAGGCCAGCGTCACCGCGCGTGAGGCCGCGATCGGCAAGGGTGGCGTGCTCAAGGGGCAGGAGCTGGCGAATGTCTTCTCCTTCCTGCGGGCCAATGATCTCGTGTGGCAATACGTGGTTGGCAACTACCTCAAGGGAAACAGACCGCCAGCCTTTGATCTGCTGTACTGGAATTCGGATTCGACCAACCTGCCGGGGCCGTTCCTTACCTGGTACCTGCGCAACATGTACCTCGAGAACAACCTGCGGGTGCCGGGCAAGCTCAAGATGCTGGGTCAGAAGGTGGACCTGGCAAAGGTCGACGCCCCCGCTTATCTGCTGGCGGCACGCGAGGATCACATCGTGCCCTGGAAAAGCGCGTACCTGGCGCGCAACCTGCTCGGTGGCGAGACCACTTTCGTGCTCGGTGCGAGCGGTCATATCGCCGGTGCGATCAATCCCGCCAGCAAGAATCGCCGCAGCTACTGGACGGGCGAGGGCCGGCCGACCGATCCCGACGAGTGGCTGGACGGCGCCGGCGAGCACAAGGGCAGCTGGTGGTTGCACTGGATCGAGTGGCTGCGTCCTTTCGGCGGGAAGCTGGTGGCGGCGCGCGGTCGTCTCGGCAGCACCAAGTACGAGCCGATCGAGCCCGCGCCCGGGCGCTATGTGAAGGAGCGCGCCTGATCATCGCGCCTTGGAGTTACTGGCGACAGCGGATGGGGGCGGGCGCTGTCGTTGTGCTGTTGGACCGCCCTAAGAACAGAGTCCCCGTTTAGGGAGAGGAGAGAACAATGTCTAGAGTTGCACTGGTAACGGGTGGTATGGGTGGTCTGGGCGAGGCGATCTGCATCAAGCTCGCCGCGCTGGGCTACAAGGTGGTGACGACGCACTCGCCGGGCAACACCAAGGCCTCGGAATGGCTGCAGACCATGAACAACATGGGCTACGGCTTCAAGGCCTATCCCTGCGACGTGGCGGACTTCGATTCTGCCAAGGCCTGCGTGGAGCAGGTGACCAAGGATGTCGGCGCGGTCGACGTGCTGGTCAATAACGCCGGCATCACCCGTGACATGACCTTCAAGAAGATGACGAAGGCCGACTGGGATGCCGTCATCAGCACCAACCTCGACTCCGTCTTCAACATGACCAAGCAGGTCGTGGACGGAATGGTCGAGCGCAAGTGGGGGCGTGTGATCAACGTCTCCTCGGTCAACGGCCAGAAGGGTGCGTTCGGTCAGACCAACTACGCTGCGGCCAAGGCCGGCATGCATGGCTTCACCAAGGCGCTGGCGCTGGAAGTGGCCCGCAACGGCGTCACCGTCAACACCATCTCGCCGGGCTACATCGGCACCAAGATGGTGATGGCGATCCCGCAGGAGATCCTGGACTCCAAGATCCTGCCTCAGATCCCGGTTTCCCGCCTCGGCAAGCCCGAGGAGATCGCCGGCCTGGTCGCCTACCTGTCGTCGGAAGAAGCGGCCTTCGTCACCGGCGCCAACATCTCGATCAACGGTGGCCAGCACATGTTCTGAGCCCTGTCGGGCAGGAACGAGCCGTACCTCGAAGCGCCCCGCAAGGGGCGCTTCCCTTTTGGATGCATGAATACATTCTTTATTGCGACGCAACAGCTCTTGTCAACAGTGTTTATAATGAAACCGCAATGCAGCTGATGCGCTGCGGCATGAAGCGCCGGAACGATTTCCTGCCCGCTGGGCGTGAAAACTCGGCATCGAAAACTGCTCCAGAAGGATGTCCAGATGTCCCAGAAAATCGCACTCGTCACCGGCGCCATGGGCGGACTCGGTACCGCGATCTGCCAGTCGCTCGCAAAGGATGGCATGAAGGTCGTCGCCAACTGCCTGCCCGGCTTCGACCAGAAGGAAGGCTGGCTGGCCGCGCAACGTGACCTGGGTTTCAATTTTGTGGCTGCCGAGGGTGACGTTTCGGACTACGAGTCCTGCGCGGTCATGATCGCGAAGGTCGAAGCCGAAGTCGGCCCGATCGACGTCCTCGTGAACAATGCCGGCATCACCCGCGACAAGTTCTTCCCGAAGATGGAAAAGGGCCAGTGGGATGCGGTGATCAACACCAATCTCAACAGCCTCTTCAACGTCACCCATCACGTCTCCGCCAAGATGGCCGAGCGCGGCTGGGGCCGCATCATCAACATTTCCTCGGTCAATGGCGTCAAGGGGCAGGCCGGGCAGACGAATTACTCGACGGCCAAGGCCGGCGTGCTCGGTTTCACCAAGGCGCTTGCTGCCGAGCTGGCGACCAAGGGCGTCACCGTCAACGCGATCGCGCCGGGCTACATCGGGACCGACATGGTGATGGCGATTCGCGAGGACATCCGCCAGGGCATCATCGACACCGTGCCGATGAAGCGTCTTGGTCGTCCCGACGAGATCGGCGACCTGTGCGCCTACCTTGCCTCGGACAAGGCGGCCTACATCACGGGGGCCACGATCAACATCAACGGCGGCTTGCACATGGGTTGATTCCTGCGTTGCAGCATGCGTGAAATCACGGAACCCCGTCGAATGGCGGGGTTTCGTTTTCGCGCCGCGATATAATCCCGACGTAACCAAGAGCGGGATCGACCGCCGCCGAGGAGATGGATAAATGCCGGAACAGCAGCGCCTCATCAAGAAGTACCCGAACCGTCGCCTGTACGACACGCGCACGAGCTCCTACATCACGCTGGCGGATGTCAAGGAGCTCGTGCTCAACAATGAGGAGTTCCAGGTGGTCGACGCCAAGACCGCCGAGGATCTGACACGCAGCATCCTGCTGCAGATCATCCTCGAGGAAGAGGCAGGGGGGGCGCCGATGTTCACCAGCGATCTGCTTGCGCACATGATCCGGTTCTACGGCAACGCCATGCAAGGCATGATGGGCAAGTACCTTGAGAGCAACATCAAGGCGTTCACCGAAATGCAGGGCAAGCTGCAGGATCAGGCGCGGGCGATCTACGGCGACAACAGTCCGGTCGGTCAGGACTTGTGGGCGCAGTTCCTCAACTTCCAGGGACCCGCGCTGCAGAGCATGATGGGCGCCTACGTCGACCAGTCGAAGAAGATGTTCGAGCAGATGCAGAGCCAGCTCGAGAGCCAGACGCGCAACATGTTCACCGGCTTCCAGTTCCCGAACTACGTCAAGCCCGAGGACGGCAAGCCGGCCGAGCCGTCGGCGACGGGCAAGGGCGACAACCAGAAGTAAGTGCCGCGTGCGTCGGGTTTGCCGAACGCACGCAGGCCGACCGCGGACAGGCTTTTCTACGCATGACGACTTTCAAGACCCCGGATGTGCCGCGCGTCGGCTTCGTCTCCCTCGGCTGCCCGAAGGCAACCGTCGACTCCGAACATATCCTCACCCGCCTGCGGGCCGAGGGCTACGCGATCTCTGGCAGCTATGACGATGCCGATCTGGTGGTCGTGAACACCTGTGGCTTCATCGATGCGGCGGTCGAGGAGTCGCTTGACGCCATCGGCGAAGCGCTCAACGAGAACGGCAAGGTCATCGTCACCGGCTGCCTTGGCGCCAAGGATGACATCGTCCTCGCGGCACACCCCCAGGTGCTTGCCGTGACCGGGCCGCATGCGACGGAAGAGGTCATGCACGCGGTGCACAAGCACCTGCCCAAGCCGCATGATCCCTTCACCGACCTCGTGCCGCCGCAGGGCATTCGCCTCACGCCACAGCACTATGCCTATCTGAAGATCTCGGAAGGCTGCAACCACCGCTGCACCTTCTGCATCATTCCGTCGATGCGGGGCGATCTTGTCAGCCGGCCGATCCATGAGGTGATGCGCGAAGCCGAGGCGCTGGCCGACGCCGGCGTGAAGGAGATTCTCGTCATCTCGCAGGACACCTCCGCCTATGGGGTCGACGTCAAGTACCGCACCGGCTTCTGGGGCGGACGACCGCTGAAGACCCGCCTGTTCGACCTCGCCAAGGCGCTCGGGGAGCTCGGCATCTGGATCCGGATGCACTACGTCTATCCTTACCCGAGCGTGGACGATCTGATCCCGCTGATGGCCGAGGGCAAGATCCTGCCTTATCTCGATGTGCCCTTCCAGCACGCGAGCCCGCGCGTCCTCAAGGCGATGAAGCGCCCGGCCAATGCCGAAAACGTGCTCGAGCGCGTGCGCAAGTGGCGCAGCATCTGCCCGGATCTGACCATTCGCTCCACTTTCATCACGGGCTTTCCCGGCGAGACCGAGGAAGACTTCGAGCTGTTGCTCAATTTCCTCGAGCAGGCGCAGCTCGATCGCGTCGGCGCCTTTGCCTACTCGCCGGTCGAAGGCGCGGCGGCCAACGATCTGCCTGACGCGGTGCCCGAGCAACTGCGCGAGGAGCGCCGTGCGCGCCTGATGGACTTCCAGGAGGACATCTCGACGCAACGCCTCGAAGCCAAGATCGATCGCGAGATGACCGTGCTCGTCGACGAGGTTGACGAGGAAGGCGCGCTGGCCCGCTCGCCGGGTGACGCACCGGAGATCGACGGTCTCGTCATCATCCCGGATGGCGACGGCCTTGCGCCCGGCGACTTCGTGCGGGTGCGCATCACCGATTGCGATGTGCATGACCTCTACGCCGAAAGGCTGGACTGAGGGTCTCGCTCATGCGTGCGCGGAGTCGTGACGCATGAGTCCCGCCGCCGTGCTGGGGGCATTGAGTCTCGATTCGTCCGGCGGTGATGGCCACGGGCCGGTGATCGGACTGGCGCTCGGCAGCGGTGCTGCGCGCGGCTGGGCTCACCTCGGGGTGCTGCGTGCGCTTGCCAAGGAGGGTATCTTCCCGCAGGTCATCAGTGGCTGCTCAATCGGTGCGCTGGTCGGTGCGGCCGCAGCCTCGGGTGATCTCGACAAGCTCATCCGATGGGCCGAAACCCTGCAGTGGCAGGACGTCGTGTCCTTGCTCGACGTGTCCTTGCGCGGTGGCCTGATCAAGGGCCAGAAGCTGATCAGCTTCTTCGAGCGCAATTTCATCGACCGCGACTTTTCCGAACTCGACCTGCGTTTTGCCTGCGTGGCCACCGAGTTGTCCACCGGCCGCGAAATATGGCTCCACGACGGCAGTGTTGCAGCGGCCGTCCGTGCCTCGATCGCGCTCCCCGGGTTGATGACGCCGGTGATCCATCATGGGCGCCTGCTGGTCGATGGCGGCCTGGTCAATCCGGTACCGGTATCGCTGTGCCGGGCGATGGGGGCCGATGTCGTGATTGCGGTCGATCTCGGATCGGACATGGTCGGCCGCGCGGTGCGTCGCAGCGCGGTGAGAGCGGCGCCCGAAGAGGAAACCGAGGCGGGCTGGACCGAGCGCGTGCTGGCGCGCCTGGGCATTGCGCAGGGCGACCTCGATGCCATCCTGCGCCCGGGCTCTGCCCCCGCGGATAATCTGCCTTCGCTCGTGTCGGTGATCAGTTCGAGCGTCAACGTCATGCAGGTGCGCATCGCCCGCAGCCGCCTGGCCGGTGAGCCGGCCGACGTGCTGATCGCGCCGCGCGTGAGTCAGCTCGGGCTGATGGACTACCATCGTGCCGACGAGGCGATTGCCGAGGGCGAGGCCGCGGTGGGGCGGGTGCGCCCGCTGCTGCGCGAGCTGGTTGGCGGCGGGGAATGAGGAGGGTGGCATGAGTGCGCTGATCACGGCGTTGAAGCAACGAGTCGGGGTGGCGAACGTGCTCACCGATGCGCAGGAGATGGCGCCCTTCCTGACGGACTGGCGGGGGCGCTATCACGGCCGCGCGCGTGCCATTGTCCGCCCCGCGACGACGGCCGAACTGGCTGCGGCGGTCGCGGTTTGCGCCGAGGCTCGAGTGCCGATCGTGCCGCAGGGCGGCAATACCGGCCTGTGCGGCGGCGCCACGCCACTTGACGACGGGCGGGCCGTGGTGATCGCGCTCACGCGCATGCGGCGCGTGCGCGAGCTCGATGTCGACAACGACACGATCTGTGTGGAGGCGGGCTGTACGCTGGCCCAGGTGCAGTCGGCCGCGGCCGAGGCCGGGCGTCTTTTTCCACTGTCCCTGGCCTCGGAGGGCAGCTGCCTGATCGGCGGCAACCTGTCGACCAATGCCGGCGGGGTGCAGGTGCTGCGCTACGGCAACATGCGCGAGCTGGTGCTGGGCCTGGAGGTCGTGCTCCCCGATGGCCGCATCTGGAACGGCTTGCGTGGCCTGCGCAAGGACAACACGGGCTACGACCTCAAGCAGCTCTTCATCGGTGCGGAAGGCACGCTGGGCATCATCTCGGCCGCGGTGCTGAAGCTGTTTCCGCAGATCCGCGCGCGTGCAACGGCCTGGGTGGCCGTGCCTGACCCGCAGGCTGCAGTGCGCCTGCTCGGCTTGTTGCGCGCGCAGTGTGGCGAGCGGGTGAGCGCGTTCGAGCTCGTCGGCCGCAGCGCGCTGGAGCTGGTCCTCCGGCACATCCGCGGCGCCCGTGCGCCGCTGGCTGCGCCGCACGACTGGAGCGTGCTGGTCGAGCTCTCCGACCCGGCGCATGATGCTGCACTCGGTGAGCAGCTCGAGCGCGTGTTGGGCGCTGCCTGCGACCGAGGTCTCGCCCTCGATGCCAGTATCGCCGCCTCCGGGGCGCAGGCCGATGCCTTGTGGGCCTTGCGGGAGAACATCTCCGAGGCACAACGTATCGAGGGGATCAGCATCAAGCACGACGTCTCGGTACCGGTGAGTCGTATCCCGGATTTTCTCGAGCGTGCGGGCAGGGCGCTGCGGGCGCGGTGGCCGGACGTGCGCGTGGTGGCCTTCGGTCACATCGGCGACGGCAATCTGCACTACAACCTGTCGAAGTCGATCGCCGAGGACAACCCCGCCTTCATCGCCCGCACGCACGAGGTCAATCGCATCGTCCACGACCTGACCAGCGAGCTGGGAGGCTCGATCTCCGCCGAGCATGGCCTGGGTCAGCTCAAGCGTGACGAGATCCTGCGCTACAAGTCCAGCGTGGAGATGGAGCTCATGCGCACGATCAAGCGCGCACTCGATCCGATGCAGCTGATGAATCCTGGCAAGCTCATCGTTCCGGAGGCTTGAGGCGAACTGTCCGAGTCGATTGGGGGTATGGGAGAGTTCAAGAAAGGGGTTTACAGAGTGGGTTATCCAGCCTATAATGCGCGCTCTTCGGTGACGGGGGTATAGCTCAGCTGGGAGAGCGCTTGCATGGCATGCAAGAGGTCAGCGGTTCGATCCCGCTTACCTCCACCACGCAGAAGAATGGCAGTACGTAGTCCCCATCGTCTAGAGGCCTAGGACACCGCCCTTTCACGGCGATAACCGGGGTTCGAATCCCCGTGGGGACGCCAGTTAGCGTGTTTCAGCCCAGGGCTGGGACGCAAAGCCGATCAAAGGTCGGTGCAGGTCAGTGCGGAGTGGTAGTTCAGTCGGTTAGAATACCGGCCTGTCACGCCGGGGGTCGCGGGTTCGAGTCCCGTCCACTCCGCCAGTTTCAATCAGGGCGCAGGCCTTGAAACGCTTCGATAGTGACGAATCGAAGCGCTTGCGGTGAGCTTGAACGGAAGCTATAATCGCCGACTCGTTGTGGGGGTATAGCTCAGCTGGGAGAGCGCTTGCATGGCATGCAAGAGGTCAGCGGTTCGATCCCGCTTACCTCCACCAAATCGTTGCGTAGTAGAAGGTTTGTAGTCCCCATCGTCTAGAGGCCTAGGACACCGCCCTTTCACGGCGATAACCGGGGTTCGAATCCCCGTGGGGACGCCAGTTAGCGTGTTTCAGCCCAGGGCTGGGACGCAAAGCCGATCAAAGGTCGGTGCAGGTCAGTGCGGAGTGGTAGTTCAGTCGGTTAGAATACCGGCCTGTCACGCCGGGGGTCGCGGGTTCGAGTCCCGTCCACTCCGCCACCAAAGCGAAAGCCCCGAGTCATGAAGATGACTCGGGGCTTCTTGCTTTTGCGCTGCGGCTGGCAGGCACGTGACTTTCTCCGGACGTAGGCAGGGCCCAGGTCCGGAGAGGCGGCGTTGTGTCGCCGGTCTTGAGTTGTCCGCTGTTCAGGCGGCCAGGCGCGCCTTCATCGACTCCGACGGCAGGACGCCAAAGGCTGACTTGTAGAGCTCGGAGAAGCGCCCCAAGTGCGTGAAACCATACTCCAGGGCGACGGCGGTCACGTTGGAAACCTTGCCGGTCGGGTTGGTCAGCGCGGCGTGCACATGCTCGAGCTTTTTCTGCCGGATGAAGTTCTTGGGTGTGGTCTTGGCGTTCTTCTCGAACAGCAGGTAAAGCGAGCGCAGGCTCAGGCGCGAGAACTGTGAGAGCTGCTCGGCCGTGATGTCGTGCTTGATGTTCTCGTCGATGTACTGCACCAGGCGCTCGAAGCAGGGCGTGTGCTGGCAGGGTTCATCGAGGGCAATGTTGTGCTTCAGCATCGTCATCAACTTGGTGGTCACAACCCGGTTGTAGTGCTGAAGCATCTGCGGCGTTGCCATGCCGGACTCCGCCTCCTCGCAGATCAGCTTGAGCAGTATCAGCAGGCTATCAATCTCTTCGAAGCGGTAGGGCACCTGGTTGAAGGTGATCCGCTCCCTCGACTTGATCCAGCGATGTTCGACACAGGCCTCGCCGAGCATGGTTGCCGGGATCTTGACGATGAACTTCTCGCAGTCCTCGGAGTAGGTGAGGTCGAGCGGATCGTCCGGGTTGAGGAGCAGGAAGTGCCCGGCCGGCAGGTCGAGGGTGGAGTGCGGCAGCGTGTAACGGCAGAAGCCGCGCAGGATGAACTGCAGGTGGTAGATGTCGGCGAGGCCTTCGGAGACGATCCTCGCCTGGGTGCCGTAGCTCAGGCGGCATAGGTCGAGCCCGCCGGCCTTGCGATGGGCGAGCGATGCGCTCGCCCGGCTTCTGGAGGACAGGCGCAGGCTGTGGGTGCCGACGTTCTCGCGCACGTAGTTCGACACCTCGAACGGGTTGGCGCCGGCAAAGACGTTGCTCTTGGCATTCAGCAAATGTAGCGGCATCACTCAATCTCCGATTGGCCTGCAGAGGTGTTGGCGGGGCTCGGTGCGACGAGCCGCTCGTCCGTTGTGAGCACTGCCGGATTGTCCATCCGTGCTTCCGGCCTGGCTCACAGCCGTCTTTTTCATCGAGATACACAAGAATCTCGAGTTTACAGGCGAACAAAAGATTTGTCTATGCTTGCATAGGTCTCCTGCCGCGCGGCGTTGCCAAGAATGGGAAAGGGCCGTAGCGCATTGCTGCGCTACGGCCCTCTTGGGACGTCAGCCTGGATCTGGCGTTCAGCTCAACCCAGGTCGCCGCCGCCCACCGGGATGATGGTACCCGTCATGTAGGCCGACTCGTCGGATGCCAGGAAGAGGATCGGGTCGGCCTGTTCGTCGAGGCTGCCATAGCGCTTCATCAGGCTGCTGTCGATGGACTGGCTGTAGATCTGCTTGTACCAGGTCTTCTCCTGCTCGCTCTGCTCTGCCGTGTTACGGGGCACGAGTCGGGGCGGGGCTTCGGTGGCGCCCGGCGCGGTGGCGTTGACCCGAATGCCGCGCTCGGCGTTCTCGAACGCCAGGCAGGCGGTCAGCGCATTGACGCCACCCTTGGCTGCGCCGTAGGGCACGCGGTTAACGCCACGCGTGGCGATCGACGAGACATTGACGATCGAGCCCTTGCCGTTCTGCTGCATGTAGGGCAGGGCGGCACGGCAGCACCACAAGGTTGGGAACAGCGAGCGCCGCACCTCGGCCTCGATTTCGTTCTCCTGGTAATGCTCGAAAGGCTTGGTCCAGATCGTGCCGCCGACGTTGTTGATCAGGATGTCGATGCGGCCGAACTTCTCGACCGCCGCATCCATGACGCGCTGGCAATCGGCGAACTTCTCGAGGTCGGCGGTGAGGCTCAGCACCTCGGCCTTCTTCGAGAGGTCCTTGGCCACCTCATGGACGATCTCCGAGCGATCGACCAGGACCAGGATGCCCTTTTCCTTCGCCATCTTTTCGGCGACGCGCTTGCCGATGCCCTGCGCGGCGCCGGTGATGACGGCTACTTTATTCTTGAAACGGTTTGCCATTGTCGCTCCTGACGGATTCTCGCTGCGCTCAGACGCTGGCGGCGAACTTCTCGTAGTGGAAGCTGTGCGGCTCCACCTTGCGCTCGCGCAGGTCGTGCGCAACGGCTTCCACCATCGGCGGGGGGCCGCACAGGTAGATGTCGACCTGGCCTTCGTTGAGATGGACAGGCTCGATGTGGGCAGTGACGTAGCCCTTCTTCGGCCAGCTGCTGTCATCGGCGACCACGCACACGTCGTAGCTGAAGTTGGGCAGGGCGGCCTTGACGGCGTCCAGGCGCTCGATTTCGACCACGTCGGCGTCGGTGTTGACGCCATAGATGAGGTGGATCGGGTGGGCGCTGCCGCCGCCGGCCACGACCTTGTCGAGCATGGCGAGGAAGGGGGCCAGTCCGGTGCCGCCGGCGAGCATCAGCACCGGGCGCGCGATGTCACGCAGGTAGAAGCTGCCGATCGGGCCAGCGAGCTTGATCGAGTCGCCGGGTTGGGCGCGACCGGTGAGGTAGCCGCTCATCAGGCCGTTGGGGACGTTGCGGATCAGGAAGCTGACCTTGCCCGCAGCCGGCATCGAGCTGAACGAGTAGGCGCGGTGCTGATCGCTGCCCGGCACGGTGATGTTGGCGTACTGGCCAGGCAGGAAGGCGAGCTTGTCGATGCCCTCGCCCTGCAGCACCAGGCTGATGGTGCTCGCCGACAGCTGGCGCACTTCGGCCAGGGTGGCGGTGAGGGTCGCGTGCTTGATCTTGCACACCTCGGAGGAGGCGGGGATGTTCACCACGCAGTCGCTCTTGGGGTGCATCTGGCAGGTGAGCACGTAGCCGAGCTTGGCCTCTTCCTCGCTCATGGCGTCGTCGATGTAGAAGCCGAGCTCGTACTGGCCGGATTCGGCCTTGCACTTGCATGCGCCACAGGCGCCGTCGCGGCAGTCGATGGGGACGTTGACCCCCTGACGGTAGGCGGCGTCGGCCACGGTCTCGGTGGTGTTGCAGTCGATGAAGCGGGTGACCCCGTCCTCGAAGTTCAGTGCGATCTTGTATGTCATGGTTGTCTCTCCGGAGTGGGGCGGGGTCGCCGGGCTGGCGCCCCGCCCTCGTTATCAGACGTGGTAAACGTCGATGACGTGACGAATGTAGTCGGTCTTCAGGACCACCTTCT
>NZ_JBLQGP010000042.1:0-13635 GCF_047806685.1 Thauera sp. WH-1
GCGCGCGAGATCCTGGTCGAGATGGGCCGGCGCGGCATGGTCGGCGGCCAGGAGGACATGATCGAGGACACGGCGCTCAATCTGGCCAAGGCCAAGGGCCTTGCGGCCTGAGCTCACGCAAGCCCGCCTGAACGGGTGCCCTCACAGGCGCCCGTTGCCGCGACCCATTTTGCGAAACACCGCGGCGTGACCCCGGGGTCACGCCGCGCTCAACGAGGAGGAGGCAGCATGCCCCTGGCAGAAATCACCATGATGGAAGGCCGTACCGAGGACCAGAAACGCGCCGTGATCGCAAAGGTCACCCAGGCGCTGGTGGAAGCCGTCGGCGCGCCGGTCGAGACGGTCCGCGTCGTCATCCGCGAAGTGCCCAAGACCAACTGGGGCATCGGCGGTGTGTCGGCGAAGGACCTCGGGCGCTGAGCTGACGCGTCCACTGTGTATTCGCGAGCGGCCCGCAGAGGCCGCCGTATCGAGAACAGCACTCGCTGTAAAAAAACCACAATCATCGAGGAGTTTGGAGCATGAAGCTGAACAAGCTGTGGGCGGCGCTCGCCCTCGCGAGCCTGGCAGTCGGTGGCGCACACGCCAAGGAAGGCGGCGACCAGTACCCGAACGGGGCCGAGACCTGGCTGGCGGGGGCGCTACCGCCCCCGGGCAACTACTTCCTTAACTATTTCGGCTACTACAGCGGCGACCTGGTCGACGGCAGTGGCAAGACGGTGCCGGGTGCCGGGGTTGATGCCTGGTTCAACGCCTTCCGTTTCGTGCAGATCACGGAGCACAAGGTATTCGGCGGCAACTGGGGCTGGCACGTGATCGTGCCGCTGGTGCATCAGGACGTGGCGCTCGGGCAAGGCTCGAAGTCCCAGTTCGGCCTCGGCGACATCACCGTCAATCCCTTCGTCCTGTCGTGGCACGCCAAGAACTGGCACTGGGCGGCGGCGCTCGACATCAACCTGCCGGTGGGCGCCTACAAGGAAGGCGACCCGCGCCAGAGCATCGGCGCCAACTACTGGAGCGTGGAGCCGATCTTCGCCGTCACCTATTTGGGCGATACCGGCTGGGAGGTCTCCGCCAAGTTCATGTACAACATCAAGTCCTCCAACAAGGACTTCCGCCCGGCGCTGGGCGCGCCCAAGATGAAGTACGAGTCGGGCGACGAGTTCCACATGGACTATCTCGTCGGCAAGCGCTTCGGGCCTTGGGGCGTCGGCCTGTCGGGCTACTACCTGAAGCAGACGACCAATGACAAGCTCGACGGCCAGACGATCTCCTCCGCACTCGGCCCCTGGTCGGACGGTCGCAAGGGCGAAGTCTTCGCCATCGGCCCCACAGTGAGCTACACCACCAAGGGCGGCGTGCATTTCACTGGCCAGTGGAGCCGCGAGACCAGCGCCGAGAACCGCTTCGAGGGCGACAAGTTCATCCTCAAGCTGATCATGCCGCTGTAAGGCTTGCTTCCTGAGCTGCGTTCTGCCGGCTACGACGAAAACCCCGGTGCGCCCGACAGGGCAGCCGGGGTTTCTCGTTGACACGATGAATCCGGCGAGTCCGCAAGGCCGCGCATAAGCTGAGCGAAGAAGCGTCTGGATTTATTTGATGAAAATCTCGAGATTTTTGCGTTAGAGTGCACCTGCACCGGGGGATGAAGCGCAACCTGCCTTCATCCAACCGCTAGATCAGGAGAGCCGCCACCATGAATGCACCCGCCCAGGCCACGTCCGACCAGGCCACCCCCGCCCGTGTCACCCGCATCGCCCGCCGCCGCGCCCGCCCGGGGCACGAGACCGAGTACGAAGTCATGCTGCGCGAGATGCTCGCCAAGATGCGGGCGCACAAGGGCTTTCTGGGCGGCGACCTGATTCCGCCCGAGGCGCCGGGCGACGAGTATCAGCTGGTGGTGCGCTTCGCCTCCGAGGCGGAGCTGCAGGCCTGGGACATGAGCGCCGCACGCCTCGAGCTGCTCGAGCGCATGAAGGCGGTGGCCGAGGGCGAGCCCGAGTTCCGCAAGCTGAGCGGCCTGGAGGCCTGGTTCGAGCCCGCGGTGGTGCCGGCGAGCATGCACCCGCCGCGCGCCAGGATGGCGTTCGTGACCTGGATGGGCATCTTCCCGGTGGTGTCCCTCTACCTGTGGCTGGTCTCACTGTGGCCGGGATTCGTGGATCTGCCTTTCCTGCCGCGCACCGCGGCGTTCACCGCGCTGATCGTCGCCACCATGACCTGGGTGGTGATGCCGCGCCTGACCCGTCTGATGCGTGGCTGGCTGAACCCCGCGCCCAAGGCCTGATCAGCCGGCGGCCACCCGTGCCTCACGGCAGTGGGTGGCCGCGCCTCACTCCGCCGGGTCGATCCCGAAGCTGAGGCTGCCCACGCCCTCGATCCGGCCTTCGAGCAGGTCGCCCGCTTGTACCGGTCCCACACCTTCGGGTGTGCCGGTGTAGATCAGGTCGCCGGGCCGCAGGTGGTAGTAGGTCGACAGGTCGGCAATGATCTCCGGGATGGTCCAGATCATGTCGGCCAGATCGCCCTGCTGGCGTACCTCACCATTGAGTCGGAGGCTGATTTCGCCGCGCTCCAGCACCCGGCCCTGGGCGGGTACGATTTCGCTGGCCACCGCGCCCGACTCGACGTTCTTCGCCACATCCCAGGGGTTGCCCTTTGCCTTGGCGGCGGCCTGCAGGTCGCGCCGGGTCATGTCCAGGCCGCAGGCGTAGCCGTAGATCAGCTTTGCGGCCTGCTCGGGCGGAACGCGGAAACCGTCCTCGCCGAGAGCGACGACCAACTCCATCTCGTGGTGGTAGTCCCGCGTTTCGGGCGGGTAGGGCGCGCTGCTGCCGGACTCGGCGAGCATCGCGGCGAACTTGGTGAAATACACCGGGCGCATTGTCGCCTTGTCCACCGAGGTACCCATCTCGCGCGCGTGCGCCTGATAGTTGCGGCCGACGAAGAACAGCCGGTTGACGGGAAAGCGTGCGCTGGTGCCGCGCACCGGCAGCGAGACGGGGGCGGGGGGCGCCCATAGGTAGTTCAGGTCCGGCATGATGGCTCTCGGTTGCGGTGAAGGCGCGCAGTCTACAACGTCGGCGCATGCGCGCGGCCCCGGAGGGGCGGGGGCGCCTCGGCTATAATGCGATGTTTTCCGGCGCTGCCAAGGCGTTGGTGTCCGTCCTCCCGACCTGCCCCTGAGAAACATGACCTCGATCCTCAAGCTGCGTGGCGCTGCGGCGCTGTCCTCTTCCCGTCTGGAACGTCTGTCCCGCGCCGTCGGCGAGGTCCTCCCCAAGCTCAACGATCTGGCGGCCGAGCACTGGTACTTTGTGGAGCTGACAGAGGCACTGAGCCCCCAGGAGCATGAGCGCCTGGTCGACCTGCTCGATGCCCATCCGGCCAGCAAGGATGTGCCCGCCGGCCTGCTGCGCCTGGTGGTGCCGCGCCTGGGCACGATCTCGCCGTGGTCGTCCAAGGCCACCGACATCGCCCACCAGTGCGGCTTCGACAAGATCGTGCGCATCGAGCGCGGCATCGGCTACACGATCGAGGCGCGTGGGGTGGAGGGCAATGCCGCGCTGCTCGGCCTGCTGCACGACCGCATGACCGAGTCGGTGCTGAGCAGCATCGACGAAGCGGAAGCCTTGTTCCACCACTACGAGCCGCAGCCGCTCACCACCGTCGACATCCTCGCCGGTGGCCGTGCCGCACTCGAGCAGGCCAATGGCGAACTCGGTCTGGCGCTGTCCGAGGACGAGATCGACTACCTCGTCGAGAACTTCACTCGCATGGGGCGCAACCCGACCGACGTCGAGCTGATGATGTTCGCCCAGGCCAACTCCGAGCACTGCCGGCACAAGATCTTCAACGCCGACTGGGTGATCGACGCGCGGCCGATGGACAAGTCCCTGTTCGGCATGATCAAGGACACCCACAAGGCCCACCCCGAGGGCACGGTGGTGGCCTATTCGGACAACGCCTCGGTGATCGAGGGCGCCCGCATCGCCCGCCTGTACCCGGATGCCGACGGTGCCTTCCGCTACCACGACGAGGACACCCACATCCTCGCCAAGGTCGAGACCCACAACCACCCAACCGCGATCTCGCCCTTCCCAGGCGCGGCCACCGGCGCCGGCGGCGAGATCCGCGACGAGGGCGCGACCGGCCGCGGCTCGCGCCCCAAGGCGGGTCTTGCCGGCTTCACGGTGTCCAACCTCAACATCCCCGGCTTCGGCCAGCCCTGGGAGACACCCAACGGCCGGCCCTACGGCAAGCCCGAGCGCATCGCCTCCGCGCTCGACATCATGATCGAAGGCCCGATCGGCGCCGCTGCCTTCAACAACGAGTTCGGTCGTCCCAACCTCGCCGGCTACTTCCGCACCTTCGAGCAGGCGGTGCAGGGCGAGGTGCGCGGCTACCACAAGCCGATCATGATCGCTGGCGGCCTGGGCAGCATCCAGGCCCAGCAGGCCGAGAAGCCCACCTTCCCGCCGGGCACGCTGCTGATCCAACTCGGCGGCCCGGGCATGTTGATCGGCCTCGGTGGTGGCGCGGCCTCGTCGATGGCGACCGGCACCAACACCGCCGACCTCGACTTTGCCTCGGTGCAGCGCGGCAACCCCGAGATCCAGCGCCGCTGCCAGGAAGTCATCGACGCCTGCTGGCAGCAGGGCGACAAGAACCCGATCATCGCCATCCACGACGTCGGCGCCGGCGGCCTGTCGAACGCGATGCCCGAACTGGCCGACCACGCTGGCCTGGGCGCGCACTTCGAACTGCGCGAGGTGCACATCGAGGAGCCGGGCATGAGCCCGCGCGAGATCTGGTCGAACGAATCGCAGGAGCGTTACGTGCTGGCGATCGCGCCCGAGAGCCTGCCGCTGTTCCAGGCCTTCTGCGAGCGCGAGCGCTGCCCCTTCGCGGTGCTCGGCACGGCGACTGCCGACGGCCACCTCACCGTGTCCGACCGCCACTTCGGCAACAAGCCGGTGGACATGGACATGAAAGTGCTGCTCGGCAAGCCGCCGAAGATGACGCGCAACGTCTCGCGCCGCGCGGTCCATCTGCCGCCCTTCGACACCACCGACTTCGAGCTCAAGGAAGCCGGGATGCGCGTGCTGCGCATGCCGGCGGTGGCCAGCAAGAGCTTCCTGATCACCATCGGCGACCGCTCGGTGGGCGGCCTGACTGCGCGCGACCAGTTCGTCGGCCCCTGGCAGGTGCCGGTGGCTGACGTCGCGGTCACGGCGATGAGCTTCCAGGGCTATCGCGGCGAAGCCTTCGCCATGGGCGAGCGCACGCCGCTGGCTTGCGTCGACGCAGCGGCCTCGGGCCGCATGGCGATCGGCGAGGCGATTACCAACATCGCCGCCGCCGACATCGCCAGGCTGGGCGACGTCAAGCTCTCCGCCAACTGGATGGCTGCGGCCGGCCATCGCGGCGAGGACGCCAAGCTCTTCGACACCGTGCAGGCGGTGTCCGAGTTCTGCATCGCCGCCGGGGTGTCGATCCCGGTCGGCAAGGATTCGCTGTCGATGCGCACCGCCTGGCGTGATGGCGAGGAGGACAGGCAGGTCGTCGCCCCGCTGTCGCTGATCGCCACCGCCTTCGCCCCGGTGCAGGACATCCGCAACACCCTCACGCCCCAGCTGCAGCTGCCCGAAGGCGTCGAGACCGAGCTGCTGCTGATCGACCTCGGCAACGGCAAGAACCGCCTCGGCGGCTCGGTGTTCGCCCAGGCCTACAATTCGGTCGGTGAGCATGCGCCCGATGTCGACCCCATCCAGCTCAAGGCCTTCTTCCAAACCATCCAGCAGTTGCGCCGTGACGGCCTGTTGCTGGCCTACCACGACCGCTCGGACGGCGGCCTGTTCGCCACCGTGTGCGAGATGGCCTTTGCCGCCAGGTGCGGGCTGTCGCTGATCCTCGACACCGTGTGCTACGACCCCTACATGATGGATGTCGATGGCCTCGAGAAGAAACCCGACACCCTCAAGGGTCGCTTCGCCGACCGCCTGTTTGCCGGCCTGTTCGCCGAGGAACTGGGCGCCGTCGTGCAGATCCGCCGCGAGGAGCGCGCGCGTGTCACCGAACAATTGCGCGCCGCCGGCCTGGCCTACCACTTCATCGGCGAGCCCAACACCCAGGACCAGATCCGCCTGCGCCGCAACGCCAAGCTGGTTTTCGAGGGCAGCCGCGTCGAGCTGCTGCAGGCCTGGTCCGAGACCAGCTACCGAATCGCGAAGCTGCGTGACGATCCCGAATGCGTGCAGCAGGAATTCGACGCGCTGGCAGATGCCACCGACCCCGGCCTGTCGGTGGCGCTGTCCTTCGACGTCCGTGAGGACGTCGCCGCGCCCTTCATCGCCAGCGGCGCGCGGCCCAAGGTGGTGGTGCTGCGCGAGCAGGGGGTGAACTCCCAGTTCGAGATGGCGGCCGCCTTCGAGCGCGCGGGCTTCACGCCGGTGGATGTGCACATGTCCGACCTGCAGGCCGGCCGCATCGACCTTGCCGACTTCCACGGCCTGGCCGCCTGCGGCGGCTTCTCCTATGGCGACGTGCTCGGCGCCGGGCAGGGCTGGGCCAAGTCCATCCTGTTCAACGCCCGCCTGCGCGACGAGTTCGAGGCCTTCTTCCGCCGCCGCGACACCTTCGCGCTCGGCGTGTGCAACGGCTGCCAGATGATGGCGCACCTGGCGCCGATCATCCCCGGCGCCGAGGCCTGGCCGACCTTCCACCGCAACCGCAGCGAGCAGTTCGAGGCGCGCTTCGTGATGGTCGAGGTCACCGACAACCCGTCCATCCTGCTGCAGGGCATGGCCGGCAGCCGCATGCCGATCGTGGTCAGCCACGGGGAGGGGCAGGCGGTGTTCCGTCACGAGGCCGACCGGGGCAAGGCCTTGCTCGCGTTGCGCTACATCGACAACCACGGCAATCCGGCACAGGCCTACCCTGCCAATCCCAATGGTTCGCCGGGCGGTGTGACCGGTTTCACCACCGCGGATGGGCGCTTCACGATCATGATGCCGCACCCGGAGCGCACGGCGCGGACGCTGCAGATGTCGTGGGCCCCGCAGTGGCTGGTGAAGGACAGCCCGGACGCCTCGCCCTGGCTGCGCATGTTCCGCAACGCGCGCCACTGGCTGGGCTGAACTCGCCTCGGGGCCGATCGAGCGGCGTGCCTGTTTCAGGCAGCGGAAGGGCAGGACCGACTAAGGTTTTCTTTCTTGGTGCCGTTAAGCTCGTTCCTGGGGCATCGTTTGTGAGCGAGTTCGATATGGGAGGGCAGGCTTGAAGCGCCGGTTACCGACGCGTGATGTCAAGATCGGCATGTTCGTCGCCGACATCGATCGCCCGTGGATCCAGACGCCCTTCATGATGCAGGGCTTTCTGGTGGAGAACGTCGACCAGGTGCGGGCGCTCCAGCAGTACTGCCGAGAAGTCGTAATCGACCATGCGCTCTCCGTCGGCGAGTATCACAGCAGGAAGGTCGTCGAGCGCGACGCCCCCCTGCTTGGACTCGATGGTGTTCCAAAGCAGCATCCCAGCGATGTCGAGTCGCGTGTCGAGGCAACACGCTTCCTCAAGGTGGCGCGCAGCTTCAAGGGCAAGATCCACACCAGGCGGCTTCCACATGTCCCTCGGGTGCGTGTCGAGGATGGCCGCAGCCGACTCGAGTCGGAACTGCTTTACCTGGCCCCGATCGTCGATGACGTCTACCGCGCGCTGCGCGAGACACGCGTCGCGATCGACAACGACAGCCCCCTCGATGTCGAGCGCCTGGACGGACTGGTGGGCGAGATGGCGTCCGGGGTCGAGCGCAACCCCGATGCGCTGATGTGGCTGAGCCGCCTCAAACGCACCGACCAATACACCTACGACCATGCGGTGAATGTTTCGGTGCATGCGATGGTCTTCGCGCGTTTCGTGGGCCTCAGCGGTAAGCAGGTGCGTCAGCTCGGCCTGGCCGGCCTGCTCCAGGACATCGGCAAGATCCAGATCGACTACGCGATCCTGAGCAAGGCGGGTCCGCTCGACGAGCACGAGTTTGAGCACGTCAAGGCGCACGTCCGCAACACCTTAAAGCTGCTCAAGGCGCGCGAGGATTTCGACTCCGAGGTGCTCGGCATCATCGCTGCGCATCACGAGCGCTACGATGGTACGGGCTACCCGCGCGGCCTCGAGGGATTGCTGATCCCGCTGCCGGCGGAGATGTCCGGCATCGTCGACACCTACTGCGCGATGACGCGCGAGCGCGTCTATCGCGGCGCGGTGTCGAGCCAGACGGCGATGGAGACGCTCAACCAGCTTCGCAACACCCAGTTCCGCGACACGCTGGTCGACCAGTTCCTGCAGTGCATCGGTTTGTACCCGATCGGCACCCTGGTCGAACTCAACAGCGGCGAGGTCGGCGTCGTGATCCAGCAGAACCAGGTGCGTCGCCTGCAGCCGCGCGTGCTGGTCCTGCTCGGCCCCGACAAGACGCTCGAGCGTTTTCCGCGCACGCTAGACCTGCTGATGCGGCCCGAGACGCCGGCCGGCGAGCCCTACCGCATCGTCCAGGCCTTGCCGCCGAACGCCTACGGCATCGACCCGGACGACTTTTACCTGGCCTGATCATGGAATCACGCACGCCGCCCGGCTTTCTTGCCGCCCTGTCCGAGCTCTCGGCATCGATGCGGAGCGCGGGCGAGGCGGGCAGTGTGGGCGTGATCTCCCTGGTCGTGTTGCCCGACCCGGCGGTGCTTCGCCTGCCGCTCGAGCATGCGCGCAAGTTCGAGCGCGAGATCGACGCGCGGCTGCGGGCGCGGTTACGCGCACAGGACAGCCTGTTCCCCATCGACGGCAGCGAGTGGCTGGTCGTCCTGCCACGCCTGTCGAGCGCGGCGGTGCTCACCCTGGGCATGCTCAGGCTCGAGCAGGCCTTCATCGATACGCCCGTTCAGCTCGATGGCATGGCCTTGCAGGCCCAGGTGGTGTGCGGGGCAGCCATCTCGCCGGATCATGGCCAGGACGCCTTTCATCTGCTGCAGTCGGCGCGCATCGCGTGCCTTGCGGCGCGCCGGGGCGCTTCGGGTAGCCTGATCTACGAGTCAGGCATGGAGCACAGCTCGTCGGGTGTGGCCCTGCTCGAGCGCGACCTGCGGGCGGCGTTCTCGGGCGGTAACGAGCTCGAGCTTCATCTTCAGCCCAAGGTGCATGTGCCAAGCGGGGAGTGCCGCAGCGCGGAGGCGCTGCTGCGCTGGCGCGACAGTCGCGGCGAATGGGTGCCACCGCCGGTCGTCGTCAGCCTTATCGGCCGACTCGGGCTGCGTCATCGTTTCAACCGCTGGCTGTTCCAGCGTGCAGCGCAGACCCTGCACACGCTGCGGCTCGAGGGGCTCGAGGTCCACATGTCGATCAACCTGTCGGCAACCGACCTCTACGACGTCGAGGTGCCCGACCTGATCGAGCAGGCGCTGATGACCTGGGGCGTGCGGGCGTCGTCGCTGTGCCTGGAGATCACCGAGACCAGCATGCTCGACGACACCGAAGGCGATGGCGTGGCCGATGTGCTCAAGCGCCTGCGCCTGCTGGGCGTCAGTCTGTCGATCGACGACTTCGGCACCGGCTTCTCCGGCATGAGCCGGCTCAAACGCCTGTCGGTGCAGGAAGTCAAGATCGACCGCAGCTTCATCGTCGACCTGGTGTCGTCGGCGCGCGATCGGGAGATTGCCGCCTCCATCATCGAGCTCTCGCACCGTCTCGGCGTGCACGTCACGGCAGAGGGGGTCGAGCACGAGCAGACTGCGCAGATGCTGGCCGCCATGGGCTGCGATTACATCCAGGGCTTCCTCTACTCGCGCGCGCTGGCCCTGCCGGACTTCATCGCCTGGGCCCGCGCCAGGGCCGGCATCGCCGCTTAGGCACGACCGTCGCCTCACGGCGCCTGCGACGATTCGCCGCAGGCCAGCCCCGCTGCCTGCTGGAGCTGACGGGAATCAATTCTGCTGCAGTTCCTGTCGTTATAATTGCCTGCGTCATCGAGCTCGTCCCGGATCCATCGACGCGTCATGCAGCGCTTTCATCAACGTTTCCTCACCTGGGTCGCGCTTTTCGCGATGTTGATGAGTGCGCTCGCGCCGACCATCAGCCGGGCGATGGGGCCGGACCAAGTGGGGCGCTACCTGATCGAGGTCTGTTCGGCCGAGGGCACGGGCTGGGTGGCGGTCGATGCGGCCGAGTTTGCCGTGCACGGGGGCCAGGGGGCGCCCGGCAGTGGCGACGGGGATGAGCTGCCGTCGTTCTCGCATTGCCCCTATTGCTGCGCTCATGCGGGTGCGGCACTGCTTCCGATGGCTGCTCGCGCTGGGCTTGCCGCGCCCCCGGCGAGCAGGCTGCTTCCTTCGCTTTTCCTGCACGCACCGCGTCCGCTCTTCGCCTGGTCGCCGTCGCACCCGCGTGCACCGCCGGCGCAGGCTTGACGTCCGGGCTCCTGCCGACCTCGCAGCGAGGCTGCGTCCGGCGCAGGGGCCGGCAGAGCCCCGCCGATCCGGCCCTAGCCGATCGTCCCGCCTGAACCGTGCGTGACCATTCCAGGAGAAGTCCCCCATGAAAAAACTTGCCATCGCCACCCTGTTCGCCCTCAGCTCCCTGCATGCGACCGCCGAGGTTACCGTCAGCGAGGCCTGGGTGCGGGCGACCGTGCCGCAGCAGAGGGCCACCGGCGCCTTCATGCAGCTCAAGTCAGACGCCGACGCGCGTCTCGTGTCGGCCGATTCGCCGGTGGCCGGTGTCGTCGAGATCCATGAGATGGTCATGGACAAGGACGTCATGAAGATGAGCCGGATCGAGGCGCTCGAGTTGCCGGCTGGCCAGGCCGTGGAGCTCAAGCCCGGCGGCTACCACGTCATGCTGATGGACCTGAAGGCGCAGGTGAAGGAGGGCGACCAGGTGCCGCTTACCATCGTCATCGAGAACAAGGATGGCAGCCAGCAGTCCATCGAACTCGTTGCGCCGGCACGTCCGCTCAACGCGCCGATGAAGATGCAGCACGGCAAGCACTGATCCCGCAGCTGAGCGCGGTGGTCGCGCCGGCCTGAGCTTCAGGTCGCGCGGCTTGTCACGCGCGTAGGACCTCCCCGTACAAGAAGCCAGCATCCAGGCGCCCAGCGGCGCCCGGAGGGTGCCGCTCGCGCCCGCACGGCATGCGATCCGGCAGGGGCTGGCCCCATCATCGAGAACACCGACATGCACAAGAATTTCCGCCGTCTGCCGCTTGCAGTGGCTATCTCCCTCGCGCTGCCCGCGCTCGCCCTCGCTCAGGAGACGACCCTGGGCAGGATCGTGGTCACGGGTTCCGCGACCGCAGCCAGCCCGACCGAGGTTGCGCCTGGAACGGTACAGGCATTGCGACCCGCGACCAGCGACACCGCTTCACTCTTGCGTGACGTGCCCGGCGTCAGCACCTACGGCGCAGGCGGCATGTCCAGCCTGCCGGTCATCCGCGGCCTCGCCGACGATCGCATTCGCATCAAGGTCGATGGCATGGACCTCATCGCCACCTGTCCCAATCACATGAACCCCGCGCTCTCGTATCTCGATCCGGCCAACGTCGGCCTGCTCGAGGTCTATCCCGGGGTGTCGCCGGTGAGTGTGGGCGGCGACAGCATCGCCGGCACCATCGTGGCCGAGAGCAAGGCGCCCGTGTTTGCGAAGGCGGGCCAGGGCGTCGTCAAGACGGGCGAGCTCGGCGCCTTCTACCGCAGCAATGGAGATGCCGTCGGCGGCAGCTTTGCAGCCACGCTCGCCAACGAGGCATTCAGCGTCAGCTACGTCGGTTCGATCGCCGAAAGCGACAACTACGAGGCCGCCAGGAACTTCAAGACCAGCCGCGAAACCGGCCGGATCGGGCACGCGCTGCCGCTCGACGAGGTCGGCTCCAGTGCCTACAAGAGCCGCAATCACGACCTGGGATTTGCGTTCAAGGGTGGCGATCACCTGCTCGAGGCCAAGATCGGCTTGCAGGATCTGCCCTATCAGCTCTATCCCAACCAGCGCATGGACATGCTCGAGAACGAGCAGTTGCGCCTGAACCTGCGCTACACCGGGGCCTTCGACTGGGGCGCGCTGGAGATGCGCGCCTACCGCGAGAAGGTGGATCACTTCATGGACTTCGGGGCGGACAAGCGCTTCATCTACACGAAGATCGGCGAGCCGCCCCGCTCGGAGTGCACTCAGGCTCAACAGGCGGCCGGTATCTGCGCGTCAGGCATGCCCATGTACTCCGAGAGCAGGAATACCGGCCTGGTGCTGAAGGCGGACCTCGGCCTGTCGGAGACCGACCTGCTGCGGCTCGGCGCCGAGCTTCAGCGCTACACCCTCGATGACTGGTGGCCGCCTTCGGGCCTCGGCATGTCGCCGGAGACCTTCTGGAACGTCAGGGACGGCGAGCGCAATCGTGCGGGGATCTTCGCCGAGTGGGAAAAGCAGGTGTCGGCGCAATGGACCACCCTTGCCGGCATCCGCTACGAGCGGGTGAAGACCAACGCCGGCGAGGTGCAGGGCTATGACCCGACGACCGATGCCAAGCACATGAACTCGATGCAGAAATCCGAGGCCGACGCCTTCAATCGCCTCGACCGCAAGCGCACCGACGACAACGTCGACCTGAGCCTGCTGGCGCGCTACACCCACGACGAGAACCTGGATGTCGAATTCGGCCTGGCCCGCAAGCTGCGCTCGCCAAACCTTTACGAGCGCTACACCTGGTCGTCGTGGTCGATGGCGGCGCTGATGAACAACTTCGTCGGCGATGGAAACGGCTATGTCGGCAAGGTTGGCCTGAAGCCCGAGAAAGCGCATACCGTCTCGGCGACTTTCGACTGGCATGCTGCGGATCGCAACTGGGAATTCAAGGCGACGCCTTATCTCACCTACGTCTCGGACTACATCGACGCGATTCCCTCGCCGCTGAGCTACCGCAGCTACACGCCCGGCAGCTTCAACGTGTTGCAGTTCGAGAACCAGTCCGCGCGTCTCTACGGCATCGAACTGTCGGGTCGCATGCCGCTGGCGAGCACGGAATTCGGCGAGCTCGGCCTGCGTGGCCAGATCAACTACACGCGCGGCAAGAACCGGGATAGCGGGGACGATCTCTACAACATCATGCCGCTCAACGTGAAGCTGGCGCTCACGCACAAGCAGGGTGGCTGGGATAACGGCGTCGAGTTCGAAGGCGTGAAGGCCAAGAGCAAGGTGTCGGATGTACGCAGCGAGCTCCAGACCCCGGGCTACGCCTTGACGCACCTGCGTACGAGCTATTCGTGGAAGTCCCTGCGCGTCGACTTCGGGATCGAGAACCTGTTCGACAAGTTCTATTACCTGCCGCTGGGCGGCGCCTATCTTGGCCAGGGCACGACGATGCGGCTGCCGGCCAATGGTGGCGCGCCCTACGGCATCGCGGTGCCAGGGGCGGGGCGCTCTGTTTACGCCGGCATCAACTACAAGTTCTGATCCGCTCGTCAGACGACAAAAAACCCGGCGCCGCCGTGATGGCGATGCCGGGTTCTCTTGTCTGCGCGCTGGCGATTACTTCTTGCGCATCGGCGGCAGGTCGGTGCAGCTGCCGTGCGCCACTTCGGCCGCCATGCCCACCGTCTCGCCCAG
>NZ_JBLQGP010000043.1:0-13293 GCF_047806685.1 Thauera sp. WH-1
TCGGTGAGGTCGCGCTGGTTGGCCATCACTTCGTCGATGTCCTTGTACGCCCCGGGAATCTCATCGACCACGCCCTTATCCTTGCGGCAGATCACCCCTTCGGTCTGGCGTGCGAGATCGGCCTCGGTGAAGCGCTTGGTTGCCGCCGTGCGGCTCATTCGCCGGCCGGCGCCGTGCGCGCTGGAGCAGAAGCTCTCCGCGCTGCCCTTGCCACGCACGATGTAGCTGCGCGCCCCCATGCTTCCAGGGACGATGCCGAGCTCGCCCTGCCCCGCCCGGATCGCGCCCTTGCGCGTCACCCAGACATCGGCGCCATAGTGGTGCTCGCGGGCGACATAGTTGTGGTGGCAGTTCACCGCTTCGGTGGTGACGGTAAAGCGCGGCAGGTGGCGCGCCAGTCCCGCGAGCACCAGCTCCAGCATCGCCTGGCGGTTGGCCATCGCGTACTCCTGCGCCCAATGCACCGCCTCGACGTAATCAGCAAAGTGCTCGCTGCCCTCGGCAAAGTAGGCCAGATCGCGATCAGGCAGGTGGATCATGTGGCGCGCCATGTCCTTTCTCGCCAGCTCGATGAAGTACGTCGCGATGGCGTTGCCGATGCCCCGGCTGCCCGAGTGCAGCATCACCCAGACGCGCTCATGCTCGTCCAGGCAGACCTCGATGAAGTGGTTGCCCCCGCCGAGCGTGCCCATCTGGTTCGCCCACTTGGAGAACTTGCCGAAGGCCTTGAGCAGTTGCGGATGGCGCTCGGTCAAGGCCTTGAGGCCGGGCTCGAAGGGGCGCACCACGTCGGCCAGCACCCGGCCGTCAGCATGCTGGTCGCGGCCGACCGGCACGTCACGGCTGATCTGATCGAACACCCTCTTCAGTCGCTTCTCGTCGATGTCGTTGGCGGTGAGCGACAGGCGCGCGGCGACCATGCCGCAGCCGATGTCGACACCCACCGCCGCCGGAATGATGGCCTGGTGGGTGGCGATGACCGAGCCGATGGTCGCGCCGATGCCCAGATGCACGTCGGGCATGGCAGCGACGTGGTGGTGGATGAAGGGCAGGCTCGCGATGTTGGCGAGCTGCGCCTTCGAGCCCTCGTCGATGTCGTCGGTCCAGATCCTGACCGGTACGGCGCTGCCGTCGAGGACGGTCTTCACGGGCATGACTGCTCCCTTACGTTTCCCTGCCTCTATCCAACGCCGACACCCGACTGTTCGAGCGCCGACGCCCCTTCCTGGAGCGCAAAGACGCAGTCGGGCCAGCGCTCTGCCCGCAGCGTACTTACAAACACCTGCAGGCGAGCAAGGATCGACGCAGCCGCAGGGTCATCCTGCCTGACCTTCATCGCCGCGCCCGGTGCCACGCGTTGTGCCAAGACCTTGAGCCTACCAAGCGCGCCGGTGTCCGACAGCAGCGCTTCGTGCAGATCGCGCTGCGCCATCACCTGGACGAAGCAGGCGACCACCAGCGACTCACCCTCCCCTTCAGCCAACACGAACTCGAGCCAGTCGAGCACCGCCGCACCGAGACCGATTCGGCGCAGCTCGGCATAGCCTTGCGGCCATTCGGCCTGCGGGTGACTGCGCAGCCACTGTGTCAGCCCAAGGGGCGTGAGACCTGTGTAATGCGGTTCGGCACACCAGTAACGCGGATCGTCCCGGGGTGGTTGCCAGCCATCCTGATTCGAGCTTCGGCGCAGGAACGCCGGGATGTCATAGGTCCCAGCCTTGTTGGCCGTATCGCCGTGATCTGCACGTCGACCCGAGCGCAGCACCATGGGCGCATCGAAGGCATCGTCGAAGTCGAGATACGCACCGCTTGCCGCAGCCGGCGAGCCGTAATGCTCCGGCGCCTCATTCACGCTGAGCGGCGCCATGCAGGGGTCGATGCAGAAGTCGAGACTGCCGAGGCCGCCAAAGCCGGCAGGCAGCATCGAGGGCACCTTCACGAGATCGGGCATGTCCGCCGGTTTGTCGGCTTCGGCACGCGTCTCGACGAGCAGGAAATGCGTCAGCGGGCTGACCAGCTGATACGCGACGGCCAGTTCCAGCGCCTGACGCGAGTGGGCGCCCTCGGCGGCGAGTAGGGTTTCGATCTGCGCAGCCACGGCCATACGGCTGAGCGCCGAATCATGCTCCACAGCCGTCAGGCAGGCCTCGCCCAGCGATTCGGGCGCCACGGCGTGCGTACGCGTCCCGACCAGACGCACCGTCCCATCCGGCACCTGCGCAAAGCGTGCCCACACGGTCACCGCGTCACCGTCGAACACCGAGCCGGGTAGCGCGCTCACCCACAGGGGCTTCGCACCGGCCGGCCACACAAGCGCCAGGGACGCCATGCGCTGCGAGCGCAGGCGCGCAAACATGCGCAGGACGGCCGGTTCCACGGCCTCTCCGGGTGCGACGAAGTCACAGGCCCCGCCGGTCTCCTCGGCCAGGCGGCGCAGCACATCCTCGGCAGGGGCGCTGCCGATACCGACGACGAACACCCGGTGGCCCAGCGCGCGCGCCTTCGCCACCGTGCCCTCGATGGCGTGGATCTGGCCATCGGTGATGAGGAGCAGATCGACCGGCGCGGCACCTTCCCCAGCACCTGGACTTGCGTCAGCATCGCCGGCCAGGGCCAACGTGGAATCCAGCGCCTTCTCCATCTCGGTGCCGCCGAGGTCGGCCTGCAAGCCTGCCGCCCAGCGCTGCCCGGCCAGCCGGGTCGCGGGGCTCGTTCGCCACAGCGCGCGCGAGCGGTGCTCGACCGTGCTGCCGAAACGTGACAGCGAGAACCGCTCCCCCTCGCGCAGACCGGCGACGATGGCCTGCAGCGCGCGACGTGCGGCGGCGATGCTGTCGCCCTGCATCGAGCCCGAGCAGTCCACCAGGATCTTCACCGCGAGCGGATGAACCGACGCCGGCACGCGCGGGCAGAAGCTCGCCAGCACGCTGACCGCGCCCGGCTGTACCGTGTCCTGCGCACACAGGGCGAGCGAATCCTGTGCAACCTCATCGAGCACGAGGATGAAATCGCGATCAAGACAGCCACCGCGCGCAAGCGACACGACCATCGCCGTCGTCTCGCCCTCACCTTCCAGGCGCATCGACAGCGGATGACTCGGCGAGCCGATGCGGGCCCGTGCGAGGGCGCCCTCGACGCGCAGGCTGAGCTCGAACGGATGCACGACCATCAGATCATGCTCGACCACCTGGTGCGGCTTCAAGCCGGCATCGGCCACCGGATCGCCATAACGCGGGGCGATCACGGTGGGCACCACCAGGCGCAGGCCGTGCTGCTCGAACTGGAGCACCTGGGCGTAGCGTAGCCGCACCACACAGGTCTCCCCGGGTGCGAGGTTGCCCAGGTTCAGCGTGTAGCTGCCATCGAAATTCTGCTCGAGCAGGATGGCGGTGTTGCCTTCGGCAATGGCGTCCTCGTAGCCCTGCTCAGCCTGCTTTCGCTCCACTACCGCACCGGACAGACGGCGATCGCCAATCTGGACCTCGACCCCGAGCAGGACGGCCGCCCAGGGCAGCGGGAAGGTGTAGACGAGCTCGACATGGCGCTCGAAGGGGTTGGCAAAGCGCTGCTCGAGGTTCGCCTCGAACAGCGTCCCGCGCAAACTGCCTTCAAAGCGGGCGCCCTTGAGCGTCAGTGCCTCACCCGCGCCCGTCTCGAGTCGTGCCGATTGCTGCTGCATCATGGCTCTCCCGCCTGTCGTTCGTTCTTGTTCGTGTTCGCCGGATCCACCTGCGAAGCACCGTCTTCTTCACCCTGGGCCGCCTTGAAGGCCGTCATCACGCCCTGGATGAACTGCCGAACCGCCTCGGGACTCAGCCCCGCCCGCTGCGGATCGATCACCACCTCGATGCCCTCGGCGACCGTCAGATGGCTGCACACCGATACGCTGCCGATGGCGCGTTCGCGAGGCGGCACCGGCGGCGGCGCACCGTGGAGCAACTCGCGGATGCGCTCGAGCGAGACGCCGGCAGCGGTCCATTTGCGGATCTGCAGCAGCTGCTCGAGATGCCGAGCGCCGTACCGGGCCGCCCGGGTCTCGCCCTCGGGGCGGTCGACCAGGCCGATCTGCACGTAGTAGCGCACCGTGCGGGGCGGCAGGTCCGCGAGCACGGCCAACTCGGCCAGGGGATAGCTTGGGGAGGCGTCGGTGTTCATGGTGTCTATTAAGCCACTTTAATTTGCACAGTACAACTGTGCTTTAAAACCGGCAGAGGGCTGATAGCATCCGGCCGTCTCTTGACCCAACCTGGCCGTTACACCATGTCCCCACCTCCCCGCCCGACACCGCCCGCAGACAGCCGGGGAACGCGCGCCGCGCTGATCTTCGCGCTCACTGCCGAGCGCCTGTCGATCCACTACGAGCATGGCCAGTGGCTCACCGAGGCCCAGGGTGCGAGCTTCATCGCCGACTGGCTCCGGCGCAGCGAGCGCGCACTGCCACTGGCCGAGCGCCGCCAGCTCTCCGCGCTCAGTGACGGGCTGGCGCGCCAGATCGCCGGCTCGCTGTCACGGGAAGCGGGTCTCTACACCACGCACGAGATGATGGAAGCGCTCGATCCGAACTACGACTCGGAGCTGGCGCGCTCGATGATGGACGAGTGCGCGCGCCTGCTGGACGCCGAGTGACGCGGGACGCTGACGGAGCCTCGAGGGCACCGATCCGTCAGTCGCTGACCTTTCCGCGCGCAGCCTTGATCGACCGCCGCCGCGCCTTCCCCTCCAGCCTGCGGGTGACCGACGCGCGGGTTGGTCGGGACGCACGGCGCGCCTCCGGGGACGCCGCGACACGCTCGATCAGTTCTTCCAGCCGGCAACTGCGCCTTCGACGCACGCTGGATCTGCCGCAGCAGATCGACCGACACCCTTGGCACCTGATGCCGGAGCCGCCGCTCATCCTCAAGCAGAAGCAGCAGGCTCGCGGCCATCTCGGCATCGGCAAGCGCACGGTCGTAACGCCCGGCGACCGGCAGATCGGCTTACTCGACCGGGACGCCGAGCTTGTATTTGGGTTCAGAGGGCAGGAGGCGTCGGGACAGCAGCAGCGAGCACATGAAGTCCTGCTTCCTGCTGCACCGGATCCTCGCGAGCTCCGCATCCCGGAACCTGGCGTCGAACGAGGCGTTGTGGGCAAACATCGGCATGTCCGCGCCTTGCCCCGTGCGCGCACGCCCCCGTGCCGCCTATTGGGATACGGACGGCGCGGGCGTTGCGGGGTCGGTGGAAGGCGGTCGCAAGCGAGCATAGAGTCCCTCGGCGGGCGAGAGAATGCACTCCTCGAGGATCGCCCGCAGATGCGCTGCGTCCTCGTAGTGCACCACCGGAAGGACCGATGGCCGCCGCAGCAGGTTGTCCATGACCGGGTAGGCGCGCTCGCGGCCATCAATGATCGGGACCACCGGCAAGGAAGGGAAATTCGGCACGATCGCCTGCAACTCCGCAGGAATGCTGTTGGGCGAGGACACATCCGCGATCACGAAGCGCGACACCGATGCAAAGCGCACGATAGATTCGATCAGGTCGCGGTCCCCAGGGCGGTCGAAATCGAAGAGCAGGGGTACGTAATGCCGTGGCGGGGTGGACAGTTCGCGGCGCAACAGGTCAAGAATCGCCTTCCGCTGCGCGGTGAAGCGCCCGAGAATCAGCACGGTGTGCTGCGCGATCTCGGACAGCATGCGGCTCACCCCACTGCCATCGATCTCGTTTGCGCGCAGGCGGACCGCATCCACTGTCTCCCCGCGCTCGGCACGCAACTCGCGCTGGCTGCGCGCAAGCGCGCCACGTCCGCTGCGCGGGAACAGGGTCGCCGTTTCTGCCGGCATGTAGCACATGAAGCGACCCCAGTCGCCCGGATAGCCGGAATGCTGGGGGTCGCTCACATAAAGCCTTGCGTAGGTCATTGCCTCATCGATCGATAGCCCCACCGCAAGCGAGCGATAGAGCTTTTCGGCGAAGTTCAGTGCGGCAATATTGCTGACCACCCCCTGCACGCCGATCACAACCGGCACCCCTGCGTGCATAAATGGGCGGATGAAACGCCAGTCTCCACTATTGCAAGCATTGAATACCGCAAGGCGCACCCCAGCGCCCACCAACCGAGGCGCAAGCTGATCGCTCCAGGCCCAATTGCCCGTGCATGCTTGCGCTTCCCGGCTACCCGACGGATCCGCATCCGCCGCCATGAGCTGCAAGCCGTCCGCGCCTCCGGCCCCGAGAGCGGGATGCGCGCAGCGGATCAGCACCCCACGCCCGGCGCGCACCTCGACGTGGCCTGCGTAATGGAAGACATCGCAACCGGACTGCAGGCCGCGCTCGACCGCAGCGTCCGCGTCGGCGCGCGCGAACTCGAAATCGATCAGGCGACGCAAGGGCCGCAGCGCTGCGCGCAGGCTGTCGTACTCGACCTTCACTCCCCAGCGGTCCGAGCCATCCTGGAAGAAGGTTCCGACGAAAAGCGCCCGCCGGGTGCGGTCGTCGGGCGGCGTGCGTACCAGCACGGAGGCCGGCTCGCGAACGAGGGAGATCCTCCCGTCCAGCAACAGGAAGCCGCTCAAGGTGTCATCGGAAGCGATATCGGGACGATACAGATACTCCCAAGGGAAATCGATCAGGGAGTCGTCGAGGCACAAACGCAGGCGCAGGCCGAGCTCGGGCTTCGCCGCCACCACGGCGAGACTCTCACGGAGAAGCCGCCAGATTTCGTCGGGAAATACCAGACCTGCGAGCCGCCGTCCGAATGAGGCAGCCTCGCGCAACGATGCATCGGCAGGCAGCGCCCAGTCCGCTCGCTCGAAAGGCCCCACCCGCACGACCTCGGGCCGTCGCATCGCCCCCGCCGGCGTCTCGTGCGCAATGACCTGCAAATACGAACCGTCGCACCATGCTCGCAGCGCAAAATCAACGAAGCGCGTCGGCACATTCGCCACGGCATCCTTCCTCATCGTAGTCATGTTCGCCCCCCATGTCCGCCCCCCCATGTCCGCCCCCCCATGTTCGCCCCCCCATAACCGCGCACAGCGTAGCCAGCTCAGACTGTCACGACCTACCGTCAATGTAAGATAGCATCGCGAATTGCCGATCAGTCGCGTTCCTCTATGGAGACTTCCGCGCCTCGTGGGTGAGAGACAGCGAGCTACCCTCCAGCTCGGTCAGCACGCGGTAGCGGGAACAGAACGACCCGAGGACGGACTCATGCGCCAGCAGAAGTTGTATCCGGCGCGATGAGCTGACGATAGAGCGTCCAGTGCATAGAATGCTGCAGGACTGGGCCAACAGCTTGGCGCAGAGCCAGTCATGAGCGACTTTTACGGTAATCTGTTCTCCCGTTCTCGCGGCCCTAATGGTGGCGAGGTCAGGCCCGCAGCCGCCCTCCTGAGCCCGGCATTGACCTTGACAACGTGAACGCTCATCCGCTTTACTCCAGCCATCGCGCCGATTCGAGAACACAGCTTGCGGGCGCGTAATAGATTCAGCGTAATAAATTCAGCTAAAGCGGCCACGCAAGACCCGCTGAGCCTGCATGGCCGACGGGTCTTTTTGTTTTTTGCGGTAACTGAACAACACCACGAAGGAAGCACCGGCGTGACCTGATCGATGCACTCGAGCCCTTTTGACCGCTGCCCTCCCCCGTCCGGGGCGAGGCATCGGAATGGCTCGAACATCGACAGGAGAAACGCCATGTACAAGCAAAGCCGTCGGCGCCGCAACCCGGCCGCCCGCACCGCACCGCGCGAAGTCGTCGTCCTCGACGACGGCAAGCGCCTCACCGGTCGGCTGATGCACAACGCCTTCGTGTGGACCGAGGATGTGCTCTCGGCGCAGGAATGGCAGGCGGCAGTCGCCGCCGCCGAACACGACCCGGACATCACCGTGGTGATCCGGGACGACCAGGCAGCACCCCAGGATCGGCAACGGTCCAACCGCCGGCATTAACGACAACTTGCCGGGGCGGATGACAAATACCGGCTAAAGCGTCACCGCCTCTTCGCCCCCGCGAGGCCGGTCACGCCGGCTCAACAGGGGGCGAGGAGCATCACCATGATCAGCACGCAATGCACGGGCGACCGGCGCCTGACCCCCAGCCAGCGCGAGGCGCTGGGCAAGTTCGTCCCCAATCCCTTCCCGCCTGCGCAGACAAGCGCGCCTCTGCGCCAAGCGTCGAGCGAGCCCCTGCCGATCCGCCCAAGTTGGCTCGGCTGGCGTTGAGCCCGGTCATAGGAGGAGAAAATCATCATGTGGCCTTACGCAACCCGTGGCTCGCGCTTCATGGGCGACGTCAGCGAGATCAGCCCCAGCGCGCTCGAGGCGGAGGACTTCAGCACCAATGCGGTGTCGATCAAGCTCTGGCTCCCCGAGAAGCTGGTCGCTGCCATCGATGTGCTCTGCGATCAGCACGACGCAAGCCGGCCTGACGTGCTGCGCTGGATTCTCTTCGAGCATGTGTTCGGTCGGGCGGAACTCGCGCATCTGAAGCGTCGAATGAGCGCGCGGCTCAAGGAACTGGAGAAAGCCGAGATCATGCGATCCGTCCGCCGCAGCGCCACCGAAGAAGGGCCGACACCCCGCGAGATCAACGCCCGCCACCTGGGCAAGGCCACCGAAGACCTCAAGCTCTTCCTGCCCGCGCGGATCAAGCTCGAGCTGCAGGACCTGGCCGACGCCGCGAAGCAACCGCTCTCCGATTACCTTCGCGCGGTGCTCGCCCGTCACCTCCTCGGCGAACGCTTCTTCCGCGAGTGGCAGGCAGCGCTCGCCAAGGCCAACGCCGAGGCGGCCCGGCACGAGTCCGACATCGTCCTCTAGCGCTAGCGCAAGGCCACCCGCCCGAGCGCGGCCGAGCACAGTTTGCGGGGAATTTCTCCCGCAGGCTCGGCCGGCCCGGTAGTCTTTCACCCATGCCGCAACGGCATCCCGTCCCTGATTTAGCCCCACTTGCGGGGGACGTTAAACGCATACCGCTAAAGAGGGCGCTTCTGTTCTGGAGGCGAGCATGTCCCGCGACAAAGCAATCAAGGCCGTTCAGCGACTGATCCGGCTCTACCTCTCCAAGCACGGCTACCACGTCGAGCAGTCCGGCCAGCAGTGGCAGTGGCGCCGTGACGGCACTGCGGCAACGCCGGCGGACGATGAACTCACGGCCATCCTGGCTGCCTCCGAGGCGCTCATCCGCGCCTCGGTCGGCACCGCCGCAGCGTGAACGAGGAGACCGTCATGGATCGCCGTACTTTCCTCAAGGCGCTGACCTCGTTCGGCGCCTCGATCGCCCTGCCCCTGGATCTGGCCACCGCGTCCAATGCCGAGGTCGACACGGCCTGGACCGAAGCCGAGAAGACTTGGGATCTGTTCGAAGTGAGCGAATTCCGCACACTCTCGTACGCCAACTTCGAGGAGCACACCACGCGCTACGACGCCTATGGTTTCAGCGACGCGAGCGACGTCGATGCCTCGATGCTCGAGAGTCATTACGACCTCTACGACCCCATCCAGGCGCTCTACCGCGAGCACCTGCTCGAGCAGGATCCCGCGCTCGACGAGGCGACGCTCGACGAGAAGGTCGAGGACGAGTGGCTCGAGTGGTGTCAGCAGGCCAGCGGCACTGATCGGACCAGCATCGACAGGATCATCGACGACTGGCTCTCCGAAGCGCCCGATCCCTGCCAGGAGTGGGAGGCCTACTACAAGACCGGCGACGCCCAGGGGGCTGCGTACGACCATTTCCTGCGCGAAGATCCTGAGTTGATGGAGGCGCTCGGGATCGTCGTGATCGAGGGCGACTGCCCCGGCAGCAGCTACTACGCCGCCGAGCTCCATACCGAGGTCGAGGCGGCCAACCGCATCGCCGCCGAGCGCGGCTGGACGATCCGCTTCGTCTATGACGGCGAAGACATCGTGCGCTACGACCGCACGCCCGTCGTGTAATCGAACACCTGCCGGCATCGGCCCGTGCCGGCGGGAAGCAGTCAGGACCAGGGGGGATTTGATCCAGCTTACGGCCCCCGCCACATTGGTAAAGCCGCTAAAGAGGAGCAGACATGCACAACGACGACAACCACGAACCGGATGACGGCATCACCGCCAGCTACATGATTTCTCCCGACTACGGCGACGCGTTCGCCTGGCGTCGGGTCGAAGGGGTGGATTCGCGCTACACCCTCGGGGCGGACTCGGGGGGATGGAGTGGCCCGCACCCGATCTCCGATGCCCTCTTCCAGGATTTGCATGAATGGTACGGGTGCTTTTGCAGGGCAGACCCCTGGTCCGGCAAGCACGAAATGGACTGGGAGGCTTTCCACCGGGATGGGGTCGAGCTAGCCCGCCGGGTCAAGGCCGAGGTGGGTCCCACTGCCAAGGTGTTTTATGCAAAGCCCATCGAAGATCCTGGCTTTCTACATCAGCGACTGCGGGAGATCCTCGACGACGGGTCCGTGGTCATCTTCCCCGATGAGCCGATGACCATCTCCCCGGACTGGCCCATGACAGACGACGCATCCGGCGCCGACTGACAGCAACGATCGGACAATCAGTTGATCCTCGGAACCCCGGCGTGCAGGCGTATCCGCATCACGGCGCCGGCCCGCTCCCATCGAGACCTTTAAGCAATGACGAACCACACTTACCTCTTCACCTCCGAATCCGTCTCCGAAGGCCACCCCGACAAGGTCGCCGACCAGATCTCCGACCGCATCCTCGACGCCTTTCTTGCCCGCGACCCCAGCGCCCGCGTCGCCTGCGAGACCCTGCTCGCCGACCAGTACGTGGTGGTCGCCGGCGAATTCAAGACACGCGACGAGGCGGTCTTCCGCGACATCGAGACTGCGGCCGAAAGCATCGTGCGCAAGACGCTCGCCGACATCGGCTACACCGACGCCGCAACCGGCATCGATCCGCGCCGCTGCGAGATCCGCATCGCCTTCAACCACCAGTCGAGCGAGATCGGCCAGGGCGTAGACCGGGCCGACGGCGAACTCGGCGCCGGCGACCAGGGGCTGATGTTCGGCTACGCCTGCGATGAGACACCCGAGCTGATGCCGCTGGCGATCAGCTTCGCGCACCGGCTGGTGCGTCGGCAGGCTGAGCTGCGCAAGTCGGGCGCCTTGCCCTGGCTGAGGCCCGACGCCAAGAGCCAGGTCACTGTGCGCTACGAGGGCGGTCGCCCGGTCGCGGTCGAGAAGGTGGCGCTCTCCACCCAGCATGCCGAGTCCATCGACACCGACACACTGCGAGCCGAGGTGCTGCGCCACATCATCGAGCCGGTCGTGCCGAGAGAGCTGCGCAGCCCGGGCTTCGAGGCCCTGATCAACCCCACCGGCCGCTTCACCGTCGGCGGCCCCAAGGGCGACACCGGACTCACCGGGCGCAAGATCATCGTCGATACCTACGGCGGCGCCTGCCCGCACGGCGGCGGCGCCTTCTCCGGAAAAGACCCGAGCAAAGTCGACCGCTCGGCGGCCTACATGGCGCGGCACATTGCCAAGAGCCTGGTCGCTGGGGGCCTGGCGCGGCGCTGCCTGGTCCAACTCGCCTACGCGATCGGCGTGGTCGAACCGGTGTCGGTGATGGTCGATACCTACGGCACGGGCAGCCGGCCGGACGAGGAGTTGGAGGCATTGGTGCGCGAGCGCTTCCGGCTCACGCCGAAGGGGATCATCGAGTCGCTGGGGCTCGAGCGGCCGATCTATGCGCAGACGGCGAGCTATGGGCACTTCGGGCGCACGGACGTTGAACTGCCGTGGGAGAAGGTGGCATGAGCGAAAAGTAGCGCGACGACAATGTGCCCCGTCCCGTTCACATCGTTCTCAACTCGTCCACCTAGCCCAAAACCACTTTCGCCAATGCAGGTATCCGGCTTAGGCTACTGTCTTCGGCCAACCCAAAGCAGGCAAATTTCCCATGGGTATCAAGGATATTCGTGATGCGGCCTCGATCCGTGAGGCGATGGGCGAGTTTGACCGGGTAGGTCGAACCTACTTTTTGGAGAAATACGGCTTTCGGAAGTCTCGCGAATTTATGGTCCGCGACCAAGCTACCGGGCGCCTGTACGACTCGAAGGCGATTGTTGGCGCCGCTTACGGGTACGCGTTCCCCGAAGCTGGCCCCCTTCGAGCTTCGGATTTCAGTGGCGGGGAGGCCACCGTTGACACCTTGCTGACCGGGCTCGGCTTTCAAGTCGTCCGGATCGGACAGGACTGGACGCTCGAAGAGGTCAGAGCCATCGTGGCAGACTACTTCGAGATGCTCCGATATGAAGCCAACGGCCTGCCCTACAACAAGTCGGAGCACAACGCTGCACTGCAGACACGTCTGCAATCACGAAGCAAGGCATCGATCGAGATGAAGCACCAGAACATCTCAGCGATACTCGACCAGCTCGGACTTCCATATATCCAGGGGTACAAACCACGGTCCAACGTGCAGGAGTTGCTCCAGAAGGTCGTCATTGATGAGGTCCAGCGCTCAAGGGCCGAGCTTCTCAAGATCATTGATGCGCTGGAAGACCGCACCACCCCCGGCGAGCGCAACTACCGTGGCGTATTGATCGCGCCTCCGGTACCGGACGCGGCCCCACAGGGCCAGCGTCGCAAACGCCTGCCGAGGAAGCTGGATTTTGCGGCTCGGGACGAGCACAACCGACGGCTAGGTCGCAGCGGAGAGACATGGGTCATGGATTTCGAGAAGACCCGTCTGATCGGCGAGAGTCGCCCCGACCTGATCTCTGGTATCGATTGGATTTCAGACCGCTGCGGTGACGGAGCCGGCTACGACATCCTTTCATTTGAGCCAAATGAGGTCGCTCGCTTCATCGAAGTCAAGACGACGAATGGCGGCGCTCTCACACCGTTCATCGTCAGCCAGAATGAGCTGGAATTCTCCGAAGAGGCTGAAGATGCTTTCTGCCTGTATCGTGTCTTCGACTTTGCGCGAGCACCACGCCTTTTCATTCTGCGCGGCATGCTCAGCGCATCGGTTCACCTTGAGGCGATCGACTACCGCGCGAGATTGAAGGCACTGCATGCGTGAAGCCACGAAAAGCGCGGTCACACGATAACCCTCATCGAAATCGCACCAGCACTTTTCTTGAGCGGCAACCGCCAGGTTTTTGGTATCGATTACCTAAGCAACATCGCCATCCGCCATTCAATCGCCGCCTGCTTCGGATACATCCGCGCCTCGCGTGGCAAAAACAGCGGTTTGCCTTCCAGCTCGGTCAGCACTCGGTAGTTGTTGCCGGCTGCCCGAATCCGCACAAATCTGGCGTCGTTAATCGGCGGCGTCGAGCGGGCGCCGTCGGAGCCGTAA
>NZ_JBLQGP010000044.1:0-12694 GCF_047806685.1 Thauera sp. WH-1
TCGAACAGCTCGCGGCTGGTGAACATTTCGCGCTTGCAGCGGAACAGGCCTTTCGCCTTGTCCTTCTGGATCAGGGTGTCCAGGTACTCAGTGGTGACGGTCATGACGCACTCTCATCTTTGTTGCATGGAAGGCCGTCAGGTTATGGCGCGATCAGATCAATCAATATCCAGCTTCTGCAACATCGATATCCAGTTTCTGCACACCCGGTTTTCAAGCCGGCGATCTCGGCTAACCTGATTGCAGACCGAGGCTTCGCAACTACCCTCGGTCAGGCACGGGACACACAGGGTCGTCACGGGGGCCACATTCTCCCGACAGGCTTTGGGCGTCGAAAAAATCTCGAAAAATAAATCTCGAGATTCTTTACAAATCTCGCGGAAGGCGGCAAGATTGCCCCAGCTGCGAGGCAGGCCAGCAACAAGCAGCAACGCGAAATGGCTCGAACCTGCGCTCGAGCCATATCGAGGACCGCGGCACACGAACCGCGCCTTGCAATCCGATCCACTACCTGAGGACACATCGAGCATGAAAGAGATCAAGAACTTCATCAACGGCGAGTACGTCACCAACGTCAGCGGCAAGACCTACGAGAACCGCAACCCGGTCGACAACTCGCTGATCGGCATGGTGTACGAAGCCGGCAAGCCGGAAGTGGATGCGGCCGTCGCCGCTGCCAAGGCCGCGCTCAAGGGCCCCTGGGGCAAGCTCTCGGTGGTCGAGCGCTGCAACATGCTCGACGCCGTGGTCGATGAGATCAACCGCCGCTTCGACGACTTCCTGCAGGCCGAAATCGCCGACACCGGCAAGCCGGCCCACCTCGCCTCGCACATCGACATTCCGCGCGGCGCGGCCAACTTCAAGATCTTCACCGACACGATCAAGAACGTGTCGACCGAATCCTTCGAGATGCGCACCCCGGACGGCAAGACCGCGCGCAGCTACGGCGTGCGCACCCCGCGCGGCGTGATCGCGATCGTCTGCCCGTGGAACCTGCCGCTGCTGCTGATGACCTGGAAGGCCGGCCCGGCGCTCGCCTGCGGCAACACCGTGGTCGTGAAGCCCTCCGAAGCCACGCCGCTCACCGCCACCCTGCTGGGTGAGGTCATGAACAAGGTCGGCCTGCCCAAGGGCGTGTACAACGTGGTCAACGGCTTCGGCGTGGATTCCGCCGGCGCCTTCCTGACCGCCCACCCGGATGTCAACGGCATCACCTTCACCGGCGAGACCAAGACCGGCACCGCCATCATGAAGGCCGGCGCCGACGGCATCCGCCCGGTGTCGCTGGAGCTGGGCGGCAAGAACGCCGCCGTGGTGTTCGCCGACTGCGACTTCGACAACACCATCGCCACCCTCACCCGCTCCTGCTTCGAAAACGCCGGCCAGGTCTGCCTGGGCACCGAGCGCGTGTACGTCGAGCGCCCGATCTTCGACAAGGTCGTCGCCGCAATGAAGGAACAGGCCGAGAAGATGAAGCCGGGCCGCCCCTTCGACCCCGACACCAAGATCGGCCCGCTGGTCAGCAAGATTCACCAGAAGAAGGTGCTGGGCATGTACGCCAAGGCCAAGGAAGAAGGCGCCAACATCGTCTTCGGCGGCGGCATCCCCGACATGCCGGAAGACCTCAAGGACGGCTGCTGGGTGCAGCCCACGATCTGGACCGGTCTCCCCGAGACCGCGACCGTGGTGACCGAGGAAATCTTCGGGCCCTGCTGCCACATCCAGCCCTTCGACACCGAAGAGGAAGTGCTGAACATGGTCAACGCCAACCGCTACGGCCTCGCCACCTCGGTGCACACCCAGGACATCAGCCGCGCCATGCGCATGGCCAACGCCATCGAAGTCGGCCTGTGCTGGATCAACAGCTGGTTCCTGCGCGACCTGCGCACCCCGTTCGGCGGCTCCAAGCAGTCGGGCATCGGCCGCGAGGGCGGTGTGCACTCGCTCGAGTTCTACACCGAGCTGCGCAACGTGATGATCAAGTACTGATACCGGACACGGCCGCGGCGGACGGGGTGCAGCAACGCCCTCCCCCGCGGCGCCGGCAGGCTCCCATCCATCGAACACATCATCGAGAACACGATATGGACCAGAACAAGATCAACCACTACGGCGACGAGCTCTACACCGCGCTCAAGACCCTGACCCCGGTCGCGCCGCTCACCGACCGCGAGAGCGACATCACCATCGAGGATGCCTACGCCATCCAGCTGCGCATGATCCAGCGCCAGCTCGACGACGGCCACACCGTGGTCGGCAAGAAGATCGGCGTGACCAGCAAGGTCGTCATGGACATGCTGAAGGTGAACCAGCCCGACTTCGGCCAGCTGCTGTCGAACATGGTCTTCAATGAAGGCGAGCCGATCGTCGCCTCGTCGATGATCGCCCCCAAGGCCGAGGCCGAAGTCGCCTTCATCCTCAAGAACGACCTGATGGGCCCGGGCGTGACCGCGGCCGACGTGCTGCGCGCCACCGACTGCGTGGTGCCCTGCTTCGAGATCGTCGACTCCCGCATCAAGGACTGGAAGATCAAGATCCAGGACACCGTGGCCGACAACGCCTCGTGCGGCGTGCTGGTGCTCGGCGGCGTGCGCAAGAGCCCGCGCCAGCTCGACCTCGCGCTCGCCGGCATGGTGCTCGCCAAGAACGGCGACATCATCAGCACCTCCACCGGCGCCGCCGTGCAGGGCTCGCCGGTCAACGCCATCGCCTGGCTGGCCAACACCCTCGGCCGCCTCGGCATCGGCCTCAAGGCCGGCGAGATCATCCTCTCCGGCTCACAATCCCCGCTCGTCCCGGTCGTCGCCGGCGACAGCCTCACCTGCAACGTCGGCGGCCTCGGTGGCACGTCGGTCCGCTTCATCTAAAAAAGGAAACCGCACACATGGCACTCACCCTCGACCAGGCCACCATCGCCAAGCTCGCCGAGCACCTCGAAAACGCCGAGCTGCAGGCTTTTGATGTCACCAAGATCACCGACGACTACCCCGACATGGACTGGGATGACGCCTACGCCATCCAGGACGAGATCAAGCGCCGCAAGCTCGCCCGCGGCAACAAGATCGCCGGGCTCAAGGCGGGCCTGACCTCGCGCGCCAAGATGAAGCAGATGGGCGTCGAGACCCCGGTGTTCGGCTTCATCGCCGACTACATGTCGGTACCGGACGGTGGCGAAGTGAAGTTCGACGAACTCATCCACCCCAAGGTCGAAGCCGAGATCTGCGTCGTCACCAAGGCCCCGCTGCGCGGCCCCGGCTGCCATATCGGCAACGTGATGGCGGCGATCGACTTCGTGCTGCCGGCGGTCGAAGTGATCGACTCGCGCTATCGCGACTTCAAGTTCGACCTCAAGAGCGTGATCGCCGACAACACCTCGTCGGCCCGCTTCGTGATCGGCGGCAACATGCGTGACCTCGGCGAGCTCGACCTGCCGACGCTGGGCGTGGTGCTCGAGGTCAATGGCGAGATCAAGTCGATGGCCACCGGCGCCGCCGTGCTCGGCAACCCGCTGGTCGCGATCGCGATGATGGCCAACGAACTCGGCAAGCGCGGCCAGGAAATCCCGGCCGGCACCTTCATCATGACCGGCGGCGTCACCGAAGCCATCCCGGTGGCGAAGGGCGACAACGTCAACGTCCGCTTCCAGGATCTGGGCAGCGTCTCGTTCCGCTTCGTCTAAGCACAGAAACGCGCTGCAGGGCCGGGCTGGCAGCGCGCGTCATTGCGCGCGCCAGCCCTTTCCACATCCAGCGCACCACGCCAACAGAGGGAAAATCCGATGTCGTCCAAACAGGATCTGACCAAACAATTCACGGCGGAAGAGGGGATCATCCACATCGGGGGCATCGAGGCGCTGGTGCGCCTGACGATGGACCAGATCCGCTTCGACCGTCGTCGCGGCCTCAACAACGCCATGTTCATCTCCGGCTACCGCGGCTCGCCCGTGGGCATGCTGGACGCCAATTTCATCAAGCAGCAGAAGCTGCTGATGCAGCACAACATCCAGTTCGTCGACGGTCTGAACGAAGACCTCGCCGCCACCGCCGTCTGGGGCACCCAGATGCTGCACACGGTGGGCAACCAGAAGTTCGACGGCGTCGTCGGGACCTGGTACGGCAAGGCGCCGGGCGTGGACCGCTCGGGCGACGTGCTCAAGCACGCCAACTACACCGGCACGCTCAAGAACGGCGGCGTGCTCGCCATCTTCGGCGACGACCCGAGCTGCAAGTCGTCCTCGCTGCCGAGCCAGTCGGAAGCCATGTTCTACCACGTCGGCATTCCGTCGCTGTACCCGGCCAACGTCCAGGACATCCTCGACTTCGGCCTGCACGGCTACTACCTGTCGCGCATCTCGGGCCTGTGGGCGGGCCTCAAGATCGTCACCAACGTCGCCGACGGCAGCGGCAGCGCCATCGTCGATCCCGACCGCATGAAGTTCGTCACCCCGGTGGTCGAGCTCGACGGCCGCCCGTATTCGCCCGAGGTCAACCTCGGCATGAACGTGCGCAAGGACGCGCTCGACATGGAGCGCACGCTGTACTACGCGCGCCAGGAGCTCGCCCGCCTGTATGCGCGCGAGAACGGCCTCAACAAGGTCACGCTGCCCAACGCCGACGCCTGGCTGGGCATCATCACCGCCGGCAAGACCTACCACGACCTGCGTCAGGCCTTCATGGAAATGGGCCTGGACGACGACGCACTGCGTCGCGCCGGCGTGCGCATCCTCAAGATCGGCATGCTCAACCCGCTGCAGCCGGACGACATCCGCGACTTCGCCCGCGGCCTGGAAGAAATCCTCGTCATCGAGGAGAAGCGCCCGTTCATCGAGCTGTTCGCCAAGGAAATCCTCTACGGTACGGCCAACGCCCCGCGCATCGTCGGCAAGCGCGACGAGGAAGGCCGCGACCTGCTGCCCTTCCACGGCGAGTTCGAGTCCGACATCATCGCCCGTGCGTTGCACGCTCGCCTGTCGCGCAAGACCAAGCTGGAATCCGCCGAAGGCTGGATCAAGCGCCTGGACGAGATCCACAGCCGCAACTCGCTGACCTCGCTGACGCGCTCGGCCTGGTACTGCTCGGGCTGTCCGCACAACTCGTCGACCAAGGCTCCGGACGGCAGCATCGTGTCGGCCGGCATCGGCTGCCACACGATGGCGATGTGGATGAAGCGCGGCGTGGTGATGGGCACCCACATGGGCGCCGAGGGCGCGCAGTGGATCGGCATGCAGCCCTTCACCGACACCAAGCACATCTTCCAGAACATGGGGGACGGCACCTACGCCCACTCGGGCAGCCTGGCGGTGCGCTACTGTGCGGCGACCAACACCAACATCACCTTCAAGATCCTGGTCAACAGCCACACCTCGATGACCGGCGGCCAGGAGATCATGGGCGCCGAGCCGGTGCGCGCGATGGTGGCCGAGCTGATCGCCAATGGCGTCAAGCGCGTCATCGTCACCACCGAGGACCTGTCGCGCTACAACGCGGTGAACCTCGACGGCAACACCGAGGTCTGGCATCGCGACCGCCTGATGGAAGCACAGAAGGTGCTCTCCGAGATCGAAGGCACCACGGTGCTGATCCACGACCAGGAGTGCGCCGCCGAGCTGCGTCGCCAGCGTGGACGCGGCAAGGCCTACGAGCCCGAAGCGGTGATGGTGATCAACGAGCGCGTGTGCGAGGGCTGCGGCGACTGCGGCGAGAAGTCCAACTGCATGTCGGTCGAGCCGGTGCAGACCGAGTTCGGCCGCAAGACGCGCATCCACCAGCCGTCGTGCAACAAGGACTACTCCTGCGTGAAGGGCTTCTGCCCGTCCTTCCTCACCATCACGCCCAAGGCCGCCCCCGAGGCTGCCGACGGTGGCAAGAAAAAGAAGAAGGGCCGCCTGCCCGCGCTCAACCGCGAGCTGCCCGATCCCGTCTTCAAGGTCGACCCGAACAACTTCGGCGCCCACGTCATGGGCATCGGCGGCACCGGCTCGGTGACCGTGGCGGCGACCATTGCCAACGCCGCGCGCATCGACGGCAAGTGGGCGGTGGGCCTGGACCAGACCGGCCTGGCGCAGAAGGGCGGCGCCGTGATCTCGGACATCAAGGTCACCGCCACCCCCTTCGACGGCTCGAACAAGATCTCGGACGGCAGCACCGACCTCTATCTGGGCTTCGACATCCTCAACGCCACCGACAACAAGAACCTGGACAAGTGCCACCCCGAGCGCACGATCGCGATCGTGTCGACCGGCCAGGCGCCGACCGGCTACATGGTGTCGGACAAGTCGGTGCAGTTCCCCAACGTCGATCGCCTGACCCAGGGCATCGACCGCGTCACCCGCCGCAACGACAACGTCTACCTCGACGCGCAGACGATGGCCGAAGGCCTGTTCGCCGACAGCATGGCGACCAACATGTTCATGGTCGGCGTGGCCTACCAGGCCGGTGCGCTGCCGATCAGCGCACAGGCGTTCGAGACTGCGATCAAGCAGGCCGGCGTCGGTGTGGACATGAGCCTGCTGGCGTTCAAGTGGGGCCGCATGGCGGTGGTCGATATCGACTACGTCCACGCCGAGATCCACAAGTACGAAGCCAAGGCGCCCAAGCTCCCCGAGCTGACCGCCGAAGCGCGCCAGATCGTGGACTCGGTCGGCGCCACGGGTGAAGTGCGCCGCCTGCTCGAGATCCGCGTGCCCGATCTGATCGGCTACCAGGACGCCGCCTACGCCCGCCGCTACGCGGCCAAGGTGAAGAGCGTGATGGAGGCCGAGAAGCGTGTCGCTGCGGAAAGCTCGGCCCTGGCCGAGGCTGCCGCGCGCTACTTCTACAAGCTGATGGCGTACAAGGACGAGTACGAGGTCGCCCGCCTGCACTCCGACCCGGCCTTCCTGGCCGAGCTCGACGCTCAGTTCCCGAACGGCTATACGATCGAGTACAACCTGGCGCCGCCGCTGCTCTCCAAGCGCGACCCGGAGACGGGCGAGCTGATCAAGCAGAAGTACGGCCCGTGGATCCTGAAGGCCTTCCGCCACCTCGCCAAGCTCAAGCACCTGCGCGGCGGCAAGTGGGACATCTTCGGCAAGACCGAGGAGCGTCACCTGGAGCGCCAGGCGATCGAGGACTACGACCGTCTGCTCGACACGCTGTGTAGCAAGCTCAATCGCGACAACCTCGCGATCGCGGTCAAGCTCGCCAGCATGCCCGACGAAGTGCGCGGCTACGGCCACGTCAAGGAGCGTCACATCGCGCTCGCCAAGGCCAAGCAGGCGCAACTGATGGCCGACTTCGACAACCCGCAGGCCGCCAAGGCCCGCGGCGCGGCCCAGGTCGTGCAGTTCGTCTGATCGGTGACGGCCCCTTCGGGGGCTGACTACCGAAATCGAAGGCCCCGGCCCTGCTTCAACGCGGGCGCCGGGGCCTTCCCATTTGGCCTGAGCTGACCGTCACCGCTGAAGCTGCGCGGTGCGGACCGCCTCCCGAGAACACGCTGCGCTCGCGCCTCACTCCACCGGCTCGCTCAGGGCCACCTCGAGCTGCCTCCCGGCTTCGACCAGCGCCGGCAGATAACGCGCCGCCGCCTCGGCATGCGAGACCGCACGCACGAGGTAGATGACGTTGATGCTCGCGATCACCCTCCCGCTCTGAAATACCGGCACCGCGATCGCACCGATCTTGCGCTCCGCGCTCCAGTCGCCCTCGTTCGAGGCATAGCCGCGGCTGCGCGTCTGCTCGATCAGGTTGGCGATGAAGCGCTCGTCATTGGCCAGCGCAGCCTGCACCGGATCACGCCGCAGCAGCAACAGCAGGGCCTCGCGTTCGGCGTCGGCGCAATAGCAGAAATAGGCGCGCCCGACCGCGGTCAGCAGCATCGGCAGACGCTCCCCGACCATCGCGCGGTTGAAGGACAGCGAGCTGAAGCGATGCGTCGACTCTCGGATCAGCATCGAGCCGCCGTCCGGCGTGCACAGGTCGGAGGGCCAGCGCACCTGCTGCAGCAACTGGGCCAGCACTGGGCCGGACACCATCGAGATGCGCTCCTCGTCCTTGAAGCCTTCGGACAGGGCGCGGACATTCAAGGTCAGCACGTAGCGGTCGTCCGACGCGCTGCGCTTCACATAGCCCTCTTCGATCAGCGTCTCCAGCAGCCGACGCACCGTCGTGCGGTGCAAGCCGGTGCCGGTGGCGAGTTGCGCGAGCGAGGCACGCCCCTTGTCGTGACGGTTCAGCACACGCAGCAGATCCAAGCCGCGGGCCAGGCTCCGCACCGTGCCGTAGTCGGCGCCCGTATCAGGCCTCATTCCAAAAAACCTCTTTTTAAACAATATTGTGCGCTCTGTGGACGGCAGCGAAAGTGTTTTTGTTCAGTCTCTCGAGAGTTCCTAGACTGCGCTCAACTGATCGAAGCATAAAAAACGCTTCTTGACCGAACCCGCCCTCGCCCATCGCCTCGCCACGCGGCGATCCCGCGCAGCCCCGCACACAACAGGAGTCCGCAACATGAACGAAACCCCCCGCTTCGATGCCGACGTCGTCGTCGTCGGCGCCGGCCCGGTCGGCCTCGCCCTTACCAGCATGCTCGGTCTGCACGGCGTCAAGGCCATCCTGCTCGAGCGCGGCGACGAGCTGATCGACTACCCGCGCGCGGTCGGCATGGACGACGAGTGCCTGCGCACGCTGCAGGGCATCGGCATGGCCGAGGCGGTGCTGCCGCACCTGACGCCTTACCACTGGATGCGTTTCGTCACCAAGAGCGGGCGCTGCTTCGCCTCGATCGAACCGCGCACCGACGAATTCGGCTGGTCGCGCCGCAACGCCTTCAACCAGCCGCTGGTCGATCGCGTGCTGCTCGACGGCCTCAAGCGCTTCGACAACGTCGATGTGCGCATGGGCAGCGACGTGCTGCGCTTCGAGCAGGACGCAGAAGGCGTCAGCCTCGACGTCAAGCGCAGCGACGGCACGGTCTACACCCTGCGCACGCGCTGGCTGGTGGGCAGCGACGGCGGCCGCAGCCCGATCCGCACCGCGCTCAACGTCGGCTTCGGCGGCTTCACCGACACTTCCAAGTGGCTGGTGGTGGACGTGCGCAACGACCCGCTCGGCGTGCCCAACATCTACATGCACTGCGATCCCTCGCGCCCCTATGTGTCGGTTGCTCTGCCCGATTCGATCCGCCGCTTCGAGTTCATGATCTTCGAGAACGAGACCGAAGAGGAAATGACCCAGCCGCACAACATGGCGATGCTGATGGCCAAGGTGCTGCCGCCGGGCGTCGATGCCACCAGCCTGGACTACATCCGCAAGCGCGTCTACACCCACAACGCGCGCATCGCCGACCGCTGGAAGATCGGTCGCGTGATGCTCGCCGGCGACGCGGCGCACATCATGCCCGTGTGGCAGGGCCAGGGCTACAACACCGGCATGCGTGACGCCGCCAACCTGGGCTGGAAGCTGGCCTACGTGGTCAAGGGCATCGCCTCCGAGAAGCTGCTCGACACCTACCAGCTCGAGCGCCCGCCGCACGCCAAGGCGATGATCGACCTGTCGGTGACCGCCGGTCGCATCTTCTCGCCGCGCAACCCGGCGGTGGTCGCCGCACGCGACTTCGCCACCTGGGCGCTCAACCTGGTGCCGCCGGCCAAGCGCTACTTCACCGAGATGCGCTTCAAGCCCATGCCCAAGTACGAGACCGGCCTCGTCGTCTCCGAGGCCGAGATCGACACCGAGCCGGGCTTCAAGCAGTTGCTGTGCCAACTGGCACGCAAGACCCCGCTGCTCGGCCGCCTGATGCCGACCAAGCGCGTCGGCAAGAACTCGCCGGTCGGCAAGCTCTTCATCCAGCCCAAGGTGCGCACCCGCGACGGCGAGGTCAAGCTGCTCGACGACGTCATGGGCAGCGGCTTCGCGCTGGTGTGCTGGGGCGTGGATCCGAGCTTCTGGCTCAACCAGAAGAGCCGCGACATCCTCGCCGCACTCGGCGGTCGCATCATCACCGTCAAGCCGGTGGTGCAGATTCAGCGCGACCGCGACATCGGGCCGGACGCCATCGTCGTCGGCGACGAGCAGATGCGCCTGAAGGAGTGGTTCGGCAGCTATCCGGGCGCGGTGGCGGTGATCCGTCCCGACCGCTTCGTCGCCGGCCTCGCCTACCCGGTCAAGATCAACGAACTGCTCGCCCAGATCGCCGACAAGATGGGGCTGAACCTGAGCCAGGGAGCCGCCTGATGCAAGCCCGCCTGCAGTGCCTGTCGCACACCCCGCTGAAGGGCTATTTCGACCCCGAGGCCGCCATCGTCAAGGAAGTGGCGGCGCTGGTCGGCACCCTGCGCGCCGAGGTCGAGGCCTTCGACCCCGAGGTGATCTACCTGTTCTGGCCGGATCACCTCAACGGCTTCTTCCTCGAGTTGATGCCACAGTTCTGCATCGGCATGGCGGCCGAGTCGGTGGGTGACTACCAGACCGCCGCCGGCCCGCTGAACGTGCCGCGCACGCTGACCGAAGCCTGCGCCCAGGCGGTGGTCGATGCCGGCATCGACCTCGGTTTCTCGTACCGCATGCAGGTCGACCACGGCTGCGCCCAGCCGCTCGAAGAGCTCACCGGCGCGCTCGACCGCTACCCGGTGGTGCCGATCTTCATCAACTCGGTGGCGCCGCCGGTGGTGAGCTGCCAGCGCGCCCGCCTGCTGGGCGAGGCCGTCGGCCGCTTTGCCCGCGCACAGGGCCAGCGCGCGCTGTTCATCGGCTCGGGTGGCCTGTCGCACAACCCGCCGGTGCCCCAGCTGGCGACCGCGACCGATCCGGAGGTCATCGCCCGCCTGATCAGCAACCGCAACCCCTCGCCGGAAGCCCGTGCTGCCCGCCAGGCGCGCACGATCGCCGCCGCCGAGGCCTTCACCGCCGGCACCAGCACCCTGCATCCGCTCAACGCCGAGTGGGACCGCAGGCTGATGGAACAGCTCGCCGCGCGCGACTGGGCGGCGCTCGACGCCTACCGCAACGCCGACATCACGGCCGATGCCGGCGGCTCGGCGCACGAGGCCAAGACCTGGGTCGCGGCGGTCGCGGCGATGGACGCCGCCTGTGCCGGCGCCTGGCAGGCCGAGGAACGCTACTACCGCGAGATCCCGGAGTGGATCGCCGGCTTCGGCGCCCTCAGCGGCCGTTCGCGCTGACCCACAGAATCACCCCCGACGCAGCTTCGCTACACACCGCAACATCCTGACAATCAGAGAGACCAGGAGATGAAAATGACGCTTCGCATCAAGACCCTGCGCATCAAGACCCAGCTCGCCGCCCTCGCCCTCGCCCTGTCGGCCGGTCCCGCGCTCGCCGACATCAACATCGGTGTCGTGTTCTCGCTCACCGGCCCGGCCGCCTCCCTCGGCGCCGAGACGAAGAAGGCGATCGAGTTCATGCCCGCCACCCTGGGCGACGAGAAGATCAACTACATCGTGCTGGACGACGCCACCGACCCCACCAACGCGGTCAAGAACACCCGCAAGCTGGTCGGCGAGGACAAGGTCGACGCCATCATCGGCCCCAACCTGATCACCAACGGCATGGCGATGGTCGACGTCGCCAATGAGGCCAAGGTGCCGATGCTGTCGATCGCGCCGATCGACCCCGCCGCCGACAAGCGCGCCTGGGCCTTCCGCGTCGAGCCCACCGCCGACGTCATGGTCGGCCGCGTGGTCGAGGACATGAAGGCCAAGGGCGTCAAGACCGTCGGCTTCATCGGCTTTTCCGACTCCTGGGGCGAGCTGCTGCTGAAGGCGCTGACCCAGACCACCCAGGCCGCCGGCATCAAGATCGTCGCCACCGAGCGCTACGCCCGCACCGACACCTCGGTCACCGGCCAGGCGCTGAAGGTGCTGTCGGCGCGTCCGGACGCCGTCTTCGTCGGCGGCTCGGGCACGCCTGCCGCCCTGCCGCAGACCACGCTGCGCGAGCGCGGCTACAAGGGCCCGATCTACCAGTCGCACGCCGTCGCCAACAAGGAGTTCCTGCGCCTGGGCGGCAAGAACGTCGAAGGCGCGCGTCTGCCGGTGGCGCCGGTGCTGGTCGCCGAGCAGCTGCCCGACGGCCACCCCAACAAGGCCGCCGGCGTGGCCTTCCTGCAGCAGCTCGAAGGCAAGCTCGGCGCCGATTCGCGCTCGACCTTCGCCGGTGCAGCCTACGACGCCGGCCTGCTGCTCGAGAACGCCATGAAGGAAGCGATCAAGAGTGCCAAGCCGGGCACCCCCGAGTTCCGCGAGGGAATCCGCAAGGCGCTCGAGAGCACCTCGGGCCTGGTCGGCGTCAATGGCACCTACACCCTGAGCGCCGAGGATCACGGCGGCTACGACCCGAAGGCGGTCGTGCTGATCGAGGTCGCCAACGGCAAGTGGTCGCTCGTCAAGTAAGCAAGGCAACCCATGCGCGCTGCCGGCCGCCTGAGGCAGGCGCGCTCATTTCCCATGTACTCCCCCGGCACACGCCGCAGGCCGAGCCCCGAACGGGCGCGCTTGCGGGGCAGCCTCATGCTGCGTGCGGGGTGGAGCGAAGGAGGACGAGATGGATTCAACGGTTGCACTGATCCTGGGCCAGGACGGCATCACCAACGGCGCGATCTACGCGCTGCTGGCGCTGGCGCTGGTGCTGGTGTTCGCGGTCACGCGGGTGATCTTCATCCAGCAGGGCGAGTTCGTGGCCTACGGCGCGCTGACGCT
>NZ_JBLQGP010000045.1:0-10440 GCF_047806685.1 Thauera sp. WH-1
TGCATAACCTATTGAACGTGAACGACTTTTCTGAAGATTTTCAGGAAGTGCATGTCATTCGAGTGCGATAGCCCTGCCTATGCGGCAGTGATCGATTCCGCCCCCAGCACGTAGTTCGCGAAGATTTTCTGAGCTGCCTATGCGGCAGTGATCAACTCGGTCATGTCGGTGGTGTGGGTCTTTTCTTTCTGAGCTGCCTATGCGGCAGTGATCTGATCCTCACCCCGCGTGAGTCGCGCATGATCTTTCTGAGCTGCCTATGCGGCAGTGATCTCATAGCTCAGGCCGGTGCCCTTGCCCTCGGCTTTCTGAGCTGCCTATGCGGCAGTGATCGGACGAACTGCGCGAACTCATCGACGGTGATATTTCTGAGCTGCCTATGCGGCAGTGATCGCGTGCTCGCTCACGCCCATCGAATCGGCCGATTTCTGAGCTGCCTATGCGGCAGTGATCTTCAGGCCCGCGCTGCGGCGGCCGGGCATGGCTTTCTGAGCTGCCTATGCGGCAGTGATCCAACGCACTACCCGCATCGGGGTCGAGCACGTTTTCTGAGCTGCCTATGCGGCAGTGATCTCAATAACCCATAGTTACTTTCTGCGGCCATATTTCTGAGCTGCCTATGCGGCAGTGATCGGTATGGCGACCGTCAACCGCAATCGCGGCGATTTCTGAGCTGCCTATGCGGCAGTGATCATTACAGGCGGGCCGCGTCGCAATCCCGTCCTTTTCTGAGCTGCCTATGCGGCAGTGATCAGGTCGTTCAAGCGCACGCAGGTTGATTTGCATTTCTGAGCTGCCTATGCGGCAGTGATCGAGGCGAGGCATAGCCAGGCGTGGCTCGGCCATTTCTGAGCTGCCTATGCGGCAGTGATCGCGCCCTCGATGAGCGGGCGCAGGACTTCGCGTTTCTGAGCTGCCTATGCGGCAGTGATCCTATGTCTGCGTCACGCACCGTGACCGATCGCTTTCTGAGCTGCCTATGCGGCAGTGATCGCATCGACCTCACCAGCACATTCCACGTATCGTTTCTGAGCTGCCTATGCGGCAGTGATCGATTCGGCGGCGGCGATGTGATGGCGCGCCACTTTCTGAGCTGCCTATGCGGCAGTGATCGTCGCATCGACAGTGCTGCCTGCAACCGTGCATTTCTGAGCTGCCTATGCGGCAGTGATCCCCCGCGTTGCGGTTGGCCACGTTCGGATTCATTTCTGAGCTGCCTATGCGGCAGTGATCGAGATCTCCGCCGAAAAGACGCAGCGCATCGATTTCTGAGCTGCCTATGCGGCAGTGATCGATGACGATGTGTCCGCCAGGCTCACGGGCACTTTCTGAGCTGCCTATGCGGCAGTGATCGGCGCAGAGGCCGCTTGCAGCGTTTTGCCGATTTTCTGAGCTGCCTATGCGGCAGTGATCTCGCACAGGCCGAAAACGCACTTGCCCTTGCATTTCTGAGCTGCCTATGCGGCAGTGATCGCGGCGCAGGCGAGCGCGGTGCGGCGATCGATTTTCTGAGCTGCCTATGCGGCAGTGATCCTGCGCTTCTGCCATCTGTCGGACGGCACAACTTTCTGAGCTGCCTATGCGGCAGTGATCCTGAGCAACGACGTGCATCGCACGCGGCTCATTTTCTGAGCTGCCTATGCGGCAGTGATCGCGAAGTACTGGCTCTTGCCGGCGGTGACAATTTTCTGAGCTGCCTATGCGGCAGTGATCGATCACATGGCCCGTCCGGGCGCGCGGTTCGATTTCTGAGCTGCCTATGCGGCAGTGATCCCAGGGTCGCCGTCGGGCGTCACGCGCCAGTCTTTCTGAGCTGCCTATGCGGCAGTGATCGACATGTTCCGCTACATCGGCCAAGCCGTTCCTTTCTGAGCTGCCTATGCGGCAGTGATCGGCAAGCCGGTGATCCACTTCGACGACATCGATTTCTGAGCTGCCTATGCGGCAGTGATCCGCCAAATCATCCAGCGCCACGGCGCGCTCCATTTCTGAGCTGCCTATGCGGCAGTGATCCTGCAGCAGCCTGCAGCGTCCTGCCTGCAACATTTCTGAGCTGCCTATGCGGCAGTGATCCGTGGGCACGTCGAACGTGCCGATGACGGGCATTTCTGAGCTGCCTATGCGGCAGTGATCCTCGAGGCCGCCCTGGCGCTCCCCTTCGCCCATTTCTGAGCTGCCTATGCGGCAGTGATCACGCGATGATCGGCTTTGCAACGAACGCGGAATTTCTGAGCTGCCTATGCGGCAGTGATCCGCGGCAGGCCCAGCATCAGCGCGCACAGCTCTTTCTGAGCTGCCTATGCGGCAGTGATCGATTGCGATCAACGGTCGCCATCGCATCGATCTTTCTGAGCTGCCTATGCGGCAGTGATCACGCACTTTAGCGTGGAGGCCACGGCGCCCTTTTTCTGAGCTGCCTATGCGGCAGTGATCCAGCTCGCCCCGGCCTACACCACCAACGCCATTTTCTGAGCTGCCTATGCGGCAGTGATCCCGGTGGCTGGCGAAATCCGACAGTCCTACGATTTCTGAGCTGCCTATGCGGCAGTGATCGTTACTCATTACGAGACGCCTTCGAGGATATGTTTTCTGAGCTGCCTATGCGGCAGTGATCCAGCGCCGACCCCGAGCCCTGGCTCGCCATCTTTTCTGAGCTGCCTATGCGGCAGTGATCTGGGGATCATGGGGTTACGGGTTGGTGTCGCCTTTCTGAGCTGCCTATGCGGCAGTGATCGACTGGCCGGACGAGTGGCGCACCATCGCCACTTTCTGAGCTGCCTATGCGGCAGTGATCGCCTTGCGAAAGCCCTTGTCGACCGCCTGCGCTTTCTGAGCTGCCTATGCGGCAGTGATCACGCGAGAGCGCGGTGGCAGCCTGGCTCATCATTTCTGAGCTGCCTATGCGGCAGTGATCGAAGGCGTGGCCGCAAGCGCGGGCAGCATCGTTTTCTGAGCTGCCTATGCGGCAGTGATCGATATCAACAACACTGCCAGGCGCGACCTCGTTTTCTGAGCTGCCTATGCGGCAGTGATCACACCCCGAGCGCCACCACGACGGCCGCAATCTTTCTGAGCTGCCTATGCGGCAGTGATCCCGATGAGGCCGAGGTTCTGGGGTGCGCCCAGTTTCTGAGCTGCCTATGCGGCAGTGATCAGATGATGGATGCGATTGGCGCGAGACCGGATTTTCTGAGCTGCCTATGCGGCAGTGATCGTGATGCTGGCCGTTGCGCGGGCCATCCAGAATTTCTGAGCTGCCTATGCGGCAGTGATCAGTCGATCGCACAACGCACACGCATCCCGCCATTTCTGAGCTGCCTATGCGGCAGTGATCGCGCCCTGGACGTACAACACCGGGCTTTTCGTTTTCTGAGCTGCCTATGCGGCAGTGATCATGCAATCGGGATTTCGCCCTGTCCGCTGAACTTTCTGAGCTGCCTATGCGGCAGTGATCCTGCACGAACTCGCGCATCAGGCTGCATTGGCTTTCTGAGCTGCCTATGCGGCAGTGATCGGCAGGGTCGGCGGGAGGGAATAGCGGTTCTTTTTCTGAGCTGCCTATGCGGCAGTGATCCACGTCGATCCGCGTGGCGATCGCATCGACCGTTTCTGAGCTGCCTATGCGGCAGTGATCCATCCGATGCACGAGTACTGCGCCTGGCGGACTTTCTGAGCTGCCTATGCGGCAGTGATCGAGGCGCAGATCGTCGCGCTGCTGCCGACGAATTTCTGAGCTGCCTATGCGGCAGTGATCTCCGTGTCCGCCCTCAAGCGCCTGGACGAACATTTCTGAGCTGCCTATGCGGCAGTGATCGTAGAGCGGCGAGCCGACCGGGCCGACGCGCCATTTCTGAGCTGCCTATGCGGCAGTGATCTCAAGGTCGAGAAGGACAAGACCGGGCAGTACTTTCTGAGCTGCCTATGCGGCAGTGATCTACCTGCCGACCTTCATCGCGCAGTTCGCCAATTTCTGAGCTGCCTATGCGGCAGTGATCATGCACGCCGACTGATAGGGGCGGGGTTGCATTTTCTGAGCTGCCTATGCGGCAGTGATCCCATCCAGGGCTGTGGGAGCTGTTCCGGCTCAATTTCTGAGCTGCCTATGCGGCAGTGATCAACCGCTTCGGCCTGCCCGAAAAGATGACCCTTTTCTGAGCTGCCTATGCGGCAGTGATCTTGATGTTGTGCGCTTCGTCGATGATGACGAATTTCTGAGCTGCCTATGCGGCAGTGATCGCGGGCCTGGATGCACGGAGCCTGCCGCCAGTTTTCTGAGCTGCCTATGCGGCAGTGATCGCGTAGATGCGGCGCACTGTTTCGGATTGCTTTTTCTGAGCTGCCTATGCGGCAGTGATCAATCAGATCTTCCTGAGCGCGTCGAAGTCGCATTTCTGAGCTGCCTATGCGGCAGTGATCGCCGAGCTGCACGACATCCCGATGCAAGTGAATTTCTGAGCTGCCTATGCGGCAGTGATCGCGCAGCCGGCCGGCGCGAAACGCGGCGATCATTTCTGAGCTGCCTATGCGGCAGTGATCTAGATGCCTAAAAAAATAAAGGTCTAATTATTAAAGAGAAATTATAAAATGGGCTTGTTGTACTCAATTTCTGGCACGGGTCGTAAGGCCTTGATTCTAGAGCATCCGTTTCCCGCGCCAGAAAAAGGGTCTAGAACCACGGAATGGTTGCGCTCGAACTGAGCCCGTAGCTGCCGTAGGTGCCCTCGCGTGGGGTTGATACAGGTTCCAGATGTTCAATGAACAGCCTGAATCGTTGCTGCGTGCTGCGGCTGCCGATCTCGACGTAGGGCAGTTCGAGCATCCTCGCCGCGGCGTCGGGTATCGCGGCTCGAGCAGCTTCCGCATCAATCGACTTGCGGACCATTAGACGGCGGCGCAGTCGCTCCGGGTTGCTCTTTGCTTGAACACGCCGTACGACGCGATGCTGCACCCCGGCAGGTACTGGCTGCACGGGCGTAACCGTGACGTGGTCGCGCATGCCTTGCATCCAGCCGGTCGTCATGAACCTGTCGAGGCTCCTGCTGCTGCCGTGAAGGCGCAGCCGCTGGCCGAGCGCTCGTTTGCTCTGGACGACGTCGGGGAAGCTGACGCCGATGTCTTGTCCGCCGTGATCGACCAGGCCACGGTGCAGCTTGGCGAACAGGGCATTCATCAGCGTTGTTGCCGGGAATTCCGGGTCCGGTAGCACGGTGATGTCGATGTAGTGGTCCATGCTCAGCCCGCCTCGCCGAAGACTCCGCCACGTACCAGCGTGGCGATGACGAAGTGCTGCTGCTCCACCGGCGGTGTCTGGTCCTTGATGATCCAGTTGTCGAGCAGGTTGTAGAAGTCGAGCTTCTGCTTGGGCTGGCGGTACGCCTTGCCCTGTGTGGTGACGGAGCCATAGGGTTCCACGGCGATCGGCCCCATTTCGTCGGCGCCTTCGTACCAGGTGTCGATGGTGCGCAGGGCGTTGCCGATCTTCTGCGAGTGGATGCCGGCGATGTCGTTGACGTGGTAGAGCGTTTTGCTCTTGTCGCCACGGTTCCTTTCATCTTTGAGGATGAGCTCCTGCGATGGAAAGACTTCCTGTCCGGCGCCGATGCGGACGAAGGCTGTGACTTGCAGCAGCACGTGTTGCTGTCCGGCAAGGCCGTTGGTGATCAGGCGGGCGAGACCGTCAAGCGCGCCAGCGGCCTCTGATGGGGCATCGAAGCTGCGCAGCGGGAGCGCCAGGGCGTCGAAGGTCCAGCTCCCCTGCGGCGCACCGCCCACCAGATGGGCGACGCGCACTTCCACCTGCTCCGCGCCAATGCGGTTGCGCCACAGGAAACGGCCGTTGGCGAGGTTGAAGGCGTAGCGCCGGCCGAGCTCGCCGAAGCCCTGCGTATCTGCGTAGCCGCGCACGGTGTCGAGCAGCTTGTTCAGGTAGTCCGCGTCATTGCAGGCGGACGGCTTGCCGGTGCCACCCAGCACGCGCAGCGTGAACACGACCTTCAGGGTGTCGGTGCTGCTGGGCAGTGCAGCGACATCGACTGTTTGCAGGTTGGGGTTTTCGATTGCGGCGTCGAGCTTTGCGGGGTCCTGATCCTTGGTCTTCAGCCGGTTGGAGATGGTGCCGCGCACGGACTTCTCGCGAATCGACACGGCGTGCCAGTCGTTGGCAGTGTCGCGGTGGTCCCAGTTGCCGGCGTAGAACAGGGCGTCGGATGGGTCGAGCTTGCGTTCGAAGGCGAGTACGGAGGCGGTCTTGAGCGTCATGATCTGGATTCCTTGCGAATTGAGGTTCGGTGCGTTCAGGCGGATTGCTGCGATGCGAAGTCGTTGCGGCAGCGGTACAGGCCAGCGTTCGAGTCGGTGCTGGCGTACCAAAGAAGTTGCTCGGCGTTGTCCAGCCGGTGCGGGCTGATCCACTGGCCGACGGAGTACAGGCTTTCGACGAAACGGAACGGCGTGTCGCGGTCGCGCGCGCTTTGTACTTCGCCCGCGGGCAACAGTTCGGACAGGGCACCGAAGCCGACGGGAATCGGTACGATCCAGCCCGGCCGAGGCTCGGGCTTCCATTCGACCTTCGCCGTCGCGCTCGGCGTGGGAGTCGATGCGGGATCGGGGCGAACCGGTTGCCAGTTAAAACGCGACAGATCGAGCAGGGCATCCAGCGCGGTCGCCTCCGGTGCGGCTTCACGCAGTTGATCGAGACGCGCATGCAGCAGATCGTCCCGGCACACCAGCGCGAAGCCCGGCAGCCAGCGGCGGCGCAGATGGCGAAAGCGGCGGCGAACGTCCTCGGCATCGTCGCCGAAGCGCAGGAGTGCCGGGCGACTGCGCCAATCTTGGCTGGGCAGCACGCTGCCGCCCGCAACGCGCATGCCGGCCAGTTCAAAGGCGACGGCTTGGGCGATGGCGTCATGCGTTTGTTCGTCGAGTTCCACGAAGCCGCCGCTGATGCCGAAGATCAGGGTGATCTCCATGTGCATGCGGCCTTCCTCGACGATGGCTGCGCTGCCGCCGTCCTTGTCAACCGGGTTGCGCGTCAGGCGGAAGGCCTTCACATAGCCGCCCTCGGTGACCTGTTCATCGAAGTCATGGCAGATCACGCCGACACTGTCGAAGGCGAGCGGCAAGTCGTGCGCTTCCACCTTGCGGGCAAGCGCCCACATCAAACCCAGGAAGGCGGTCATCGAGGGGAAACCGTGGGTCAGCGGGCTGGAGATGGCGTTGGCGTTCTGCACGCGCAGGCGCGGCAGGATCAGCAGGCCGTCACTATGGGGCAAGGTATTCATTGCACGGACTCCCGAACCGGAATGTAGGTTGGCGCATCGCCCCGTGTCCGCAGCGAGTGCAACTTGCCTGCCCATGCCGTGTGGAGTAGCAGTTCGTCTCGCCAGTGCCTGCCCTCGATATCGGCCAATGGCAAGCTCTGCCCGAGTTCGTGGTTCAGCCAGTTGCCGAAGCGGCGACCGATTTCGGCGGGCCAGTCCATGCGCCGCCACGCTCCGCCAAATTCCGTGTCAGTCGCGTCGTCGGTTTCTACGCGCCCGGGGTCCAGCCAGAGCCGTTCGGCCTCGACCAGGCGGCACTCCGTATCGCGCGTCCAGCCGGCGGGCAGGGTGGCTTGCAGGGGGTGGGCGAAGTCGACCAGTTCGTCGATCAGCCGATCGAGCAGGGCATCGCGGCGGTTGCGGGTTTCCATGGTTGAGGGCGGGTCGCTCTCCAGGAAATCACGCAGGATGCGCACCGTGTTTCGCACTTCCGCAATCCTGCCGAATCGCGGAAATACCGAATCGGTGAACAGCGGCGCTTTCAATGCACGCGTCCTCCACTTGGGTGGGCGTGAGGCCAACAGGTAGTTGTTGCCACCGCGCTCGCTGTTCAACTGGCTGATGTTCTGCGGCTTCGTGCCGCCGAACTTCTGCACGGCGAGATCGGGATACTCGCGATAGCCGGTGTCGTGGTCGCGTTGCGCGTAGCGTGCCTGTCGCGCGAGCTTGCCGGCCTCGCCGAAGCGGTCCTCGTTGATGGTCTGGAAGACCGCGTGGGCCAGGGTGCTCGAATACAGGGGGGCAAGCAGGTGATAGTGAGTGTTGTCGGCGGGGTCTTCACCAGTCAGCCAATAGAGCTGCTTGGCGAGGGTGTGCGAACTTGGCGTGGCGCTGCGCGGGGCGGTAATGCCGGTGAACGCGATCAGCCAGTCGCCTGCCTGATCGGTGTCGTTACTGAGCGCTGCGAGCAGGTCGGGGTCGCCGTCCTGCATCCAGACGAGCAGGGGGCGCTCGTCCACCGGCAGTTTCAGCAGCTTGAAGACGTCCAGCGCGGCGGCGTTGCCGACGACGTCGCTGCTGAAGTCCTGACTCAGGACGTGGCTGCCGACTTCCCGGTGCGCAGGCAACTCGTTGGGCGCGCGGAAGAGGTTGGTGCCGCGGGCGTCGGGGTGGATGGGCTTGAGGGTGTGAGTGACGATCTGGATCTGTGCCACACGCCGTGCAGCGTCGGCCAGCCAAGTCTCGCGAGTGTGTTGCGAGATCAACTCGTCGCGTTTTGGGTCGTCGGACGGGAGCTTGTCCAGCTTGGCGTCAAGGCGCTCCTTGAGAAAGTGCTCGATCGCGTTGCGGAAAGCGGCCCGGCGTTCGGGGGAAGTGCTAGGCATGGGATTCTCACGTAGGTACGAAGAACGTAGAATTCCCGGAGCAGTGCTCCGGGGCGTATCGACTAACTCGGATCAGACTCTTCTGATCATGCGATGGTCGGTCACATCTCGAACCTCCTTCCTGCGACATTGCCCGTAGGTGGTTGCCTTGCGAAGGCATTGCTGAGTGCCCCCTGCCGAGAAACGGACTGGCATCTGCTCTCTCGGCAGGGTAGGTACTTCCAGGCTAAGCTAGCATTTCAGCCGAGTCAATTCCTATGTATCTTGAAACGACAGCTTCACGCAACGACTACGCCCGGATCACCAATAAGCTATCCTTCGACTACTGCCGATCTAGGTAGCTAAGAAATATGTGTCTTGGCCTCCCACTTGAGGCTTTACTGCCGAATAGGCAGCGTTCTTATGAGACCCTCGCTCCTACTGCCATCGGTTCGACAGGTGATTTTTGACCTTGCCTCTCGCCACAAGGTGACCAACCCACGGGTATTCGGATCGGTGCTATGCGGTACTGATAAGGACGGTAGCGATCTCGACCTTCTGGTCGACCCTCTCCCCGGGGCGACACTCTTCGATTTGGGCGGGCTCCAGGAGGCGCTGGTTGAGATGCTTGGCATTCCAGTAGATGTGGTAACGCCGGGTGACCTTCCGGCACAGATTCGGCAGCGGGTGCTATCCGAGGCCCGACCCTTGTGACCGGAGTTGTCCCTGCATCGGTGGCTCTGCTGCGTCTTTCCGACAGCGCTTCAACCGTTTCGCGACCCATCAACGATTCCTCGTAAACCCCAGTGCAGGATGAAACCGCCAGCCCTGCGCACTTTCGGGAAGCGTCACCTTGCCGTAGCGCTCGCCGCACGCTTCCAGCGTCATGTCCCGTTCCTCGGCCAGCGCGGCCAGTTCCGTCATGTAGTCGGTAACACCCCACGGCGTCATGCGTGTGCCGGTCACCTGCGCATCGGCAATGCGGTGGTTTAGGCCGTCCTCGATCCTCACATACAGCTTGCGATAGCGCGCCTCCGCGGGCGCAATGCGATGGAGGGCGTAGTCCTCGCCTTCTTCGTCAGGCAGCAGGACGACGTCCACCTTGGGTTTGGGGTCGTAGCGGAAGGGCTGTTGCTGGGGCAGGACCGCCGTCAGCGAGACGCCGGGCTGCAGCCAGTGTGTGGTGGCATTGATCGGTGGAGCGGGGCGGCGGCCCTTTCGCCGTTGGTAGTCGCTGAGTTCGGCCTCGCCGGTCTGCGGGCGCATCTGGTGCTGGATGCGGGCGTGCTCAAGATCCACCAGTCTCGCGGTCGGCTGCAGCGCTTCGTCCGGCTTGGGCAGGATGCGCGGGCGGGCGTCGATGACCTCGCGTTGATCGGTTTCGAGCAAGTCTGCGAGCGAATGGGATTGCAGCTTGAAGCGGGGTTCGTGCATCTCGAAGCCCGGCTTGCAGTAGGCGGGTTCGCCGGGGTGCTCGAAGTGGCGCAGGTTGCTGTCCAGCACCACCATGTTCGGAGACTCTGCCGCGCCCGGGCGGTGGCGGCGGATGCGGCCGGCGAGCTGGATGAGCGAGCGCATCGAGGATGGTTCGACCACCGCCCAGTCGTAATCGTGGTCGCGCCCGACTTCGGTGACCGGGCTGCCGAGCACGATGAAGAGGTGGTTGGCCTCCGGGTTGGCGTCGAGCCGGCTACGGATTTCGGGCAATGCGAAGACGGCGTCGGGGGTGCGACGGTTGAGTGAGCATGGTCACTGCTGCTGATGCCTTTTCCCGGCGGAATGATCAAGCAGCGTGATGGTGGAGGGGGGATCCCCCT
>NZ_JBLQGP010000046.1:0-10164 GCF_047806685.1 Thauera sp. WH-1
GAACAGGACCGTGAAACGCACATGCGCCGATGATAGTGAGGTCCGCCCTCGTGAAAGTAGGTCATCGTCAGACTAACTCACACAAAAACGCCCTGCGCTCCAAAGAGTGCAGGGCGTTTTTACGTCAACCGAAAGAAAACTCCCGCCACAAGCGCGCAAAAAGGCGGAAGTTAGCCATCGCGTGGTCCGCGGCGTACGCGACAGAAGGGCGCTCGGCCGTTTGTGCTTGCTGACCGTCAGGCGTTCTTTTTCTTCAGGCGGTAATTTAGCTGCGGGCGTGTCATTCCAAGTAATCTTGCGGCTGCCGCCAGATTGCCGCCAGCACGCGCGACCGCACGGTGCAGAACGGTCTGCTCGAACGTCTCGAGGTCGAGACCGCTATCGAGCACGGCGTCGGGAAGGTCGACGGTCGCGGCTGCGCGGCTTGTATCGAGGCTGCCGTTTGCATCGAGTCCGTGCTGAGGGCCTGACTCTTGGGCCGCGCCGAGGAAAAGGTGCTCGACTTCAATCAGTCCGTTGGTTGGTGCGAGGATGACGCCGCGCTCGAGCACGTTTTCCAGCTCGCGCACGTTGCCGGGCCAGGAGTGTGCCTTGAGCGCATACATCGCCTTGTCGCTCACGCCGGCCAGGCGCTTTCCGTGCAGCGTCTCGAAACGCCTGATCATCGCCTCGACGAGGGCGGGGATGTCACCGATACGCTCGCGTAGCGGCGGTATCGTCACCGGGTAGACGTTGAGCCGGTACAGCAGGTCGCGCCGGAAAGTTCCGGCGTTGACGGCCTTCACCAGATCGACGTTGGTCGCAGCGACTAGGCGAACATTCACCTTGCGTGTCCGTTCGTCGCCGAGGCGCTCGATCTCGCCCTCCTGCAGGACGCGCAGCAGCTTTGCCTGAGCGGACAGGGGAAGCTCGCCCACCTCGTCAAGAAACAGGGTGCCGCCGTCTGCACGCTCGAATTTTCCGGCACGGGAAGCATGCGCGCCGGTGAAGGCTCCACGTTCCACGCCAAAGAGTTCGGACTCGATGAGCTCGTCGGGCAGCGCTGCGCAGTTTACTGCGATGAATGCCTTGTCCTTGCGCGGGCTCATCTCGTGCAGGGTGCGAGCGAAACGCTCCTTGCCAACGCCCGTCTCCCCCAGCAGCAGCACCGAGACATTGGTCACTGCGGCGCGCGCGACCAGGTCATAGGCGTGCACGAAGCCCGCCGAATTGCCGATGAGATCGGGTGTGCGCCTGGGGCACGCGATGGTGCGGCGCATCGCTTCGATCTCCTCGCGCAACTCCAGGAGCCTGCCGACGATATGGTCGGCCTCGAAGTAGGGGCGCAGCTGATCGGCGTCCGGCCACTCTTCGGCGGGCTTGCCGACGATCCGGCAATGATCGGCGCCGGTCGCGGCACATTCTGTCTCGCGAAAGAGGATGAAGCGGCTCATGAAGGCGCTCGTGTAGCCCGAGGCATACCCGATCATCATCCAGCACACCGGGTGCTCGACCTCGCCAAAGGCCTGGACGTGAGCCTCGGCCTCCCACGAGTGGTGCCAGAGGAATTCGGCATCGAAGGCGACGCCGGGGGTGTCGAATTCGAGTCGAACCGGCTCCACGCGGGCACAACCCTCGAGCATGTGCAACTGTGGGCCGACCACGAATGCATCCGCAGGGTCGGCGGTGCCGCGCGTCTTGCGTGCGAGTTCGGCGTCCCGCATACCTGAAGCGAAGCCCATCCGGGTGAGTATCCGGCGTGCTTGTTCCTGGCCGACCGAGTCGATGAGTTCCTTGCGCAGTTCGGAGAGGGCGCCCGCATGGAGGAGCAGCATCCGATGTTCGCCAAGCCAGATCAGGCCTTCTTTCGGGGCAAATCTGAGAAGGCCGCGCAGGTCGGCATTCTCCGGATAATGGATGGAACTCAAGCCTGATCTCCTCGTCCCTGATGCATGCTCGTTCGATTGCGAGCCGTTGTCGTCGGTGCGCCTGACCGCCGTACTCGAGCAAAGCTTACCCGACGCGTACTCTTGGGGACACCTTGCACGAAAGCGCGATCATAATAAAAATCTCGAGATATATAAAGGAATGGCACATTTCTTGATCCAAGCGGAGTGGCGCCCCTGCCGGTGCCTGTATTGATCACGATGAAGCACGACAGCGTTAGAGGAGAGAAGAGGGGATGGCGGAAAAGTTCGCAGTATTAATCGAGGACAGTGGTGAGATCGTGCGGTGTGACTCGCGGGAGAACGTTCTCAGGGCAATGGAGTGCCTGGGCAGGAAGGGGATTCCCGTGGGGTGTCGTGGCGGTGGTTGTGGAGTGTGCAAGGTCAGGGTGACGGCGGGCCTGTACCACACGCGAAAGATGAGCCGGGCTTGCGTGAGCGAGGCGGAGGAGGCGGACGGGGTGGTGCTGGCCTGTCGGCTCTTTGCCGACAGTGATCTCGTGGTGAAGGCCGAAGGCAAGATGATCAAGGCCTTGCAGGGCCCATCCGGGAGCCCCGGTGGCTGAGGGAAAGGTTTCGCCCGAGGCTTGGATTCGTCGACGAAAGGGGCCGGATGCGCACAGGCGTACCGGCCCTTTTTTGCTGCAGGGCAATAAATAGAGTTGATGAAATGATCAAGCGGTCTTCTGCGTTGAGCATTTGATGAAGAGATTAAGCTCCGGTCTCGACAGACAAAATCTCGAAATTCGAGCACAGGCCAGTCGTGGTGGGAGATTCGGTGAGTTGGCACGGAAGTTGATTAGACATTGTCCGAAGCACCCCAACACTGATCAGATCAAACAGGAGGAACAAGGGCGAATGGACAAGGAACAGCCTGCGATCGACGTCAGCAAGAAGTACGTGCGTCTGATCGAGCGGCGGCCCGATGGCTTCGTCGAGTTCGAGTTTGCGATCGGCGAGCCCGACTTGTGTGCCGAGATGCTGCTGCCGGCCGATGCGTACGAAGCCTTTTGCGAGGCAAACAAGGTGATTCAACTCGAGCCGCGCGACGAGTCGGACGAGTCGGACGAATCGGAGAGTTCCGACTGGAACTGGAATCTTCATCAGGCAACCCATCAGCGATTCCGTTGAGTCGCTATCCAATCAAAAGGAGGAGAATTCATGCAGATCGATTTGCGTACGGTGTCCATCAAGCCCCTGCGGCACACCTTCGACAACGTCGCCCGCCGTATCGGTGCCGACAAGCCCGCCTCGCGCTACCAGGAAGGCACGCTCGACATGCAGCAGACGGCGAACTTCCATTACCGCCCGACCTGGGATCCCGCCCACGACATCTACGATGCCTCGCGCACCGCGATCAAGATGGCCGACTGGTATGCGTTCAAGGATCCGCGTCAGTTCTATTACGGCGCCTACACGCTGGCCCGCGCCAAGCAGCAGGACACTGCCGAGGCGAACTTCGATTTCGTCGAGAGCCGCGGCCTTGCGGCAACGCTGCCGGATTCGGTGCGCGACACCGTGCTCAAGCTCCTGCTGCCGCTACGCCATGTAGCCTGGGGCTCGAACATGAACAACGCGAGCATCTGCGCCTACAGCTACGGCACCGGCTTCTCGCAGCCGCACATCTACCACTCGATGGATCAGCTCGGCATCGCCCAGTACATCACCCGCGTCGGTCTGCTCCTGGGGGACCTCGAGTCGCTCGACGAGGCCAAGCGGGCGTGGATGGAAGACGATGCGTGGCAAGGGCTGCGCCGCTACGTGGAGGACTCCTTCGTCATCAAGGATCCGGTCGAACTGTTCGTGGTCCAGAACGTCGTCCTCGATGGGCTGATGTACCCCCTGGTGTACGACACGATCATCGACGACGTGCTGTCGTCGCAGGGCGGCACGCCGGTCGCCATGCTGACCCAGTTCATGACGGACTGGTTCGCCGAGACCAGGAAGTGGGCTGACGCCACGGTGAAGATCGCCGCCGCCGAGTCCGCGGACAACAAGCAGATCATGACCCAGTGGCTGACCGAGTGGCGCGACCGCGCCGCCTCCGTGCTGCTGCCCGTCGCCCGCATCGCTCTTGGCAACCGAACCGACGAAGTCATGGCCGATGTCGTCCAGCAATTCAACACGCGCATGGCCAAGGCCGGCGTGACCCTCTGAGGGAAAAGCATCTATGTCCACCGTATTTCTCGCGTTGCAGACCAACGAAGAAACCCGCCCCATCATCGAGGCGATCCTGCAGGACAACCCCGGTGCGGTATGCGACGAGCAGCCGGCGATGGTCAAGATCAATGCCGACGGCAAGCTGGTGGTGCGTCGCGAAACGATCGAGGAGATCATCGGCCGCGACTACGATCTGCAGGAGCTGCAGGTGAACATGATCACCATGTCGGGCAACCTCGATCAGACCGACGACGAAATCACCCTGTTCTGGAAATCCTGAGACCCCGAGGAGACAAGACAATGGATATGCAAGTTGCCAAGAAGAAGCTCGGCCTGAAAGAGCGCTATGCCGTGATGACGCGCGGTCTGGACTGGACCCCGTCGTACCAGAAGATGGAAGACATCTACCCCTACATCGCCTACGAGGGGATCAAGATCCACGACTGGGACAAGTGGGAAGACCCCTTCCGCCTGACCATGGACGCCTACTGGAAGTACCAGGCCGAGAAGGAGCGCAAGCTGTACGCGATCATCGACGCCTTCGCCCAGAACAACGGCCACCTCAACGTCACCGACGCGCGCTACATCAACACCGTCAAGCTCTTCATCAGCGGCATCAGCCCGCTCGAGTACGTCGCCCACCGCGGCTTCGCGCACGCCGGCCGCGCCTTCCCCGGCCCCGGCCCGCGCGTGGCCTGCCTGATGCAGTCGCTCGACGAGATCCGCCACGCGCAGACCCAGGTGCACGCGATCTCGAACTACAACAAGTACTACAACGGCATGCACGACTTCCACCACATGCATGACCGCGTGTGGTTCCTGTCGGTGCCCAAGAGCTTCTTCGACGACGCCATCACCGCCGGCCCGTTCGAGTTCATGGTCTCGATCGGCTTCTCGTTCGAGTACGTGCTGACCAACCTGCTGTTCGTGCCCTTCGTCTCGGGCGCGGCCTACAACGGCGACATGGGCACGATGACCTTCGGCTTCTCGGCGCAGTCCGACGAGGCGCGCCACATGACGCTGGGCCTGGAGGTGATCAAGTTCATCCTCGAGCAAGACCCCGCCAACGTGCCCATCGTGCAGCGCTGGATCGACAAGTGGACCTGGCGCGGCTATCGCGTGCTGACCCTGGTGGCGATGATGATGGACTACATGCTGCCCAAGCGCACGATGAGCTGGAAGGAGGCCTGGGAGGTGTACTTCGAGGAGAACGGCGGTGCGCTGTTCAAGGACCTCGCCCGCTACGGCATCAAGATGCCCAAGTGTGCCGAGCAGATCGCCCTCGAGAAGGACCATCTGTCGCACCAGGCCTGGAGCACCTTCTACAACTACGCCGCTGCCGCCAACTTCCATACCTGGATGCCGGACGAGGACGAGATGGCCTGGCTGTCGAGCAAATACCCGGAGAGCTTCGACAAGCAATACCGTCCGCGCTACGAGTTCTGGCGTGAGCAGGCCGCCAAGGGCAACCGCTTCTACAACAAGACGCTGCCCATGCTGTGCCAGACCTGCCAGATCCCGATGTTGTTCACCGAGCCTGGCGACCCGACCAAGATCTGCTACCGCGAGGTCGACTACAAGGGCGACAAGTACCACTTCTGCTCGGACCACTGCAAGGAGATCTTCGAGCACGAGCCCGAGAAGTACGTTCAGGCCTGGCTGCCGGTGCACCAGATCTACCAGGGCAACTGCTTCCCCGAGGGCACAGACCCGACGGTCGAAGGTTTCGATCCGCTCGCCGCAGTGCTGAAGTACTACAACTTCGAGCATGACCGCGACAACCTCGACTTCGATATTTCCGAGGACAAGAAGAACTTCGACGAATGGCGCGGCCAGGCGACGAAGAACATCTGACCGTGCAGGCTGCGGGTGCGCGAGCACCCGCAGCGATCAAGCGTTAGCAAGGAGACAAGACATGGCTGTTGCCGCTGTTTCGAAGTATGAATTCGCCCCCGCCGACACCCAGGACAAGTTCCACGGCGCCCAATTGCTTTACATCGGCTGGGAAGACCACCTGCTGTTCTGCGCCCCGTTCTGCTTCCCCTTCCCGCCGACGATGCGTTTCGGCGACGTCGTTGCCGGCCCGATGCAGGCCGCCTTCGGCTACCACCCCGATTTCGCCCAGATCGACTGGGCGAAGGTGGAGTGGCTCAAGTCGGGCAAGCCGGTCTCGCTCGATTTCGACAAGTCGCTGGCCGAGAACGGCCTCAAGCACAAGGACGTGATCCGTTTCCGCACCCCTGGCCTCAACGGCATCAAGGGCTCCTGCAACTGAGTGCGCGTGCCGCGGCGCGCCAACCGGGCGCGCCGCGGGTCTGCAGACCCCAACCGAACCACGGACACGAACGATGAGCTACGAGCTGACCATTGAACCCATCGGCCAGACGATTGAGGTCGAGGACGACCAGACCATTCTCGACGCGGCGCTGCGCGCCGGCATCTGGCTGCCTCACGCCTGTTGCCACGGCCTGTGCGCGACCTGCAAGGTCCAGGTCATCGATGGCGAAGTCGATCATGGCGAGGCGTCGAGCTTCGCCCTGATGGACTTCGAGCGCGACGAAGGCAAGACCCTGGCCTGTTGCGCGCGACTGCAGAGCGACGTCACGATCGAGGCGGAGATCGAGGAAGAGCCCGATGCCGAATCCATCCCGGTGCGCGACTTCCCCGGCACCGTGACCCGTATCGAGAGCCTGACGCCCACCATCAAGGGCGTCTTCATCGAGACCGATGAGCCGATGCACTTCCAGGCCGGTCAGTACATCAACTTCTTCCTCGAGGGCGGCGAGTACAGTCGGGCGTTCTCGCTTGCGAACCAGCCCTCGACCGGCCGCGAGGTGGAACTCAACATCCGTATCGTGCCGGGCGGGCGTGGCACCACCTGGGTGCACGAGAAGCTGCAGGTCGGTGACCGCGTGCGGCTGTCCGGGCCCTATGGACGCTTCTTCGTGCGCAAGTCGGCGCCGGAGGCGCTGCTCTTCATGGCGGGCGGCTCGGGGCTGTCGAGCCCGCGCTCGATGATCCTCGACCTGCTCGAGGCAGGGGACACCCGACCCATGACTCTGGTGTATGGGCAGCGTACGCGCGAGGAGTTGTATTACCACGATGAGTTCCTCGCCCTCGCGCAGAAGCACGCGAACTTCACCTATGTCCCGGCCTTGTCGGACGAGCCGGCCGATTCGGACTGGACCGGCTTTCGCGGCTATGTGCACGATGCGGCAAAGGCGCACTTCAAGGACGACTTCCGCGGCCACAAGGCCTACCTGTGCGGTCCGCCGCTGATGATTGACGCCTGCATCACTGCCCTGATGCAGGGGCGGCTTTTCGAGCGCGACATCTACATGGAGAAGTTCTTCTCGGCGGCCGACGTGCAGCAGGTGCGTAGCCCGCTTTTCAAGAAAATTTGATTTTTATCAGAGAATGTCGAGATTGTCGGATCCGGCATCAGGTGTTCGATAAACTCTGATTGCTTCACTCTTTTACTTTCCAACCTACCCGAACCGGAAGATACCGGCCGGGTTCTGCAGGAGGAGCATTCACATGGCAATGACTGGCGTACTGCGTCCGGGGCACATCTCGATGCGTGTTCTGGACCTCGACGAGGGCATCCACTTCTACAAGAACGTCCTTGGTCTGGTCGAAACCGGCCGCGACGATCAGGGCCGGGTCTACTTCAAGGCCTGGGACGAGCGCGAGCACAACAGCGTGCTGATCCGTCAGGCCGAGTCGGCGGGCGTCGATTTCTTCGCCTTCAAGGTCGCTGACAAGGCCACCCTCGACAAGCTCGACGCCGACCTCCAGGCCTTCGGCCTCAAGACCGAGCGCATTCCTGCCGGCGAGATGCTTGAGACCGGCGAGCGGGTGCGTTTCGAAGTGCCCTCGGGCCACCTGATCGAGCTCTATGCCGAGAAGACCGACGTCGGCAACGGGCAGTCCTATGTGAACCCGGACCCCTGGGTTCCCGATGCCGAGCGCGGTATCGCGCCGACCCGCATGGACCACTGCCTGCTGTATGGTCCGGACATCGAGAAGGTGCAGGAGATCTTCGAGAAGGTGCTCGGCTTCTACCTCGTCGAGCACGTCGTTATGGAAGACGGCAAGACCGACCTGGCGATCTGGTTGTCGTGTTCGACCAAGGCGCATGATATCGCCTTCGTGCGTCATCCCGAGCCGGGCAAGCTGCATCACATCTCGTTCAAGCTCGACAGCTGGGAGAAGGTGTTGCGCGCGGCCGACATCATGTCCATGAATCGCATTTCGATCGACATCGGCCCGACCCGTCACGGCATCACCCGTGGGACCACCATCTATGCCTTCGACCCGTCGGGTAACCGCTTCGAAACCTTCTGCGGCGGTTACGACACCTACCCCGACTACAAGGCGGTGAAGTGGACCTGGGACGAGGTCGGCGCAGGCATCTTCTACCACGACCGCAAGCTCAACGAGCGCTTCCTGTCGGTCGTTTCCTGATCTCGCGTCCGGCCTGCGCCAGCGGACATGTTCCGCTGGCGCAGGCCCGTCACGGGACGGCGATCAGAGCTTCATCTTGCCGGTGAAGAAGTCCACCGGCATGCGCTTGATCGCATCCAGGGTGCGAAGGATGTGCTCGGTGAGGATGGAGGTTGCGCGCGTGCTGTCGCGTGCCATCGTCGCGTCGAACAGGGCTTGATGTTCCGCGTGAACGTCGCGTTCGATCGGCTGTCGGAACAGGCTGATGCGGCGGTAGCGCTCGGACTGTTGGTAGAGGATGTGCTGGAAGTGCGTGATCCAGCGCGAGGATGAAGCAGCGATCAGCGCCTCGTGGAAGGCGCGATTGCGTTTCTCCCACTCTTCGGTCGTGCTCGAGTCATTGTCGGCGAGCCGTTCCTCTGCACGGGACAGACGATGGAAGGCCGCCACCACGCCGGCTTCCCAGTCTTCGCCGCCGAACGCGATTGATTGGCGCAATGCTTCCGTCTCGAGCAGCACGCGGGTACGGGTGATGTCCTCGAAGTCCGCAATCGAGATGGGAGCGACGCGGAAGCCACGCTGGCCCTGGGTCACCACCAGGGCGTCGGTCACGAGCAGCAACAAGGCTTCACGCAAGGTGCCGGCGCCGACGTTGTACTGGTCCTTGAGGTGCTCGACGCGCAACTTCTCGCCGGGGGGGTGAACGCCTTCGATGATGTCACGGCGAAGGCGCTGGTAGGCACCTTCGACCAGTGTCTTGGGTTCAACGGACGTTGTGGGTCGCGACAGGACGGCTTCACTCATGGTGGCACGCGGACGAGTAAGGTTGGTATCGGGTTGATATTTCCTCGATATTTTAGCTGACGTGTGGGGCGTTCGCTGACTTATCTAAATCTCGAGATAAGTGCTTGACGTCGATAAATTACTCGACTAACTTCATAACATTGTAAAAATAGACCCAACAGCAGGAGCCACAACGATGAAGATTGCCGTGCCACAAGTCACCGTCAGCTGGGAAGCGGCCCATGCCGCCGTCGAGGCGGCAGTCCGAAAAGCCGAGGCGCTCGGGGTCAGGATCAACGTCGGGGTGGCCGATACGGCCGGCAATCTGGTTGCCTTCCTGCGCATGCCCGGCGCGTTTCCGCAGTCGATCAGTATCGCCATCGACAAGGCCTATACTGCAGGTGGCTTCGGCTTCCCGACCGGTGATTGGATGAAGGTCGTGGGCGACAACGAGGGCATGAAGCTGGGCTTCTCGGCGCAGCCGCGGCTCATCGTGTTTGGCGGCGGCCTGCCGATTCGTGTCGACGGCCAGTTGGTGGGCGGCATCGGCGTCTCGGGCGCCTCCGAGGAGCAGGATGGGCTGTGCGCGCGTGCAGGCCTGCTTGCCATCGGTGCCGACGACGTCGGTGAGCCGGGCTGAAGCGGAACGGAGTCTTGATCTAAAAACCCTTCGATTGACCGATTGCAGCCGTGCGGCGACCTGTCGTACCTCTCCCTCCCCTCGGTCGCCGTACGGCCTGCATTCTCTCGAGATTCGTGGCAAAGGAACCCTGATGAGCAACAAGATCAAATGCGCCCTGATCGGTCCGGGCAACATCGGCACCGACCTGCTGTACAAACTCAAGCGCAG
>NZ_JBLQGP010000047.1:0-9950 GCF_047806685.1 Thauera sp. WH-1
TTCTCCGTCTTGCATGCATGAAGCATGATAACGGATGTCGTAAATTAAGTCTTTTCAAGAGCGCAGCACTACACTAGGTAACTGGCGACTTCTACTTGATCCATTGTTCTCTAGTCGACGGCCCTTAGGTGCTTTGGTATGTCATTCGGCCGGATTCGGGCGCTCGAATCCGGAGGTCTGACGAGGCGAGGTCGGTTGTCCATGCGATACGATGCGTTCATTTCCTACAGTCATGCGGCCGATGGGAAACTCGCTCCGGCCCTGCAGTCCGGGCTGCATCGTTTGGCACGGCCTTGGTATCGCATGCGGGCCCTGCATGTCTTTCGAGACGCAACGAGTCTGGCGGCAAGTCCGGGCCTGTGGGGCTCGATAGAGCGCGCCCTCGGGGAGTCGCGTTATTTCATCCTGATGGCTTCTCCGGCTGCGGCCGATTCGGACTGGGTCGGCCGCGAGGTCGAGTGGTGGGCGAAGAACCGAAGTCCCGATCATCTGCTCATTGTGTTAACGGACGGAGACGTGGTGTGGCGGGAAATGGACGGCGGCTTCGATCCAGCCCGCACGACTGCGCTCCCGACTTGCTTGCACCACAGTTTTCGCGAGTCGCCCCTGCATGTAGACCTACGCTGGGCGCGCAGTGATGAGATGCTGTCGCTCCGTCATGCACGGTTCCGTGCCGCAGTGCTGGATTTGGCTGCGCCTCTTCACGGACGGCCCAAGGATCAGATCGACGGTGAGGATCTTCGTCAGCATCGGCGCACGCGACGGGTGGCGGCATTGGCGGTGGTCGGGCTCCTGGGACTCACCGCCGTATCGGTTTGGAGCACCCATCACGCCATACAACAGCGCGACCTCGCGGTGTCCCGGCAACTCGCTGTTACGGCGTCCGCCGTTCTCGAAACCGATCCCGAGCTGGCCACGCTGCTCGCAATCGAGGGAGTGCGGCGGCATGCGAGCGAGCAGGCGGAAGCCGTACTGCGCCGTGCGATGCTGGAGGTTCCCCTAGGCGTGCCGCTTCGAGGCCACCGCGGATCGATTCACGCAATGGCGCTCGACCCAACGGGCGAGCGCTTGCTTACCGGCAGCGCCGATCGGTCGGTCCGGATCTGGGATCTTGCAACCGGTGCGGTGCTCGCCGAGTTGAGCGGCCACCAGAGTACCGTCCGCCAGGCCGCATTCAGCCCGGACGGTGCTTTGGTGCTCACCGTGAGCGACGAGGATCGCGACGTGCGCATCTGGCGCGCTGACGGATCCCTGGCACTGCAACTTACGGGGTACCGGGCTCAATGGGTTGGCGAGGGGCATCGCTTGCTGGTGGCAGCTAGCGATGGAAGCGCGCGGCTTTGGAACGCCGTGGACGGTCGGAAGGAGGCCACGCTGCAGGGCCATTCCGGATGGATACACGGCATCGCGGTGAGTGGGGACGGGCAGTACGCTGTGACCGCAGGTCGTGACGGAACGGCCCACATCTGGGACCTTGACGGCGGAATTGCCATGGGTGTCCTGAGGGGGCACGACCGATCCGTCGAAGTGGTCGCGATCAGTCCAGATGGAGGGCGTGTGGCTACCTTCGACGAGGGCGGAGCAGGCCGTCTGTGGACCTTGCCCGACGGGAAGCCGTTGGCGCAGCTCGACGGACATTCCGAGCGCGTCGAGCAGGCTGTATGGGAGCGGCATGGAGAGCTGATTGCCACTGCTAGCCGGGATCACACTGTACGCGTCTGGGATGCGGGCGCCGGCCGCGCCATCCACGTCCTAAGCGGACACGTCGATTACGTCACCGCGGTCGCCTGGAGTCCTGATGGAAACCGGCTCGCGACTGGAAGCGACGACGGCACGGCACGCATATGGGGGACCGGCGGACGAACGCTTGCTGTGCTGCGTGGTCATGGCGCGCAGGTCCGGCATGTCGCGTTTGCCCAAAATGGGGAATCCGTTCTAACAGCGGGTCAGTCTTCAGTCATCCGGCGGTGGCGCATGCCGGGCGACTGGAGGCGGGTGGAGCTGCGCGGCCATGTGGGCGGGGTTCGCTATGCTGGGATAACGTCGGACGGGCGGCGCGTCATGACGGTGGACCGCGCCGGTACGTTCCGAGGCTGGGATCCTGCAGGCGGTTATCCGCTGGCTGTCCTGCACACCACCCCGGAAATGCTTGTGGTCTCGCCGGACCCAACAGGCGCTCGGGTTATCGCTGCGTTGGGCTCCGAGTCCGTCGCGACGCTCTACGAGGTCGCAACCGGCGCGCAGCTCATGCGATTGCACGGACATTCGGAGGAGCTGACCTGCGCAGGCTGGGATGGGGCAGCGGCCCGCGCAATAACGGCCAGTCGCGACGGCAGTGTGCGGGTCTGGGACGCCTCAACGGGCCGTAGCCTGGCTAGTCTTCCTGGGCACGGGGCAGTTCGCGTCTGTCCGGCACTGAGTCCCGATGGCCAGCGGGCGCTGATCGCGGGAGCAGACCGGATCGTGCGCGTGTGGGATGTCGAGCGCGAATCCGTGGTGGTTCAGCTAGTGGGCGACGCAGAGGGGGTGAATCAGGTCGGCTGGAGTTCGGACGGCAGCCGAGTGGTGATCGCGGGGAGCGATTATCTGGCGCGCGTGCACGATGCGCGAAACGGGCAGATGTTGAACTCCATCCGCATGGCCTACCAACAGGGGCATGCGTACCTAAGTGTTGATGGACGTCGATTGCTCGCGCCGGGTCCAGCGGGACAGGCTGTCTGGACCCTGGGCCACTCGTCGCGGATCCCTGTGACGATTCCGGGTGCGCCCTCGGCGGAGGTGATTGCGGCCTGGAGTCCAGACGGCAGGGCGGTTGTTACGGTCAACACCGACGGTCAGGCAGTCATCCAGCCCGACGCCCTGTTCGTTTCGCTCGCGGAAGTCCTGGACCGCGCCTGCGCGCGCGTTACGGCGAACCTCACCGAGCAGGAATGGGATCATTACGTCGGTGCGGCGAGATACCGACCGACTTGCCCGAATCGTCCGACACCGGAGTGGCCGAACGGGCGCTGACTTCGAGATGATGAGCGCCCTTTCGCCCATTGTGTAGGTATGCTCGAGTCGCCTCACGCTGCGGCCTTTGCTTACGGAACTTCTACCCGGCAGAGGCTAACTACCCATTGCCCTGGCCCTCGGGCCCGTCAAGAACATCACGCCCTACCTCGACTACAGCCTCTTCACGAAGGACAAGTCCGGCTTCAAGGACTCCCACTACGAAGTCGCTGGTGCGCGCTTCAGCGCTGTGTTCCGCACACCTATACCGAAAGGTGCTGGGGTAAGAACGACCCCTATACCAGCGACTGCGTCCAGAGTGCCGCAGCAGGTGGCGAATACAGATGGTAGAAAGCGTTCTACGCCGATATCAGGAGGTGCAAGGCCTCCACTCGCCCTGCACGGAGAAGAGTTAGCTTAAGGTCAGGGGGGCGGTTAAGCCGGACACCGGCCGTGATGAATAGTCTCCCTCACGCAAGAAACGCCTACCGCCCCTCACTCCGGCCCGCCCTCGCCGTCGGGGGGGAGGCCGTGGCGGGCGCGCAGGTCGCGATACACCGCCGCGCGCATGATCATCATCGCCACCACCGGCGCCGTCATCAGCACGAAGACGCTGATCAGCAGCTCATGGATGACCAGGCGCGATTGCGTCACGGTGAAGTACAGCATCGACGCCACGAGGATGCAGCCGGCGCCGAGCGCGATGGTGATCGCCGGCCCGTGCATGCGCTGGTAGAAGTGCTGCAGGCGCAGCAGGCCGAGCGTGCCGATCAGCGTGATCAGCCCGCCAAGCACGAGCAGGAAGGCGACGGCGACGGCCGCCCACCACGGCAGGTCGGCGGCGATGTTCATTCGATCACCTCGCCACGCATCAGGAATTTGGCCAGCGCGATGGTGGACACGAAGCCGAGCAGGGCGATCAGCAAGGCGGCCTCGAAATAGATCTGGCTGCCGTGGCGGATGCCCAGCATCAGCGCCAGCAGCATCACGCACATCCACAGCGTGTCCAGCGCCAGCACGCGGTCCTGTGCGCTGGGGCCGATCAGCAGGCGCAGCGTGCACAGCACCATGGCCAGCACCACGCACACCAGCGCGAACACGATCGCGCCCGCCAGCAGCGTCGCAGTCGTCATCTGCGGTCTCCTTCGGTCTTGCGTTGCGGCGTCTCGAACACCTCCATGATGGGCTGCTCGTAACGCGTCTTGATGGTGTCCACCCACCACTGCTCGTCGTGCAGGTCGAACACGTGCAGCAGCAGTTCGTGCGTGTCGGGCAGGATCTCCACCCACACCGTGCCCGGCGTCGAGTTGATCAGGCAGGACAGCAGGGCGAGGCCGTGCGGGCTGCGCAGCTCGAGCGGCACGCGGATGAACTGCGAGTTCACGTCGGCCGAGCGCCGCAGCAGGATGATCTGGCTGACGTTGAAGCAGGAGCGGACGATCTCGATCGCCGACAGCCACAGCAGCCGGAACAGGGCCAGCGGCCGGCCGAGGCGGGCATGGCCATGGGGCTGCAGCGGGCGCGCGAGCAGCGGCGCGACGAGGCCGAGCGCGCCGCCGAGCAGCCAGTGCCCGGGTTCGACGCTCTGGTTGAGCATCAGCCACATCAGCAACAGGCTGCACGAGAGCAGCGGCGAAGGCAGCCAGCGTCTCATTGCAGGCCCTCCGCGGCGGGTGCGCGCAGCACAGGGGGCTCGCCCAGCACGCGCGTGCCGTAGTCGCCGCTGCGCGCGAGGTCCGCCGTCGTGCGGCCCAGATAGTCGAAGGCCGGCCCGGCCTGCAGCGTCAGCAGCACGCACAGCAGCACCAGCGCGCCCACCGGCGCCGCCTCCGAGACCTGCAGCCGCGGCGGCGCCACCATGCCCGAAGCCCAGAAGGTCCGCACGCCCAGGCGCATCAAGGCGATGATCGCCGCCAGGCCGCCGAGCACCATCAGCGCGATCAGCGTCCAGGTCAGTGCCGGGACGCCGCCCGGTGTGGCCGTGGCGCGCTCGAGCAGCGCATGAAAGAGGCTGAACTTGGCGACGAAGCCCGACAGCGGCGGCATGCCGCTGATGACCAGGGCGCAGGCGGCATAGCTCAGGCCGAGGAAGGCGAGGGTGCCGGGAATGCCGACGCCGACCGGGTCCTCGGGCTTGTCCTCGATGGCGAAGGCTTCCATCGTGATCGCGAGCAGTGCCGCCCCCGGCGGGCGGATGCGTTCGGTGAGCTCGATCAGCAGCATGAAGGCCGCCATCGCCAGCGTCGAGCCGAGCAGGTAGTACAGCCCGGAGGCCAGCACGGCACTGCCCGACTGCCCGATCACCGCCAGCAGCGTGCCCGAGGAGATGATCGCGCCATAGCCGGCCATGCGCCCGCCGTCCTCGCTGGACAGCATGCCGATCGCGCCGAACAGCAGGGTCGCCATGCCGCCCACGGTCAGCGCGGTGAGGCCGAAGCCGCCCAGTGCGCCGGCCTCGTCGCCGAACACGGCGAGCCACACGCGCAGCACCGCATACACGCCGACCTTGGTCATCACCACCAGCATCGCGCCCACCGGCGCCGAGGCCGAGGCATAGGTGGTGGGCAGCCAGAAGCCGAGCGGCCACATCGCGCCCTTGGTGAGGAAGGCGAGCGCCAGGATGACGGCGCCGATGCGCAGCAGCCAGGCGTCCTGCGGGCCGAGGGTGGCGACGCGGGTGGCGAGGTCGGCAATGTTGAGCGTGCCGGACGCCGCGTAGATCAGCGCGACGCCGATCAGGAACAGCAGCGAGGCGACCAGGTTGACGGCGATGTACTGCATGCCGGCGCGGATGCGGCGCAGGTTGTAGCCGTGCAGCACGAGACCGTAGGAGGCGGCCAGCATGACCTCGAAGAACACGAACAGGTTGAACAGGTCGTTGGTCAGGAAGGCACCGTTGAGCCCCATCAGCATGAACTGGAACAGGGAATGGAAGTGCACCCCGACCCGGTCCCAGCGCTGCGCGGAGAACGCCAGCACGGCGAGCGCGATCGTTGCGGTCAGCACCAGCATCAGCGCCGCCAGGCGGTCGATCATCAGCGCGATGCCGAAGGGCGCCGCCCAGTTCGACGCCAGGTAGACGCCGATCCCGCCCTGCCAGTGTTCGCCGTCGACGAGCAGCAACAAGGCGACGGCGAGCAGCCACAGCAGCACGGTGCTGGCCAGGCTGAGGCCGAGCTTGAGCGCGTGCCGGCTGTGGTTGACCGGGATCAGCAGCGCGCCCACCACCAGCGGCAGGAGCACGGGCAGGACGATCAGGTGTTGCAGCCAGGGCATCGTGTTCATGCGCGCGGCTCCTCGCCATCGACGTGGTCGCTGCCGGTGAGGCCGCGTGCCCCGATCATGATCACCAGGTAGAGCGCGGTGGTGGCGAAGCCGATCACGATCGCGGTGAGCACCAGGCCTTGCGGCAACGGGTCGGCGAACTGGGCCGGATCGATGTCCGGCACCGGCGTGATCGGCGGCTTGTCCACCCACAGGCGGCCCATCGCGAAGATGAACACATTCACTGCATACGACATCAGCAGCAGGCCGATGATGAGCTGGAAGGTTCGCGGCCGCAGGATCAGCCAGATCCCCGAGCCGAACATCACGCCCACCGCGATTGCGATCACCAGCTCCATCAGATCGTCCCTCCGCTTGCGGGCTGTTGCACGGTTTGTGGCTCGGCCTGGGCGGCGTCCTCGCCCGGCAGGCGGTGGGCGCGCAGCGACTGGTGGGCGAGGGCCACCAGCATCAGCATGGTGGTGCCCACCACCACCGCGAACACGCCGAGATCGAACACGAAGGCACTGGGCAGATGCAGCTCGCCCACCAGCGGCCAGCTCACATGCGCGGTGTGGGTGGTGAGGAAGGGGTGGCCGAACAGCCAGGCGCCCAGGCCGGTGGCGCAGGCCAGCAGCAGCCCCAGCCCCAGCCAGCGGTGCGGCCGCAGGTGCAGATGGCTCTCCACCCAGGTGGTGCCGGCCAGCATGTACTGCACCAGGATCGCCACCGCGAAGATCAGGCCCGCCACGAAGCCACCACCGGGCAGGTTGTGGCCGCGCATGAAGAAATACACCGCGATCACCCCCATGAAGGGCAACAGCAGGCGCAGATAAATGCCGGCCACCATCAGGTAGCCGCTGTTGGCCTGCTCGGCGGGATTTTGTCCGTGCGCCGGGTCGGCCGTATTGCGCTGCTGCGGCGGAATGCCCGCGCTCTCGGGCGCGGGGCGGAAGCGGCGCAGCAGCGCATACACGGTGAGGGCGACGATGGCGAGCACGGTGATCTCGCCCAGGGTGTCGAAGCTGCGGAAGTCGACCAGTAGCACGTTCACCACGTTGCTGCCGCCGCCGCCTTCGAGGGCGTTGAGCAGGAAGAAATCGGCAATCGTGTCCGAGGCCGGGTGCACCAGCACGGCGTAGGTGAGCGCGGCCAGCGCAAGACCCCCGGTCACGGCGACGGCGAGGTCGCGCGTGCGCCGCAGCCAGACCGTGCGCGGCGGGACCGGCTTCAGATCGCCAGGCTCGATGCGCGGTGGCAGCCAGCGCAGCCCGAGCAGGATCAGCACCGTGGTGACGGTCTCCACCATCAGCTGGGTCAGCGCCAGATCGGGCGCCGACAGCCACAGGAAGCTCGCCGCCGTAATGATGCCGGTGCCGCCGACCAGGGCGAGGGCGGCCAGGCGGTGGTATTTGGCCATCCACGCGCCGGCGACCGCGCAGCCGCCGCCGATCGCCCACAGCGCGGCGAACAGGGGGTCGAAGTCCTGCAGCGGAATCTGCGTCCACGCGGGTGGGGCGCCGGCCAGCAGCAGCGGCAGCACCAGCAGCGCGACCATCATCACCAGCAGCTGCGGCTGCAGGCGCGCGGTGCCCAGGCGCTGCAGCAGCCAGCCGGCGGCGCGCGTCAGGTTCAGCATCATGGTCTCGTAGGCCTGGGCGCCGTTGAAGCGGTGGATCAGCGGCACGTTGTCGCGCTCGCGCAGATCGAAATGGCGGCGCAGCACGACGTACAGCAGCACGCCGCCCGCCAGGGCAATCACGCTCATCAGCAGCGGCAGGTTGAGGCCGTGCCACACGGCGAGGTCGTAGTGCGGCGAGGCGCTGCCGAGCACGGCGTGCACCGCGATGTTGAGGATCGGCTCGATGCTGATGCCGGGCGCGATGCCGACCACGAGGCAGGCGAGCACCAGCAACTCCACCGGAAAGCGCATCCAGCGCGGCGGCTCGTGCGGATCGCGCGGCAGCTCCTGCGCCGGGGCGCCGAAGAAGATCGAGATGAAGCGCAGCGAGTACGCCACGCTGAACATGCCCATCGCCACCGCGGCGGCCGACATCCACCAGTTGCGCTCGCTGCCCACATGCAGCGTCTCGGCAAAGAACATCTCCTTGGACAGGAAGCCGTTGAGCAGCGGCACGCCCGCCATCGCCGCGCTGGCGACGATGGCCAGCGTGGCGGTGATCGGCAGCTTGTGGCGCAGGCCGCGCAGCACGCGCAGGTCGCGGGTGCCGCTCTCGTGGTCGATGATGCCGGCGGCCATGAACAGCGAAGCCTTGAAGGTGGCGTGGTTGAGGATGTGGAAGATCGCCGCCACCATCGCCAGCGGCGTGCCGATGCCGATCAGCACCGTGATCAGGCCGAGGTGGCTGATCGTCGAGTACGCCAGCAGGCCCTTGAGGTCGTGCTGGAAGATCGCGATGAAGGCGCCGAGCAGTAGGGTGCACACCCCGGCGCCGCCGATGATCCAAGTCCATTCCGGCGTCCCCGCCAGCGCCGGCCACAGCCTCACCAGCAGGAACACACCGGCCTTCACCATGGTCGCCGAGTGCAGGTAGGACGACACCGGCGTCGGCGCGGCCATCGCGTGCGGCAGCCAGAAGTGGAAGGGGAACTGGGCGCTCTTGGTCAGCGCCCCGAGCGCGATCAGCACCAGCGCCGCCAGGTACAGCTCGTGCTCACGAATCTGCGCGCCGGCGGCCAGCACCACGTCGAGGTCGTAGCTGCCGACGATGTGGCCGAGCACCAGCACGCCCGCCATCAGGCACAGGCCGCCGGTGGCGGTGACGGTGAAGGCCATGCGCGCCCCGCGCCGCGCATCGGCGCGGTGGTGCCAGTAACCGATGAGCAGGAAGGAGGTCAGGCTGGTGAGCTCCCAGAACACCACCAGCTGCACCAGGTTGCCCGACAGCACCACCCCCAGCATCGAGCCCATGAAGGCGAGCAGGAAGGAGAAGAAGCGCGGCACCGGGTCTTCGGGCGACATGTAGTAGCGCGCGTACAGAACCACCAGCAGGCCGATGACCAGCACCAGCATGGTGAACACCCAGGCCAGCCCATCGACGCGCAACACGAAGTAGAGCCCCTGCGCCGGCAGCCAGGCGAACTCTTCCCGCATCACCGCGCCACCCGCCACCTCGGGGAAGAGCAAGCCGGCGACGATCAGGCCATAGGCCGCCACCGCGATCGCCAGCCACGACTCGTGGCTGCGGGCACTCTGCGGCATCAGCGCCGCAAGCAGACTGCCGACGAACGGAACGAGGACGAGTGAGGTGAGCAGCATCGGATCGTGGATCGGGCGGCGAGTCGGTTCGGGACGGGGTTGGGGGGCTGCGGGGGTCGTTCGCAGGCGGCGGGCGGGCGGGCCGGCAACTGCGTGAGAATATCACAGCAAATTTGATGCCAGCATGAAGAAAGGTGTATCTGAGCTGCCTATGCGGCAGTGATCCGTTGGATAGGGGCAGCCCGGCAAGAACGGCATTTCTGAGCTGCCTATGCGGCAGTGATCGGCTTCGACTGGCACGTCACCGAGAAGGACAATTTCTGAGCTGCCTATGCGGCAGTGATCTGATCGCCGCCTGGGCGGGGGGCTGGCCGAAGTTTCTGAGCTGCCTATGCGCCCAGGGCCATCGCACTCGAAAGTCATAACGGATGAATCCCCAGCATTTTCATACGGATATCGTCATCCCAAGCCGCCC
>NZ_JBLQGP010000048.1:0-7859 GCF_047806685.1 Thauera sp. WH-1
GTTTCCGGCGCTCGGCCGGAGGCCATGCGCCGTGCGCCTTGCGACGGGGCGTGTTACTCGCTGGTGTCAAAGTCGGGTCAGAAAACGGAAAATAAAGCACGCTAAGCCCTTACTTACCCAGATGTTTGACTTTTCGTGGCACTTTCACCATGGCAATTGCAATTGCCCAACCCTTGCAAAATGCCGCACGCCTCTACAGATCGAGAGCCAGAACACTTCTCGCGCAAATCAACCAAGTGCCGCTTTAACTGCAACAGCGCGGACACACGCATTTCCACCTGTTGAATATGGGCCTCCAGCAGCGTGTTGACCTCCCCACAGTCCTGCATCGGGTTGTCTCGCAGACCCAGCAATGCGCGAATCTCGCTCAACGTCATGTCGAGCGAACGGCAATGACGGATGAATTGCAAGCGCTCAATGTGCGCCTCACCGTACAGCCGGAAGTTGCCACCGCTTCGCGCTGGCTTCGGCAGTAGCCCTTCCTTCTCGTAGTAGCGGATGGTCACAACCTCGCATCCAGAGCGCTTGGCGAGGTCGCCAATTCTGATTTCCATGCATCAATCTCCTTTATTTCACTTGACTCTATAGTAACTATAGGGTTTGTAATGGAAGTTGTATAGATTTGAAGGAGTTATTTATGAGCGAATGCGCTTCCACGGCGTGTGGCTGCTCGGCTGGGCCGATCATCCAACCCACGACACAAGCCCCAGCGACAACCGGATCGGCTCAAGCGGTGTATCGCATCGAGAACATGGACTGCCCCACGGAAGAGGCGCTGATCCGAGGCAAGCTGGTCGGGCTGGCGGGGGTGGTTGGTCTTGAGTTCAACCTGATGCAGCGTACTTTGGCCGTTCGGCACGAACTGCCTTCGTTGTTTCCCGTTGAGCAGGCGCTAACCGCCATCGGCATGCAAGCCGTGCGCATGGATCAGGCATCGACCGGGCAAACGACCAAGCTGTCCATTACCAAAATGGATTGCCCGACCGAAGAGACGTTGATCCGCAACAAGCTCGGTACCATGGCCGGAGTTGCCGATCTCGATTTCAACCTGATGCAGCGCACGCTGTCGGTACGCCATGCGGACCAGGTTCTGCCGGACGTGCTCGCGGCACTGCAAGCGCTTGGATTCGAGGCGCAGGTGTTGGACACCGCAGAGGCCGCATCGCCATCCGCATCCCTTGTGACCACGCCGACCAACTGGTGGCCGCTGGGCATCTCCTTTGTAACTGCATCGGCGGCCGAGGCGGTCTACTGGCTCCACAACGGCAATCATTGGTCGGTCGTCGTTCTGGCGCTCGTCGCGGTCTTCACCGGCGGTCTGTCCACCTACAAGAAAGGTTGGATTGCGCTCAAGAACCGTAATCTCAACATGAACGCCCTGATGTCGATTGCCGTCACGGGTGCCATGTTGATCGGGCACTGGCCCGAGGCGGCAATGGTGATGGTGCTTTTCGCGCTGGCCGAGGTGATCGAAGCCAAGTCGCTGGATCGCGCCCGCAATGCCATCCGTGGCCTGCTCGACCTGACCCCGGAACAGGCCACGGTGCAGCAGGCTGACGGCACATGGCGCGAGGTGGGTGCAAAGCAAATTGCCATCGGTAGCCGCGTCCGGGTCAAGCCAGGTGAGCGCATCGCCCTGGATGGTGAGGTGCTGGAAGGCCGCTCTGCCGTCAACCAAGCCCCGATCACGGGTGAAAGCCTTCCGGTCGAGAAATCCCCCGGTGATCCGGTGTTTGCGGGCACGATCAACGAATCCGGTTCATTCGAGTACCGCGTCACCGCCGTGGCCAGCAACTCCACATTGGCCCGCATCATTCACGCGGTAGAGGCTGCCCAAGGAAGCCGTGCGCCGACTCAGCGCTTTGTCGATCAGTTCGCCCGCTGGTACACGCCCATTGTTTTCGGTGTTGCCATCGCCGTCGCGTTGTTGCCACCGCTGTTCATGGGTGCGGCATGGCTCGACTGGATTTACCGTGCATTGGTTCTGCTGGTGGTCGCCTGCCCGTGCGCACTGGTGATCTCTACGCCGGTCAGCATCGTCAGCGGCCTGGCCGCTGCCGCCCGCCACGGCATTCTCATCAAGGGCGGCGTCTATCTGGAAGAAGGCCGCAAGCTGCGCTGGCTGGCTCTGGACAAGACCGGCACGATCACGCACGGCAAGCCCGCACAGACCGATTTTGTCACTTGGGGCAATGCACTCGCCGCAAACAGCCGCAGCATCGCTGCCAGTCTGGCGGCTCGTTCCGACCACCCTGTATCCAAAGCGGTGGCACAAGCCGCGCAGACGGATGGGGTTGCCTTACTCGACGTAGCCGAGTTCAGCGCGCTGCCCGGTCGGGGCGTGCAAGGCCAAATCAACGGTGAGACCTACCATCTTGGCAACCAGCGGATGCTCGAAGCGCTGGGGCAATGCACACCAGAACTGGAACAGCGCATCGCGGCGCTGGAAACCATGGGTAAAACTGTCGTGATGTTGGTCAGCGCAAAAGGGGTTCATGCCTTATTTGCCGTAGCGGACACCATCAAGGAAAGCAGCAGGAGCGCCATTGCCGAGCTTCATGCACTGGGCATCAACACCATGATGCTGACCGGCGACAACCCCCACACGGCACAGGCCATTGCCGCACAAGCCGGGATCGACAGTGCGCAAGGCAATCTGCTCCCAGACGACAAACTGCGCGAAGTTGAGCTACTGGCCATAAAGGGCAAGGTCGGCATGGTCGGTGATGGCATCAACGATGCCCCGGCCTTGGCGCGTGCGGACATCGGCTTTGCCATGGGAGCGGCTGGCACCGATACCGCCATCGAGACCGCTGACGTGGCCCTGATGGACGACAACCTGGGCAAGATTCCGACCTTCGTGCGCCTGTCGCGTGCGACGGCGCAGGTGCTGATGCAAAACATTGTGCTGGCCCTTGGCATCAAGGCAGTATTTCTGGTGCTGACCTTCACGGGTCAAGCGACCATGTGGATGGCGGTGTTTGCTGATATGGGGGCCAGCTTGCTCGTCGTTGGCAATGGCTTGAGGCTGTTGCGCAAATGAGCTGGAAATTCTTTCTCTACGACTGGGGTGGTCTAAACATCGCGTTGTTCCAAGCCATCAACATGAGCACACCTGCAGCGCTGGAACCGCCGGTATCGTTCTTCAACCTTGTGATAGGCAACTACTGGACTGCACCACTGATGCTCTTGGCGATGTGGGGATGGTCAAAGTCGGCACCTGACCCAACGCGGGCCGATGCCATCCGGTACAGACTCAGAGTCTTTAGCGTGGCCTTTGCGTTGGCATTTCTCGTCGCCACCATCTTGAAGCTATGGATCGACTTTCCACGCCCGCCTGCCGTTTTTGGCGACATGGTGCGCGTTATCGGGGGCATCGAACGACACTACAGCCTGCCCAGCGGGCATGCCACCTATGCCGCGCTGGTGGTCGGCGCGCTCTGGCCTTTGATAGGCCGTCGTGGCCGCATCGGCTTGGTGTTGTACGCCGCATTGGTCGGTTGGTCACGCATCGCAGCCGGAATGCACTTTCCTGCCGATGTGCTGGCGGGGTGGGTACTTGGATTGAGCTGCACGGCGCTCGCCGGGTGGCTGATGCCGCTGGCCGCCCCTGTGTGGCAATCGGCTCGCCGCACATCGACTTGGGTCTGGTTCGCAGTGGCCGCCAGTTCTGTCATGACAGATCAGCTCGCAAAGTTCGCCATCACCCGCACGTTTGCCTACGGTGAACAGGTCGAAGTCAGCACCTTCTTCAACATTGTCCATGTCCTGAATCCCGGCGCGGCATTCAGCTTTCTGGCGAACGCTGGCGGCTGGCAACGTTACTTTCTCATGGCGCTGGGTCTGGTCGTTTCTGCTTGGCTGGGCCGCATGCTGTGCCAGCAGCGGCCACGCCTTGAAGCGGTGGGCTACAGCCTGATCCTTGGTGGTGCGCTCGGCAATGTCGTGGATCGTGTGCTGCGTGGATCGGTTGTCGATTTCCTCGACTTCCATTGGCAGCTTGTGCACTGGCCCGCCTTCAACCTCGCTGATGTGGCGATAACTATCGGAGCGCTCTGCCTGTTCTTGACGGTTGTACCGAAAAGCAGTAGAGGCACAGAGGCCGATGTGTCCGGTTAAGCTATACCCTAACATGGCGTCAGACCATCCGGCGCGAAAGCGTCAGAATAGAGTCGCCTTCAGAATTGATTGACACGCACCGTCAAGAGTCATAGATTTCTTCCTGACACATTCCCCTCAGGAGGACCCTTTGCACGGTCAGCGCATCGGCTACGTCCGCGTCAGCAGCTTCGACCAGAACCCGGAACGCCAGCTTGAGCATGTGCCGGTGGACAGGCTGTTCACCGACAAGGCATCGGGCAAGGACACCCAGCGCCCCGAGCTAGAACGGTTGCTCGCCTTCGTGCGCGAGGGCGACACGGTGGTGGTGCACAGCATGGACCGCCTGGCGCGCAACCTCGACGACCTGCGCCGTCTAGTGCAGAAGCTCACCCAGCGCGGCGTGCGCATCGAATTCGTCAAGGAAAGCCTGACCTTCACCGGCGAGGACTCGCCGATGGCGAACCTGATGCTGTCGGTGATGGGCGCGTTCGCCGAGTTCGAGCGCGCCCTTATCCGCGAGCGGCAGCGCGAAGGCATCGCGCTCGCCAAGCAGCGCGGGGCCTACCGGGGCCGCAAGAAGGCGCTGTCGCCGGAGCGGGTGGCCGAGCTGCGCCGGCGGGCCGCCGCCGGCGAGCAGAAAGCCAAGCTCGCCCGCGAATTCGGCATCAGCCGCGAAACCCTGTACCAATACCTGAGAACGGATGACTGACCATGCCGCGCCGCAGCTTGCTGACGCCCGCCGAGCGCACCGGCCTGCTTGCCTTTCCGACCACTGACGACGACCTCATCCGGCATTACACCTTCTCCGAACCCGACCTGTCAGTGATCCGCCAACGGCGCGGCAACCACAACCGGCTCGGTTTCGCGGTGCAGTTGTGCTACCTGCGCTATCCCGGCTTCGCCCTGCCGACCGACGCGGAACCGCCCGCATCCCTGCTGAATATCGTCGGCCGCCAGTTGCGCATCGCGCCGGACATCTGGCCGCAGTACGCGCAGCGGCCGGAAACCCGGCGCGAGCACCTGCTGGAATTGCAGGCGTGGCTGAAGCTGACGCCGTTCGCGGCCGCCGACTACCGGCGCTTCGTCCACCAGCTCGCCGAGCTGGCCCAGCAGACCGACCGGGGTATCGTGCTGGCCGAGGCGCTGGTCGAGCTGCTGCGGCAGCAACGTATCATCCTGCCGGCCATCGATGTCATCGAGCGTGTATGTAGCGAGGCGCTCACGCGCGGTACGCGCCAGGTGTACGCGGCGCTGACCGCGCCGCTGGCCGATCACCATCGCCGTGCGCTCGACGGTCTGCTGGCGATCCGCGAGGGCACCAAGGGCAGCGGGCTAATCTGGCTGCGCCAGCCGCCCGGCCCGCCCAAGCCCAAGCATGTGCTGGCCCACCTGGAGCGGCTGAAGACCCTCCGTGACCTGGCGTTGCCGGATGGGCTGGAGCACACCGTCCACCAAAACCGCCTGCTGAAGCTCGCCCGCGAAGGAGGACAGATGACGGCCCAGCACCTGCGCGACCTGGAGCCGAGCCGCCGCTATGCGACCCTGTCCGCGGTGATCCTCGATACCCGCGCCACCCTGATCGACGAGATCATCGACCTGCACGACCGTTTCATGGGCGCGCTGTTCAGCAAGGCCAAGCGCAACCACGCCGACCGCTTCCAGCAGTCCGGCAAGGCGATCAACGACAAGGTGCGGCTCTACTCGCGCATCGGCCGCGCCCTGCTGGAAGCCAAGCAGTCGGGCGGCGATCCGTTCGCCGCCATCGAGGCCATCATCCCGTGGGAGGTGTTCACCGAGAGCATCACCGAGGCCGAGCTGCTGGCCCAGCCGGAAGGTTTCGACTTCCTCGCGCTGGTCGGCGACGGCTTCAACCAGCTCCGGCGCTACACGCCGGCCCTGCTGGAAGCGCTGACCATGAAGGCCGCGCCGGCGGCACGCGAGCTGCTCGCCGCCGTCGATGTGCTCAAAGGGATGAACGAGCGCCAGGCGCGCAAAGTGCCGGACGATGCGCCCACGTCGTTCGTGCGCAAGCGCTGGGAAAGCCTGGTGCGCAACGAAGACGGGTTGGATCGGCGCTTCTACGAGCTGTGCGTGCTGTCCGAGCTGAAAAACTCGCTGCGCTCCGGCGACATCTGGGTGCAGGGCTCGCGCCAGTTCAAGGACTTCGAGGACTACCTGTTGCCGCCACCGCGTTTCGCCGCGCAGCGCGATCAGCGGGAATTGGGCCTGGCCGTCGAAACCGACTGCGAGCGCTTCCTGGAGGCGCGCCTCACGGTGCTGCAAGAGCAACTGGCGACGGTGGAGCGGCTGGCCGCCGCCAACGAGCTGCCCGACGCCGCCATCACCAGTACCGGCCGGCTCAGGATTTCGCCGCTGGACAACGGCGTGCCCGACGAGGCCGAGGCGCTGATGCAACAGGCGTACAGCCCGCTGCCGCACCTGAAGATCACCGAGCTGCTGCTGGAAGTCGATGGCTGGACGGGGTTCAGCCGCCACTTCAAGCACCTCAAGAGCGACGCGGCGGCCGAAGATCAACACCTGCTGCTGACGACCATCCTGGCCGACGCCATCAACCTGGGGCTCTCCAAGATGGCCGAATCCTGCCCGGGCGTGACCTATGCCAAGCTGACCTGGTTGCAGGCGTGGCACATCCGCGACGAGACCTATTCGGCCGGGCTGGCCGAGCTGGTCAACGCGCAGTTCCGTCAGCCGTTCGCCGCCTATTGGGGCGATGGCACCACGTCGTCGTCGGACGGCCAGAACTTCAAGGCCGGCGGTCGGGGCCACGCCGCCGGCCAGGTGAACCTGAAGTACGGCCAGGAACCGGGCGTGCAGTTCTACACCCACATTTCGGACCAGTACGCGCCGTTCCACACCAAGGTCATCAACGCCACGGTGCGCGACGCCACCCACGTCCTGGACGGACTGCTGTACCACGAATCCGACCTGCGCATCGAGGAGCATTACACCGACACGGCCGGCTTCACCGATCACCTGTTCGCGCTGATGCACCTGCTGGGCTTCCGCTTTGCGCCGCGCATCCGCGACCTGACCGACAAGCGCCTGTACATCCACGGCGACGCCAAGCAGTACCCGACGCTCGCCGGCCTGATCGGCGGCAGCGTCAACGTGAAGCACATTCGCGCCCATTGGGACGAAATCCTGCGCCTGGCCGCCTCGATCAAGCAGGGCACGGTGACGGCCTCGCTGATGCTCAGGAAGCTCGGCAGCTACCCGCGACAGAACGGCTTGGCCGTGGCCTTGCGCGAGCTTGGGCGAATCGAGCGCACGCTGTTCGCGCTCGACTGGATGCAGAACGTCGAGCTGCGCCGCCGCGTGCAGATCGGTTTGAACAAGGGGGAGGCCAAGAACGCGCTGGCCCGCGCCGTGTTCCTGAACCGGCTCGGCGAAATCCGCGACCGCAGTTTCGAGAACCAGCGCTACCGCGCCAGCGGCCTCAACCTGGTGGTGGCGGCGATCGTCCTGTGGAACACCGTCTACCTGGAGCGGGCCATCCAGGGGCTGCGGGACTCGGGCAAGGACATCGACGAGAGACTGCTGCCACATCTCTCGCCGCTGGGCTGGGAGCACATCAACCTGACCGGCGACTACATCTGGCGGCAGAACAAACACGTCGAGCAGGGCAAGTTCCGGCCGCTGCGATTGATCGAGCAGGCACCGCTAGCAACGTCTTCGTAAGGTCTATCAACTGTGGAGCTACTGATCTTGATTCTGAAAACGACCGGACTGTTCATCGC
>NZ_JBLQGP010000049.1:0-7562 GCF_047806685.1 Thauera sp. WH-1
TCGGTGAGGTCGCGCTGGTTGGCCATCACTTCGTCGATGTCCTTGTACGCCCCGGGAATCTCATCGACCACGCCCTTGTCCTTGCGGCAGATCACCCCTTCGGTCTGGCGCGCGAGGTCGGCCTCAGTGAAGCGCCTAGTTGCCGCCGTGCGGCTCATGCGCCGGCCGGCGCCGTGCGCGCTGGAACAGAAGCTCTCCGCGTTGCCCTTGCCGCGCACGATGTAGCTGCGCGCGCCCATGCTGCCGGGGACGATGCCGAGTTCGCCCTGCCCCGCCCGGATCGCGCCCTTGCGCGTCACCCAGACATCGGCGCCGTAGTGGTGCTCGCGGGCGACATAGTTGTGGTGGCAGTTCACGGCTTCGGTCGTGACCGCAAACGGCGGCAGGTGGCGCGCCAGTCCCGCGAGCACCAGCTCCAGCATCGCCAGGCGGTTGGCCATCGCGTATTCCTGCGCCCAATGCACCGCCTCGACGTAATCGGCGAAGTGCTCGCTGCCCTCGGCAAAGTAGGCCAGGTCGCGATCGGGCAGGTGGATCATGTGGCGCGCCATGTCGTTGCGGGCCAGCTCGATGAAGTACGTCGCGATGGCGTTGCCGATGCCTCGGCTGCCAGAGTGCAGCATCACCCAGACCTGCGCATGCTCGTCCAGGCAGACCTCGATGAAGTGGTTGCCGCCTCCGAGCGTGCCCATCTGGTTCGCCCACTTCGAGAACTTGCCGAACGCCTTGAGCAATTGCGGGTGACGCTCGGTCAGGGCCTTGAGGCCGGGCTCGAAGGGGCGCACCGCGTCGACCAGCACCCGGCCGTCCGCATGCTGGTCGCGGCCGACCGGCACATCGCGGCTAATCTGGTCGAACACCTTCTTCAGCCGCTTCTCGTCGATGTCGTTCGCGGTGAGCGACAGCCGCGCGGCGACCATGCCGCAGCCGATATCGACACCCACCGCCGCCGGGATGATCGCCTGGTGGGTGGCGATCACCGAGCCGATCGTCGCGCCGATGCCCAGATGCACGTCGGGCATCGCGGCGACATGGTGGTGGATGAAGGGCAGGCTCGCGATGTTGGCGAGCTGCGCCTTCGAGCCTTCGTCGATGTCGTCGGTCCAGATCTTGACCGGCGCGGCGTTCCCGTCGAGAACCTGTTTCACGGGCATGGGGGTTTTCCTCGCATTTCCTTGTCGACGAGCGATACCCGCGCCCGGTTACCCAAGCGCCGTCGCCTCGTCCCGAAGGTCAAACACGTAGTCAGGCCAGCTCTGCGCGCGGAGCGTAACTACAAACACCTGCAAGCGCGCGACGATCGAAGCGGCCGCAGGGTCATCTTGCCTGACCTTCAGCGCCGCGCTCGGTGCCACGCTTTGCGCCAAGGCCTTGAGCCGACCCAGCGTGCCGGTGTCCGACAGCAGCGCTTCGTGCAGATCGCACTGCGCCATCACCTGGACGAAGCAGGCGACCACCAGGGCTTCGCCCTCCCCTTCAGCCAGCACGAACTCGAGCCAGTCGAGCACCGCCGCACCGACACCGATTCGGCGCAGCTCGGCATAAGTTTGCGGCCATTCGGCCTGCGGATGACTGCGCAACCACTGTGTCAGGCCCAGCGGAGTGAGACCTGTGTAATGCGGTTCGGCACACCAGTAACGCGGATCGTCCCGGGGTGGCTGCCCGGCGTCCTGGTTCGAGCTGCGGCGCAGGAAAGCCGGGATGCCATGGGTACCTGCCTTGTTGGGCGTTTCGCCGCGATCCGCGCGTCGCCCCGAGCGCAGCACCACGGGCGCATCGAAGGGATCGTCGAAGTCGAAATGCGCACCGCTTGCCGCAGCCGGCGAGCCATAGTGCTCCGGCGCCTCATTCACGCTGAGCGGCGCCATGCAGGGGTCGATGCAGAAATCGAGGCTGCCGAGCCCGCCAAAGCCGGCAGGCAGCATCGAGGGCACCTTCACGAGATCGGGCATGTCCGCCGGCTTGTCGGCTTCGGCACGCGTCTCGACGAGCAGGAAATGCGTCAGCGGGCTGACCAACTGATAGGCGACGGCCAGTTCCAGCGCCTGACGCGAGTGGGCGCCCTCGCCGGCGAGCAGGGTTTCGAACTGCGCGGCCACGGCCATACGGCTGAGCGTCGCATCATGCTCCGCAGCAGTCAGGCAGGCTTCGCCCAGCGATTCGGTCGCCACGGCGTGCGTGCGCGTGCCGACCAGACGCACGGTCCCATCCGGCACCTGCGCGAAGCGTGCCCATACGGTCACCGCGTCGCCGTCGAACACCGAGCCGGGTAGCGCACTCATCCACACAGGCTTCGCGCCGGCCGGCCACGCGAGTTCCAGGGACGCCATGCGCTGCGAGCGCAGGCGCGCGAACATGCGCAGCACGGCCGGTTCCACGGCCTCGCCTGACGCGACGAAATCGCACGCACCGCCCGTCTCCTCGGCCAGGCGACGCAGCACGCCCTCGGCCGGAGCGCTGCCGATACCGACCACGAACACCCGGTGACCCAGCGCGCGCGCCTTCGCCACCGTGCGGTCGATCGCGTGGATCTGGCCATCCGTGATGAGCATCAGATCGACCGGCGCGGCACCTTCCCCAGCGCCGGGGCTTACCGCTGCGTCTCCGGCCAGGGCCAGGGTGGAATCCAGCGCCTTCTCCATCTCGGTGCCGCCCAGGTCGGCCTGCAACTGCGCCGCCCAGCGCTGCCCGGCCAGCCGGGTCGCGGGACTCGTGCGCCAGAGCGCGCGCGAGCGATGTTCGACAGTGCTGCCGAAGCGTGACAGCGAGAACCGCTCCCCCTCGCGCAGACCGGCGACGATGGCCTGCAGCGCACGACGCGCGGCGGCGATGCTGTCGCCCTGCATCGAGCCCGAGCAGTCCACGAGAATCTTTACCGCGAGCGGATGAGCCGACGCCGGCACGCGCGGGCAGAAGCTCGCCAGCACGCTGACCGCGCCGGGCTGCACCGTGTCCTGCGCGCACAGGGCGAGCGAATCCTGCGCAACCTCATCGAGCACCAGGATGAAGTCGCGATCGAGGCGGCCACCGCGCGCAAGCGACACGAGCATCGTCGTCGTCTCGCCCTCGCCTTCGAGCCGCATCGACAGCGGATGACTCGGCGAGCCGATGCGGGCGCGTGCGAGGGCGCCCTCGACGCGCAGGCTGAGCTCGAACGGGTACGTCACCATCAGGTCATGTTCGACCACCTGGTGCGGCCTCAAGCCGGCATCTTTCGCCGGATCGCCATAACGCGGGGCGATGACCGTGGGCACCACCAGGCGCAGGCCATGCTGCTCGAACTGGAGTACCTGGGCGTAGCGTAGCCGCACCACACAGGTTTCCCCGGGTGCGAGGTTGCCCAGGTTCAGCGTGTAGCTGTCATCGAAATTCTGCTCGAGCAGAATGGCGGTGTTGCCTTCGGCAATGGCGTCCTCGTAGCCCTGCTCCGCCTGCTTCTTCTCGACCACCGCACCGGACAGGCGGCGATCGCCAATCTGGACCTCGACCCCGAGCAGCACGGCCGCCCAGGGCAGCGGGAAGCTGTAGACGAGCTCGACATGGCGCTCGAAGGGGTTGGCAAATCGCTGTTCGAGATCCGCTTCGAAGAGCGTGCCGCGCAAGGTGCCGGTGAACCGCACGCCCTGCAGCGTCAGTGCCTCACCCGCCCTCGTCTCGAGTCGTGCCGATTGTTGCTGCATCATCGTTCTCCCGCCTGTCGGTCGTTCTTGTCCGTGTTGTTCGAAGCAGCGCTCTGCGACGCCGCCCCGCCTTGCCCCTGCACCGCCTCGAAGGCGGCCATCACACCCTGGATGAACTGGCGCACCGCCTCCGGACTCAGGCCCGCGCGCTGCGGATCGATCACCACCTCGACCCCCTCGGCCACCGCCAGATGGCTGCACACCGACACGCTGCCGATGGCGCGTTCGCGAGGCGGCACCGGCGGTGGCGCACCGTGGAGCAACTCGCGGATGCGCTCGAGCGAGACGCCGGCAGCGGTCCATTTGCGGATCTGCAGCAGCTGCTCGAGATGCCGCGCGCCGTAGCGGGCCGCCCGGGTCTCACCCTCGGGACGGTCGACCAGGCCGATCTGCACGTAGTAGCGCACCGTTCGGGGCGGCAGGTCCGCGAGCACGGCCAACTCGGCCAGGGGATAGCTTGGGGAGGCGTCGGCGTTCATGGCGCCTATTAAGCCACTTATATTCAAACAGTACAACTGTGCTTTAAAACCGGCGGAGGGCTGATAGGATCCGGCCGTCACTTGACCCAACCTGGCCGTTACACCATGTCCCCACATCCCCGCCCGACACCGCCCGCAGACAGCCGGGGAACGCGCGCCGCGCTGATCTTCGCGCTCACTGCCGAGCGCCTGTCGATCCACTACGAGCATGGCCAGTGGCTCACCGAGGCCCAGGGCGCGAGCTTCATCGCCGACTGGCTCCGGCGCAGCGAGCGCGCACTGCCGCTGGCGGAGCGCCGGCAGCTCTCCGCGCTCAGCGATGGGCTGGCGCGCCAGATCGCCGGCTCGCTGTCACGGGAAGCGGGTCTCTACACTACGCACGAGATGATGGAAGCGCTCGATCCGAACTACGACTCGGAGTTGGCGCGCTCGATGATGGACGAGTGCGCGCGCCTGCTGGACGCAGATTGATGAGGGACGTTGACTGATCCTCGACGGGACAAGCCGATCAGTCGCTCACCCTACCGCGCGCAGCCTTGATCGACGCCCGGCGCGCCTTCCCCTCCAGCCTGCGGGTGACCGACGCGCGGGTCGGCCGGGTCGCGCGACGCGCCTTCGGAGGCGCCGCGACACGCTCGATCAGCTCTTCCAGCCGGCGCAGCGCCTCGGTGCGGTTCTTCTCCAGACTGCGAAACTTCTGCGCCTTGATGATCACCACGCCTTCCTTGCTGATCCGATGGTCGTGCAGGGCGAGCAGTCGCGTGCGGATGTCCTCGGGCAGGCTCGATGCCGCAATGTCGAAGCGCAGGTGCACCGCGTTCGATACCTTGTTGACGTTCTGGCCGCCCGCGCCCTGGGCCCGGATCCCGGTGATCTCGATTTCGTCAGGCGGGAGGGTGAAGGGGGAGGTCATCGCTCGGGCAGGATCAAGTCATACGGAAGGCAGTCGCTGCGGGCCGGGAACATCATGATTCCGAACGGCGACAGGCACAATGGCGCACGCGCCTTGACAACCCCAACGCCTCTCCGCTTTAATCCGTCCATCGCGCCGATTTGAGAACACAGCTTGCGGGCGCGTAATAAATGCAGCTAAAGCGGCCACACAAGACCCGCTGAGCCTGCATGGCCAACGGGTCTTTTGCTTTTTGCAGCACCTCACGGGCGCCCAGCGCCCAACCGCCGGCATTAACGACAACTTGCCGGGGCGGATGACAAATACCGGCTAAAGCGTCACCGCCTCTTCGCCCCCGCGAGGCCGGTCACGCCGGCTCAACAGGGGGCGAGGAGCATCACCATGATCAGCACGCAATCCACGGGCGACCGGCGCCTGACCCCCAGCCAGCGCGAGGCGCTCGGCAAGTTCGTCGCCAATCCCTTCCCTCTTGCGCACACCAGCGCGCCCGTTCGCCACAAGTCGAGCGAGCCCCTTCCGATCCGCCCAAGTTGGCTCGGCTGGCGTTGAGCCCGGTCACACGAGGAGAAGATCATCATGTGGCCTTACGCAACCCGTGGCTCCCGCTTCATGGGCGACGTCAGTGAGATCAGCCCCAGCGCGCTCGAGGCGGAAGACTTCAGCACCAATGCGGCGTCGATCAAGCTCTGGCTCCCCGAGAAGCTGGTCGCTGCCATCGATGTGCTCTGCGACCAGCACGACGCGAGCCGCCCCGATGTGCTGCGCTGGACTCTCTTCGAGCACGTGTTCGGTCGGGTGGAACTCGCGCATCTGCAGCGTCGAATGAGCGCGCGGCTCACGGAGCTGGAGAAGATCGAGATCATGCGATCCGCCCGGCGCAGCGCCACCGAAGAAGGGCCGACACCCCGCGAGATCAACGCCCGTCACCTGGGCAAGGCCACTGAGGACCTCAAGCTCTTCTTGCCCGCGCGGCTCAAGCTCGAGCTGCAGGATGAGTGTGGTCACCCGATTTGATGCTCCGATGATCACGTAGCGCGATGGCCTGCAAAGGCCCGCCACCGAATGGAAACGCCGCCCGGTGATGCTGAGGGGCGGCGTTTGTGCTTGAGGACGGTTCAGAACGGTGGATCGTCCGGATAGGCCGAGCGAAACAGGTCGGGCTGGACGAAGTCGGGTGCGACGAGGTGCTCGCGCGACCGCTGGTGGTAATAGCGCTCGATCTGGCCGAGGTAGTGGGACTCGAACAGCATGACGAAGTCGTGAAGCACGCCCTGAAGGGCCACGGCCGTCTCGTCGGGCAGTTCCGGCCACGACAGCGGTGCGCTCTGGGGGTGGTTGTGCATGATGGGACTCCTGTGGGCGGTCAGCGCCGGGTCGAGGCACGGCGCGGGGTGACGGTCTCGGGCGGGGCAAAGACGTCGAGGTAGAGCTTCTCGTCGAGCTGAGGCAGGTCGCGGTGGGCGGCCACGGCGAGCAGCTCGGCGGCCATCGTGGTGAGGATGCGGTAGTTGCCGACGGCGTGATCGCACAGGGTGTGCATGAGGGCAGTGCTCATCAGGCTGGCGTTGCCCGCCGCACGGGTGAGCTGTTGCAGGCAGGCGAGCAGTTCCTCGCGACTGGCCGCCTCGGTGGCGAGCCGGGTGCGGATGCGCGAGCCGAGCGGGATGAGCTCCTCGCGGCGCAGCTTCTCGGGCAGGCGCGCGTCGCCGGCGAGCACCACGCATAGGAGCGACTGCGAATCGAACTTCGCGCTGGCCATCAGGCGCAGCTCCGAGAGCACCGCCGGGCTCATCTCCTGGGCCTCGTCGATGAGCAGCACCGGGCGGCGCCGGGTCGATTCCAGATGGGCGAACCAGGCCTCGCGCAGCGCCTTGAAGCCGCCCCAGCGGTTGTGCGGACGCAGCGGCACGCCAAAGAGATCGCCCATCTCGCGATAGAAGTCGGCGAGGTTGCTCTGCGGATGGGTGATCGCGCCGACGGTGAGATCGGGCAGGCGCGCCAGGCGCTCGGCCAGCAGACGCAGCGCCACGCTTTTGCCGGTGCCCGGGTCACCGTGGATCATCGCGAAGCCACCCTCGCCGATCAGCCCCTGCTCGATACGCCAGCAGAAGTGCTCGAGGCGCGCGGGCACATGGATCGCCTCGGTGGGCACCTCGGTCGTGAAGGGGTGCCACTTGAGCCCGTAGAGGGCGAGCAGTTTGGTGTTCATGCGAGGTCCTGTGCGGCAGTGACAGCGGTGGACGCGGTGGAAGCGATGGAATGGGGGGCAGGCAGATAGGCCGGCGGCAAGCCGGTGGCGGCGTAGTCGGCGAGCAACTGGGTGAGCAGTGGCGCCATGCCCGAGGGCGGCAGCGGCGACAGATCGACCGTGCTCGGTGCGCGCGGCCGGCGCGCGCGCTCGGCGTTGGCGGACTTGTCGAGCGGGGTGATCGGGCACAGCACGGCGCCGGTGTGCGGATCGACGAGATCGACCCGGGTCAGGTCCCAGCG
>NZ_JBLQGP010000050.1:0-5593 GCF_047806685.1 Thauera sp. WH-1
TACGGCTCCGACGGCGCCCGCTCGACGCCGCCGATTAACGACGCCAGATTTGTGCGGATTCGGGCAGCCGGCAACAATTGCGAAAGATGCCATCAGTACCGGCTGGGATTGCCCGCGTGCCGAGGTGATGGTGTCGTTCCGATCGGCGAGTGACCGCACCCACATCACCCAGTTACTGGGCAGAATGGTGCGCTCGCCGCTGGCTCGCCGCATCCCAGGCAACGATCGGCTAAATGCTGTCGATTGCCTGCTGCCGAAATTCAACCGCAAGGCGGTGGAAGAGGTCGTCGATGCCCTGTTGAAGGGGGACGACACAAACCCGCCAACCGGCCGAATCCTTATCGATTACGTCGAGGTGAAGCCGAACCCCAACGCATCCGCAGACGTGTGGGAGGCCTTCGAGGCCTTGCCGTCACAAACCCGCCCGCAGCGCGGTGCGAAGCCTGCAAAGCGGCTCACTGCGCTGGCTCATGAACTGGCTTCCGACGGCATCCTTCCGCGCGCGGGGCGCCTGGCGCATGCCGAGATGCACAAAGCGCTTGATGCTTTCCAGGAGCTCCAAAAGGACAAGATCGAGATCAAGCGTAAGTCTGTGATGATGGTGGAAGGCCAGACCGTCGCCGCAGACATGAAGGAGAAGGCAAAGAGCTTTGATGAGTTCTGGGAAGCGGCGGACATGGCGGTGCTCGATGATGCCTACCGGCGTGCCGCCCGCATCTTCAGTCCGGATATTTCACGCACCTACGTTGAGCACCTGGCGCAGAAGGTTGCCAACCTGGACGATGACCCGGAAGCGTACTTGGAAGCCATCGTCGAGGCGCGTGTCACTGTCGCGGGCTTGGGGCTCGTCACTGAAGTGCAGGCCTACTTTGACGCAGAAGCCGACAAGCTGGCAAAGGCTTGGTTGGCCGCGTATGCACCGCAGATCAAGGCGCTGAGTGATGACCGCAAAGAGGCCTACCGCGAAATCGTCGAGATGAGCTCTGTGCCGCAAAGCGTCGATCTGGCAAAGCCAGAGTCACGCTACGAGGCTACCAAGGCACGTGAGCACGAGCAGGTAACAAAGCTGCCAACTTGGGGAAAGCACCTGCTGTGCGATGGGGCGGGCAACTACCCGGCCGAGCTGAACGACTGGGAGCGCAAGGTCGTAGAAACTGAATTCAGGCGCGAAGGCTTCCGTTTTTGGTATCGCAACCCTCAGCAACCGGGCCAGTCCTCGCTGGGCATTGCATACGTCGAAGACGATCAATACAAGATCGTCCGGCCCGACTTTCTGTTCTTCGCAGAGCAGGACGGGAAGGTCGTGGTGGACCTCGTTGACCCGCACGGTCTGCATCTGGCGGATGCGCTGCCAAAGCTGCAAGGGCTGGCGGCCTATGCTGGGGAGCACGTAGGCGCCTACCGGCGCATTGAGTCCGTTGCTGAGGCAGGCGGCAAGCTCCGTGTGCTGGACCTAACACGTGCGGACGTCCGCCGGGCGATCAAAGAGGCCTCGAGTGCGAGCGGGCTGTATGAAGGCCTACTAGCTGACGACTACTAGCATTTTGGATGATACTTAAAAAACATAAAAACGATATCAAAGTTATATCAAAATGATACCATAACGATGTTGTTTGAGCGGCAGAAGCAACGGCGGCCACCGTTGCCCTGCCTGACCAGAACTCACCTGTTAGGAGGTGTGCTATGGCTAAAGCCATTTTCCCACAATCTACCGTGGCGCCCGGAATGGGCACGCGTCGTATCAAGCGCTCTATCGGTGAACAAGCGTTTTCGGATTTTTGCCGATCGGCTTCTATCCTCACCTCAGCCTGTGCCGGAGCTGTTGGCTGGTCGGTGGACATCCATGACGCTGAGGCTGCTGCCTCGCCCTCTGTCCTGCTCTACGTGTGGGACAGCGACACCGGTTGGACCTGGTTGTGCTCGGTCCCCAGGCAACGATTCGCAGCGACAAGCATCAAGGCATCCTGCGAGCGGCCCGCTGTGGTCGATGCGATCCGCGGCAAGCTCGGCAACGTGATCTATCGCGCAGCGACGGGGGCCGGCTCCGACCCCGCCGACGAGGCACCGTGGGAGCAGGTGCTCGGCTCGATGCTCGCAGCCTACGCCGGCACGACGCAGGCCTGGGCCGCTGCCGCTCGGCTCAGCGGAGGGGGGCACTTCATCGTGAGCTACTACCGCAAGTCCGGCGAGGCCGTCGGGATGCTCAGGCCCTTCGCGCTCTCGGGCGACACCCGCGGCCGGGATGTGCTGCCGGTCGAGCGGCTGCTCGATGCGGTGCGCTCGGTCCAGCGCATGGACCGCGAACGCCATCCGGAGTGGTTCGCGTAAGCCCTTTAGGGATGGCATTGGATGCCGTCCCGCCCCCTCTTGGAATCGTGCTAGATTCCATCTATTCGATAGCGTTTTGAGATCGAAGTGATATCTAGGTGATATACAAATGATAGTCACAGTCGGCAACACCAAAGGCGGCGTCGGCAAGACCACGCTTGCCGTCAACATCGCCATCGCGCGCGCCCTCGCCGGACGCGACGTGTGGCTGATCGACGGTGACCGCCAAGGCACGGCACAGACCGCGATCGCGATCCGCGCCGAGGCGGGCCACCAGCCAGGCATCGCCTGCGCGACCTATTCGGACGGCCCGACGCTGCGCAGCCAGGTGCAGCAGCAGCGCGGCAAGTTCGACGACATCATCATCGACGCAGGTGGGCGTGACTCGACCGCGCTGCGGGCGGCATTGATCCTGTCCGACGTGCTGCTCGTGCCGTTCCAGCCGCGCAGTTACGACGTGTGGGCGCTGGAGGACATCGCCGCCCTGGTCGAGGAAGCGCGCTCGGTGCGTGACGGCCTGCGCGCCTATGCGGTCCTCAACTGCGCCGATCCCGGCGAGGCATCCGCCGACAACGTCGGCGCCGAGGATGCGGTCGCCCAAGTCCCGCAGCTCGAGCTCCTCCATGCGCCGATCCGCCGCCGCAAATCCTTCTCGAACGCCGCCGGGCAGGGGCTCTCCGTGCTCGAGGCGAAACCGCTCGACAAGAAGGCATGCGACGAGCTGAACGCATTGATGTACGCGCTATTTTGATATAAAAATAGCATCCATAAGATATCGAATCGATATCTAATAGATATCTTTCAGGTGAAAACCATGGCGATCACTTCCAAGCCGAAACCCAAAGCAGCGCCCGTCGCTGACGAAGCCGCCGCCGAGGCCTTCATCAGCGGGGCGCCCGACGCATCGACGCCGAAGGCGCAGGCACCCAAGCGAGAGGGCAAGAAGCTCATCAGCCTCTCGATCGCGCCGACCCTCCTCGAGCGTGTTGACCAGCTCGCCGCGGAGCTCGGCCAGAGTCGGGCCGCGGTGATCAATCTCGCGATCCATCGCGCCGTCGAACGCGGCCTCGAGATCGACGGACTGGGCAAGGCCTGAACGGACCCGCGCGCCCATGTCTGGCAAGCTCGATACCGGCTACGTTCAGGCGCTGATCGACAAAGGCCTCGATCCGCGCCAGGCGCGCGAGATCGCGCGCAAGACGGCCGCCGATCAGCGCTCGAGCACCGGGCAGACTCCGGACCTTTTCGCGCCGGCCGCTGAGCCTAAGTCTCCGAAGCCCCCTGAGCGTCCGAAGCACTCCGCGTCCATCACCCCGGCACCGCGCGAGTCAATTGCCCCGGCGCTCCTCGATGCGGCGGCCACGATTGGCACCGAACCCCCTACCGGCAGCGACATCGCCTATCTGCACGCCATCATGTGCCAGGTCGGATTGCCCCGAGGGCCGAAGGCGGTCGAGGGGCTGACGGTGTTCGAGCGCATGTGCGGCGGTGCTGCACTGCGTGTGACCGCGGGCGCCCTGTGGGACGGCGAAAAGCTCGTCCAGCAGCCTATTCCCTACGGCGCGAACCCGCGTCTGATGCTTTCCTGGCTGAACACCCAAGCCGTGAAAACCCGCTCGCCGGTAATACCGGTCGGCGACAGCGCGGCAGAGTTCCTGCGCATGCTCGGCAAGGAGAGCACGGGCGGGAAGAACGGCACGCTGACGAGTTTCAAGAAGCAGATTCAGGCACTGGCTGCTTGTCACATGACGCTCGGTTTCAACGCGGCCGGGCGGGCTTACACCTACAACGGCCAGCCCGTGCGGCAGTTCGAGGCATGGATCCAGCCGAAGGATTCTCACCAGCGTCCGCTCTGGCCCGGCGTGGTGACGTTCTCTGACGACTACTACCAGTCCTTGATCGAGCACGCCGTACCCCAGGACGTGCGCGCCATGTACGCGCTCAAGGGCTCTGCGCTGGCGATGGACATCTACGCGATGCTGGCCGAGCGCCTTCACCGCATCACCGGCCGGCCGGTGACGCTGCACTGGAAGTCGCTGCGAGAGCAGTTCGGCCAGGAGTACACCGGGATCGACGCCGACAAGGATTTTCGGCGGGTTTTTCTGCCCGCGCTCAAGAAGGTTTTGGCCGTCTATCCGAAAGCGAAAGTCGAGTCAGTGCGAGGCGGGCTGCTGCTTTTCCCCTCTCCGCCTCCTATCCTTTATAAATAATTGTATCCATTAGGAATGCTGCAAGTGCACGCATAATCGCACCCCTTTTATTCATTTGGAATCGGATTTAAGGGCGTTGAGCCCTGACGGTTGATACTAACTTTCCCGTAAGTAGTGTCATGTGAGCGATAATATGCCCCATGAAATGCAAACGACCTTCCGACGGCCGCGCCCTCGATCATCACACCTTGCAGGTGATGCGGCAGCAGGCTGTCAAAGCAGTGCGTGAGGGGCAGACGGTGCAAAGCGTCGCGGCGGCGTATGGCGTGAATGAGCGCAGCGTTTTCCGGTGGCTCGCCGACTTTGCCAATGGCGGGCAGAACGCATTGCTGGCCAAGCCGATTCCGGGGCGCCCCAGCAAACTCAGCGCCGAGGAGTTGTCGTGGATCGCCAATGCCGTTCGTGACCACAACCCGCAGCAGTTTAAGTTCGAGTTCGGCTTGTGGACGCTGTCGCTGATCCGTCACCTGATTAAGCGCCAGTTCAAGAAGGAGTTGTCGGTCTCCTCGGTCCACCGTCTCATGAAGATCCTGGGCTTCAGCGCCCAGAAGCCGCTCTACCAGGCGTGGCAGCAAGACCCGGTGCTGGTGCGCACGTGGGAGACGGAGACCTACCCCACGATCCGCGCCGAAGCCAAGCGGGTCGGCGCAACGATCTACTTTGGCGACGAGTCGGGTATCCGCTCGGATTACCACACCGGCACGACCTGGGCGCCGCAGGGCCAGACGCCGGTGGTGCAGGCGACGGGCCGGCGCTTCTCGCTGAACATGATCTCGGCGGTCAGCACGCAGGGCGAGTTTCGATTCATGCTGCATGAAGGCTCGGTTGGCGCGAAGGTGTTCGTCGAGTTCCTCAAGCGCTTGATGGTCAATGCCGAGAAGCCGGTGTTTCTGATCGTCGATGGTCATCCGATCCACAAGGCAAAGATGGTCAAGAGCTACGTCGAGGGCTTGGACGGCAAGCTCAAACTCTTCTACCTGGGGGCAGCTCACGAAACGGAACAAATCGTACGCTAAGGCATAGCTCGCCCAAGCCGGTCCCCTGCCGACGTGGCG
>NZ_JBLQGP010000051.1:0-5519 GCF_047806685.1 Thauera sp. WH-1
TTAGTCTGACGATGACCTACTTTCACGAGGGCGGACCTCACTATCATCGGCGCATGTGCGTTTCACGGTCCTGTTCGGGAAGGGAAGGGGTGGTTCCACACAGCTATGGTCGTCAGACTTTGACTTGTTCTCTGCGTAGAGTGCAGAGCAAAGGTTGGAAGAAGTGTTGTGTGATTGTCTGGATGGCGTTGTATGGCATCCAGAGAGTCGAGTTCGTTTTGTTTTGAAGGTTATAGGATCAAGCCACACGGGCAATTAGTATCGGTTAGCTGAACGTGTTGCCACGCTTACACACCCGACCTATCAACGTTGTGGTCTTCAACGACCCTTCAGGGGGCTCGAGGCCCCGGGGAAGTCTCATCTTGAGGCGAGTTTCCCGCTTAGATGCTTTCAGCGGTTATCTCTTCCGCACATAGCTACCCGGCGATGCGACTGGCGTCACAACCGGTACACCAGGGGTGCGTCCACTCCGGTCCTCTCGTACTAGGAGCAGGCCCTCTCAAACTTCCAGCGCCCACGGCAGATAGGGACCAAACTGTCTCACGACGTTTTAAACCCAGCTCACGTACCACTTTAAATGGCGAACAGCCATACCCTTGGGACCGGCTACAGCCCCAGGATGTGATGAGCCGACATCGAGGTGCCAAACTCCGCCGTCGATGTGAACTCTTGGGCGGAATCAGCCTGTTATCCCCAGAGTACCTTTTATCCGTTGAGCGATGGCCCTTCCATACAGAACCACCGGATCACTATGACCTGCTTTCGCACCTGCTCGACTTGTGGGTCTCGCAGTCAAGCCACCTTTTGCCATTGCACTATCAGTACGATGTCCGACCGTACCTAGGTGACCTTCGTACTCCTCCGTTACCTTTTGGGAGGAGACCGCCCCAGTCAAACTGCCCACCATGCACGGTCCCCGACCTGGATTCACAGGCCTGGGTTAGAACCTCAACGACACCAGGGTGGTATTTCAAGGATGGCTCCACCGGAACTGGCGTCCCGGTTTCATAGCCTCCCACCTATCCTACACAAGTCCCGTCAAAGTCCAATGCAAAGCTACAGTAAAGGTTCATGGGGTCTTTCCGTCTAGCCGCGGGGAGATTGCATCTTCACAAACATTTCAACTTCGCTGAGTCTCAGGAGGAGACAGTGTGGCCATCGTTACGCCATTCGTGCAGGTCGGAACTTACCCGACAAGGAATTTCGCTACCTTAGGACCGTTATAGTTACGGCCGCCGTTTACCGGGGCTTCGATCAAGAGCTTGCACCCCATCACTTAACCTTCCGGCACCGGGCAGGCGTCACACCCTATACGTCCACTTTCGTGTTTGCAGAGTGCTGTGTTTTTAATAAACAGTCGCAGCCACCGATTCTCTGCGACCCCGTTCCGCTCCGGCCGCGAGGGCCTTCACGTACCAGGGGCATACCTTCTCCCGAAGTTACGGTATCAATTTGCCGAGTTCCTTCTCCTGAGTTCTCTCAAGCGCCTTGGTATTCTCTACCAGCCCACCTGTGTCGGTTTGCGGTACGGTCACTCTATGACTGAAGCTTAGAGGCTTTTCCTGGAAGCTGGGTATCACTCGCTTCGGCTCCGAAGAGCCTCGTTATCATGCCTCAGCTAAGCCGCGCGGATTTGCCTACGCAGCACGCCTACACACTTGAACCACCTATTCCAACAGATGGCCGAGCTAACCTTCTCCGTCCCCCCATCGCATCATAGAGCGGTACAGGAATATTGACCTGTTTCCCATCGACTACGCATTTCTGCCTCGCCTTAGGGGCCGACTCACCCTGCGCCGATGAACGTTGCGCAGGAAACCTTGGGCTTACGGCGAGGGTGCTTTTCACACCCTTTATCGCTACTCATGTCAGCATTCGCACTTCCGATACCTCCAGCATCCCTTACGAGACACCTTCGCAGGCTTACGGAACGCTCCCCTACCACGTGTCAAAGACACATCCGCAGCTTCGGTTCATGGCTTGAGCCCCGTTACATCTTCCGCGCAGGACGACTCGACTAGTGAGCTATTACGCTTTCTTTAAAGGGTGGCTGCTTCTAAGCCAACCTCCTAGCTGTCTATGCCTTCCCACCTCGTTTGCCACTTAGCCATGCATTTGGGACCTTAGCTGGCGGTCTGGGTTGTTTCCCTCTTGACACCGGACGTTAGCACCCGATGTCTGTCTGCCGTATATCACTTTGCGGTATTCGGAGTTTGCTATCGCGGGGTAGATCGCAATGACCCCCCCAACGATTACAGTGCTCTACCCCCGCAAGTGTCCGTACGACGCACTACCTAAATAGTTTTCGGGGAGAACCAGCTATTTCCGGATTTGTTTAGCCTTTCACCCCTATCCACAGCTCATCCCCTAACTTTTCAACGTTAGTGGGTTCGGACCTCCAGTACCTGTTACGGCACCTTCATCCTGGCCATGGATAGATCATCCGGTTTCGGGTCTACGCCCAGCTACTCTGACGCCCTTATCAGACTCGCTTTCGCTACGCCTCCCCTATTCGGTTAAGCTCGCAACTGAACGTAAGTCGCTGACCCATTATACAAAAGGTACGCAGTCACCCCTTACGAGGCTCCCACTGTTTGTATGCATGCGGTTTCAGGATCTATTTCACTCCCCTCCCGGGGTTCTTTTCGCCTTTCCCTCACGGTACTGGTTCACTATCGGTCGATCACGAGTATTTAGCCTTGGAGGATGGTCCCCCCATCTTCAGACAGGATTTCTCGTGTCCCGCCCTACTTGTCGCACGCTCAGACCCGCCACCGGCTTTTCGCATACGGGACTATCACCCTGTATCGTCGGACTTTCCAGACCGTTTTGCTAAGCTGATGGTTTAGTCGTGCAGGCTGATCCGCGTTCGCTCGCCACTACTTGCGGAATCTCGGTTGATTTCTGTTCCTGCGGCTACTTAGATGTTTCAGTTCGCCGCGTTCGCCTCCTCAGACCTATGGATTCAGTCTGGGATACCCCTTGCGGGGTGGGTTTCCCCATTCGGACATCGTGGGATCAAAGCTCTATTGCCAGCTCCCCCACGCTTTTCGCAGGCTTACACGTCCTTCATCGCCTGTGATCGCCAAGGCATCCACCACATGCACTTAGTCGCTTGATCCTATAACCTTGGACCCTCTTCGATCTTTCGATCTCGAAGACCCGCGTACAGGAACGAACTCGTTTGTGCGGCCACACCACTGCTGACAACGGTGATGTGACCAATGCAATCACACAACTTGCAGTACGCACCGGCTCGGTACGTACTACACTTCTTCCACTTTGTTAAAGAGCACGACTCGTAAAGAGTCAGGACTGGAGTACCTTTCGGCACCTCACGCCTGACGCCTCACACACCTCGAGGATGACCTACCTGAGACCTGGTGGAGCTGGTCGGGATCGAACCGACGACCTACGGCTTGCAAAGCCGCCGCTCTCCCAGCTGAGCTACAGCCCCCTACTGTCTCGAACAACCAAAAATGCTTGGTGGGTCTGGTTGGGTTCGAACCAACGACCCCCGCCTTATCAAGACGGTGCTCTAACCAGCTGAGCTACAGACCCTCTCATCTACTTCGAGGCTCTTCGCCTGAACAACCGATAAGTTGTGGATACTTGGCAGCACTGCAGTCTGTTCTCTTGAAAGGAGGTGATCCAGCCGCACCTTCCGATACGGCTACCTTGTTACGACTTCACCCCAGTCATGAATCTCACCGTGGTAAGCGCCCTCCCGAAGGTTAAGCTACCTACTTCTGGTGAAACCCACTCCCATGGTGTGACGGGCGGTGTGTACAAGACCCGGGAACGTATTCACCGCAGCATGCTGATCTGCGATTACTAGCGATTCCGACTTCACGTAGTCGAGTTGCAGACTACGATCCGGACTACGATCGGCTTTAAGGGATTGGCTCCACCTCGCGGCTTGGCAACCCTCTGTACCGACCATTGTATGACGTGTGAAGCCCTACCCATAAGGGCCATGAGGACTTGACGTCATCCCCACCTTCCTCCGGTTTGTCACCGGCAGTCTCACTAGAGTGCCCAACCAAATGATGGCAACTAGTGACAAGGGTTGCGCTCGTTGCGGGACTTAACCCAACATCTCACGACACGAGCTGACGACAGCCATGCAGCACCTGTGTTCTGGCTCCCGAAGGCACCCTCGCCTCTCAGCAAGGTTCCAGACATGTCAAGGGTAGGTAAGGTTTTTCGCGTTGCATCGAATTAATCCACATCATCCACCGCTTGTGCGGGTCCCCGTCAATTCCTTTGAGTTTTAACCTTGCGGCCGTACTCCCCAGGCGGTCGACTTCACGCGTTAGCTGCGTCACTCAGTGCATTGCTGCTCCGAACGACTAGTCGACATCGTTTAGGGCGTGGACTACCAGGGTATCTAATCCTGTTTGCTCCCCACGCTTTCGTGCATGAGCGTCAGTACAGGCCCAGGGGGCTGCCTTCGCCATCGGTGTTCCTCCTGATATCTACGCATTTCACTGCTACACCAGGAATTCCACCCCCCTCTGCCGTACTCTAGCCTTGCAGTCACAAACGCAGTTCCCAGGTTAAGCCCGGGGATTTCACATCTGTCTTACAAAACCGCCTGCGCACGCTTTACGCCCAGTAATTCCGATTAACGCTCGCACCCTACGTATTACCGCGGCTGCTGGCACGTAGTTAGCCGGTGCTTCTTAGTCCGGTACCGTCATCCAGCGACTATGTTAGAGTCGCCGATTTCTTCCCGGCCGAAAGAGCTTTACAACCCGAAGGCCTTCTTCACTCACGCGGCATGGCTGGATCAGGCTTGCGCCCATTGTCCAAAATTCCCCACTGCTGCCTCCCGTAGGAGTCTGGGCCGTGTCTCAGTCCCAGTGTGGCGGATCATCCTCTCAGACCCGCTACAGATCGTCGCCTTGGTGAGCCTTTACCTCACCAACTAGCTAATCTGACATCGGCCGCTCCAATTGCGCGAGGTTCCGAAGAATCCCCCGCTTTCCCCCTCAGGGCGTATGCGGTATTAGCTACGCTTTCGCGTAGTTATCCCCCACAACATGGGCACGTTCCGATGCATTACTCACCCGTTCGCCACTCGCCGGCAGGCCGAAGCCCCCGCTGCCGTTCGACTTGCATGTGTAAAGCATGCCGCCAGCGTTCAATCTGAGCCAGGATCAAACTCTTAAGTTCAATCCAGCAAAGTACTCAAAATACTGACTTTAATCAGCATGAGCACCTAATCATTGTGAAACCAAAGCAACCGAAGTCACTTTCGACCACAACCACCAAGCACCCACACTTATCGGTTGTTCAATTTTTTAAAGAGCGCCGCAGTCGCTGCAGCAGAGAAACGAGATTATGATCAACTTCAAAATCACTGTCAAGCATTCGAAGCATCTTTTTTACCGCCGCCCGACTCAACCGCCGAACAAAGAGCCTACAAACACCCGCCTCGCCTCCCCCTCCACCGCCGAATCGCCTTCCGAAGAAACCGCCGCAGCGCTGAAGAGGTGCGCATTATAGACCCCCAA
>NZ_JBLQGP010000052.1:0-5303 GCF_047806685.1 Thauera sp. WH-1
ACCGCCCGGTGCGGACCCGCATGCCGGGTGGTGTGGGAGGGGAACGGTCAGGTAGGCTGACCGCCCCTATCCCGATTCTGCATGCCGCAGGCGGTTGATCACTCCATGCGGTACTTGTCGTGACAGGCCTTGCAGGTGGCGCCGGTCTCGCCGAAGGCTTGCTGCACCGCCGCCTTGTCGCCCGTGGCGGCGACCTTGGCCAGGTTGGCGGCGGCTGCGTTGAAGTCGGTGGCGAGCTTGCCGACGTCTTCCATGTTCTGGAAGAACTCGGGCTTGACGCGGGTCTTGACGTCGCCGATGTCCTTGTCGGTGCCGGGGCCGTACAGCGCGCCCATGCCCGACGCGGCAATGGCGGCGATCGCATTGGCGGCGGCCTCGACCTGCTGGGCGTTGAACTCGCCCTCGACGTTGGCCTTGATCTTGCCCATGTTCCAGCTCATGAAGCTGTAGCCCGCCTGGCGGAACTTGATCTGATCCTCCGGCTTGACCTGGGCCGCTGCGGTGGTGGCGATCGACAGGGCAAGGGCGCCGAACAGGATGGATTTCTTCATGGAGTACCTCGTCTTGTTGTGTGGGAAGGGGAAACGACTTCATGCAAGCGGCAACAGGGTCGATGCCGGCCAGACCGCGAATCGACTGCCGCGGCCGGCAAATGGTTCAACCGAATGTATAGCACTGGCGGGTGATGGTGTCATGACGTCGCGACCGCACGCTGCCCTCAAGCGTCGGCCGCTGCGGCCGATAAGCACATCGGACACGCAAGAAACGATGATGGCCCGTCGACACGGGCAGGGAGATTGCACGATGCGCCGCCTTGCAGACACACCGATCTGGCTTCGCCTGACCGTCGCGATCTGGCTCATGCTGGTCGTCGCCTGGGGCGGCATGATCGCCTGGGAGACCCGGGTGAACCGGGACATGGCGATCGAGCAGGCGAAGGATTTCGCGATCAGCTTCAACGAGATGACCATGGCCGGCCTCACCGGCATGATGATCACCGGCACCGTCGGCCAGCGCGACGTGTTCCTCGACCAGATCAAGGAGCTGCAGGCCGTGCGCGACCTCAAGGTGATCCGGGGCGAGGCGGTGAGCCGTGTATTCGGCGACGGTGGCGTGGCCATCAGCGGTAGCGACGCCGAGGAGCGGCTGGCCCTGCTCGAGGGCCGCAGCACGATGCGCGTCGAGCACACGCCCGAGCACGGCGAGCACCTGCGCGTGGTGATTCCGTCGCTCGCCTCGTCCAATTGGCTGGGCAAGGACTGCATCGCCTGCCATCAGGTCGCGCCGGGCACCCCGCTGGGCGTGGTGTCGATGCGCATCTCGCTCGACAAGGCCAATGCCGCGGTCACCGAGTTCCGCAACAAGAGCGCGCTGTTCGCGCTCCTCGTGTCGCTGCCGCTGATCGGCTTCGTCTATCTCTTCATCCGCCGCTTCGTCACCCGTCCGCTGTCGCAGCTCAACGAGGGCCTGGCGCAGATCGCGCAAGGCGGCGGCGACCTGACGCGGCGCCTCGACGTCAACGGCCAGGACGAGATCGGTCGCACCGCGATGACCTTCAACGACATGATGGCCACCCTCGCCGCGCTGGTGCGCCAGGTCGGCGAGTCGGCCTCGGCGGTGACCGATGCCGCGCATGAGCTCGCCGGCAGCGCGGCCGGCGTGGCCAAGGGCTCGCAGCGCCAGAGCGAGAGCTCGGCGAACGCGGCCGACACGGTGGACGCGATGATGGGCAACATCGCCCACATCGCCGAGCACACCGAAGCGGTGCGCGCCCGTTCCCATGAGAGCCTGAGGCGCTCGCAGGAGGGCCAGGGCAGTCTTCAACACCTGGTCGGCGAGGTCGGCCAGGTCGAGACCACCGTGCGCCAGATGGCCGATGCGGTGGGCGATTTCGTCGAGTCGACGCAAGCGATCTCGCGCATGACCAGCGAAGTACGCGAGATCGCCGAGCAGACCAACCTGCTCGCGCTCAATGCCGCCATCGAAGCCGCGCGCGCAGGTGAGCAGGGGCGCGGTTTTGCGGTGGTGGCGGACGAGGTGCGCAAGCTGGCAGAAAAGTCCGCGCGTTCGGCCGGCGAGATCGACGCCCTCACGCGTGAGATCGAGCGCCGCTCGGATTCCGTGCAGGGCGCGATCGACAGTGGGCTGAGCTACATCGACTCCAGCCGCGGGGTGGCGGACACCGTCATCCAGGTGCTGGGCGCGGCCAACGCGCTGGTGGTGGAAGTGGGCGAGGGGCTGGACCAGATCGCCCAGGCAAGCGCCGAGCAGCGCACGGCGAGCCAGTCGGTCACGGTGAGCATCGGCGAGATCGCCGGCATGGCACAGGAGAACAACCGCAGCGTCGATCGCACCGTGGCCGCGGCGCAGACGCTGGAGCAGCTCGCCGCGCGGCTGCAGGAGTCGGTGTCGCGCTTCCGCTTCTGAGGTGGCGCAGGCGCCTGCCCGGCACACGGGGCGGGGAGCGCGGCGGGTGTGGCCCGCGACGCCCCCGCGCCATCATCAGTCGATCCGCACCGGCACGAAGATGCGGGCACTGCCACGCTGGATCAGCAGGGCGAAGCGGTTGCCGGCGCGTTGCAGCAGGGCGCGGAATTCCGCGCTGCTGGTGACCGGCTGGTTGTTGATGGCGAGGATGATGTCGCCGCGCTGCAAGCCGGCGCTTGCCGCCGCGCCTTCGACCCCTTCGATCACCAGGCCGCCGCGCAGGCGCTGTTCGCTCGCTTCCTGGGCGGTCAGCGCGCGTGCGCTCAGCCCCAGCTTGTCGCCGAAGCGCTCGACCTGGCTCGGCGCCGGCTCGGCGCTGGCCACGGTGTCGGTGGTTAGTTCGTCGAGGGTGGCGGTGAGGTTGCGCGAGCGGCCGTCGCGCCAGACCTCCATGCGCACCTGGGTGCCGGGCCGCTTCTCGCCGATTACCCGCGGCAGTTCGGCCGAGTCGCCGATGCGGCGGCCATCGACGCTGAGCACCACGTCACCCGGCTGCAGGCCGGCCTTCTCCGCCGCGCTGCCCGGGTCCACGCTCGCCACCAGCGCGCCGTGGGCCTCGGGCAGGCCGAAGGACTGCGCCAGATCCTTGTCCACGCCCTGGATGGCGATGCCCAGCCGGCCGCGCTGCACGCGGCCATGGGCGACGAGCTGGTCCTTGACGTTCAGCGCCACGTCGATCGGGATCGCGAACGAGATGCCCATGAAGCCGCCCGAGCGCGAGTAGATCTGCGAGTTGATGCCGATCACCTCGCCGGCGAGGTTGAACAGCGGCCCGCCCGAGTTGCCCGGGTTGATGGCGACGTCGGTCTGGATGAAGGGCACGTAGGTCTCGTCCGGCAGGCGGCGTGCCTTGGCCGAGATGATGCCCGCGGTGACGGTGTTGTCGAAGCCGAAAGGCGAGCCCATCGCCACCACCCATTCGCCGACGCGGGCGTCGTCGGGATTGCCCATCTTCAGCGTGGGCAGGTTCTGGGCGTCGATCTTGAGCAGGGCGACGTCGGTGCGGCGGTCGATGCCGACCACGGTGGCCTTGAACTCGCGCTTGTCGATCAGCCGCACGGTGACCTCGGACAAGGCCGCGTCGGCGCTCTCGCCGGCCACCACGTGGGCGTTGGTCAGCACGTAGCCGTCCTGGCTGACGATGAAGCCCGAGCCGATGCCCTGGCGCATGCGCGGACCCATGCCCGGCTGGCCGGGAAAGCCCGGCATCGGCACGCCGAAGCGGCGCAGGAAGTCGTAGAACGGGTCGTTGGCGAAGGGGTTCTCGCCCGTCGTCCCCTGCGCCTGACGCTGCACCACGCTGATGTTGACGACCGCCGGGCCGACCTGCTCGACCAGATCGCCGAAGTCGGGCAATCCGTAACGGTTGGGCAACACGATCGTCGGCGCGGTGGCGGCCGCCTGGGCGAGCGCCGGAGACACGAAAGGCGCTTGCGGAAGCGCGGCGGAGAGGGCGACGGCAAATGCACTGAAGGCAAGGAGCTTTTTCATATCGGTATTCACGCGCGGGTCGTGGAAGAGGAATGAGCGGGTTTGAGCGACACGACTGCGTGGACGTCCGAATCCGTGTCCTGTTCCCGCCGAGACTTGCGTTTTCACATCGGGGCGATGGCGGCGACTTCAAGCCCCCCGCGGCGGTGCGCGGCCACACCGCGCGAGCAGGACCTCGGCGGACGCGGTAACATCGCCGTGTTGCCCATTTCAGATGGATAGCCCGCGCGGCGCGTCGACATCATGACCCTCACCGATCTCCGCTACCTCGTCGCGCTCGCACACGAGCGTCATTTCGGCCGTGCTGCAGAGAAGTGCCATGTGTCGCAGCCGACCTTGTCGGTGGCGGTGAAGAAGGTCGAGGAAGAACTCGGCATCCAGCTTTTCGAGCGCAGCGCCTCCGAGGTCAAGATCACCGAGACCGGCCGCCGCATCGTCGCCCAGGCCGAGAAGGTGCTGATGGAGGCGAGCCAGATCCAGGAGATCGCCGCCGCCGGCAAGGACCCGCTCGCCGGCCCCTTGCGCCTGGGCGTGATCTACACCATCGGGCCCTATCTGCTGCCGCGGCTGATTCCGCGTGTGCACCAGCTTGCGCCCAGGATGCCGCTGATCATCCAGGAGAACTTCACCGCGCGCCTGGCCGAGGCGCTCAAGCGCGGTGAGCTCGACGTCATCATCATCAGCCTGCCCTTCGAGGAAGCGGGCATCGTCGCCCAGCCGGTGTATGACGAACCGTTCCGGGTGTTGATGCCCTCGGATCACGCGTGGACCCGCGAAAAGGCGATCGCCGCCGAACATCTGGCCGACGACCAGTTGTTGCTGCTTGGCGCCGGCAACTGCTTCCGCGAGCAGGTGCTGGAGGTGTGCCCGAGCTGCCGCAACATCGGCGGCCTGCAGCGTACCCTGGAGGGCAGCTCGCTCGAGACCATCCGCCACATGGTCGCCACCGGGCTGGGCGTCACCGTGCTGCCGAGCTCGGCCGCCGACGAGATGTCGGAGCAGAATCCGCTGGTGACGGTGCGCCCGTTCAGCGAGCCCGAGCCCTTGCGTCGGGTGGCGCTGGCCTGGCGGGTGACCTATCCGCGCAGCGGCGCGATCGACGTGCTGCGCGCGGCCATCCTGGACAGCGAGCTGCCCGGTGTGAGGCCGCTGGGGCACGTGTCCCAGCGGCTTTCGGCCTGCGTGCCCGATAGACACACTGGATGAGGGAGATCTTCCGAGTCAATTGGCGCCCCTGACGCGATTGACCTAGTGTAGTGCTGCATTTTGTTTGGAACTTAAGCGGCTGTTTGCGCGGATGACCTTCTGCAGGATGTCGCGAGCGC
>NZ_JBLQGP010000053.1:0-3900 GCF_047806685.1 Thauera sp. WH-1
GCGACTGCTGCAGACGGTCCAGAACATCAAGCTCGCGGTACAGGCCGGCATCGTGCCGGAGGGTATCCAGAGCCGGGCATATTTGCGCCATCGGGTGTGCTTGTTGTTGAGGATGACGGCATGGATTGTCCCACAGGCGGGCTTCTTGACGCCTCTCACGACCGCGCTATCCGTATTGCTGAAATTCGTACTGAGCACACTGGGCATTGCTGTTCCACCGATCACCGAGCGTGAGCGAGGCCGCGTGCGCGTAAAAAGCCAGCGAGCCGGAACCCCGCGCCACGCGGGGGACGTACCAAAAGGAAAGGGCCCGGAGAAAATCCGAGCCCTTGAATATGGTGGTGCTGGGGCGACCGGCATCGAACTGGGAATTGGGGCTTGTGGGTAAGCAAGGGTAATGCGGACGGTTTTCACAGCATCTTCCTGAGCAAGAAGTAATCCGATGTGTCTACCGAACTCTAGAACTGCTCCCTGACCCGATAACAGGAGTCTGACTCAACACGTTCTTCGCACGTTTAAAGTGATAGTCAACAATCTGGACATCCGCGACCGGATTTCCGGAATGTTCAAACTGCAAAGCTTCAAAAGCTGCGGACGACAACACCAGCCTGCCTAATCGCGTTGAGTCCTGAACTGTTACAGATATTGGCGTGCTCTGTACCAACGGATTCCCTATCAGTAACTCAGTTCCAATCGGAAAGAAATTGCTGGCGGCAACCAAAGTCGTGGGGTCATAACTGATCGACGAACTCATAGGACGCCCTTGAAAGCCGTCCGAAATCATAAGAACCTGTATCGCCCTAGGCTCCTGCCATTCACGAAGAAGTTCCTCATAGCCTCCGTACTCAAAATTATTAAAATCAAGCCTGGATCCTATCCATTTTCTTTGTATGGATCCTTGTTGATCCCTATACAACAGAGCCGCATTGTAAAATTCAACTCGCGCGTTATCCGGGATAATAATTGCACCCCAATTATTGGTTGGAATATTTCCTATTTCTCTTCCTTGCGCATCTCTAATCTTTATTGGGCCCAATACTTTTCCTGCGTCGTCCGAAACCCAAATCCTATCCCCACCTCCTTTTGCTATTTCGATTTCTTTGCCTCCACGACTACCGACGAATTTTAGAGGACTGGTATGCACGGAAAGACTATGGTCAGCAATGGGCAAACTAAAGATCGGCTTGCTACCTTCGCGGCCAATCCTCTTGACCGTGACTGCACCTTCCAACCTATTCGCATTTTCATCCAAGGCCAAGAACGAAACATTTCTTTCGGATACGAGACGATCCCCAATATATAACGCGAGCCTATCAGAATACGCGAAATCGTAGCCCATAGGTATTGTCAAAGTGAGAAGGAATATTCCCACAAACCCCCCTCCTAACCATAGAGAGATACGCCTTCCCTTTTCATCCAGCTGCGCCTCTTTGAGAAACGGCGGCTTGCCATTAAACACGCCATAAAGCAGAAAAACGACGGACCCAATAATAGATGCTATCAGCAGTGTTTCTCTGGCATCCTTCGATATCACCCAGTCAACTAGTTCCTTTTCTTCCATGATTCCACTCCGGAATAGTGGATCGCCAGTCGCCCGGAACCGTCAAACGATAACTGCGAGCCAGATGAAACTTTCAACCACGCGGACATCTACTCGAAACCCGACAAACCACTCCTAACATCCTTCATCTATAGTTGCCCGCAGGTCGTTTGTCTATGCATCACATCGACCGGACACATGTAGGCCCGTCAGATACCGCGGGCAAAGCGGGTGACTTGAAATGACGAGCGCCTCAAAATGCGCCGATGGAATCAAGAGCGATTCAGCGCAGACATTCCAACGGAAGACGCATCCGCTCGTATCGCTCGTCCTCCTCTCCCCGAGCGCGGATGTGGGGCCGAACAATCCCTTCGTTCAGACCGACCGTTGAAACGGGGTAGGCGAGTGCCCAGACATGCTCGCCGGCGAGGCTCGTCTGCCGACCTCCGAAGTGCAGCCCCGCTGCTCTTGATATATTGAGGCGACCGATCAGTCCCGCTGACCGTCCGCTCCCGCTCACCCCACCCCAACCGGCTCAATCAACCCCGGCTCATCATTCCTCACGTTCCCCACCGCCCGCGACACCGGATGCATCGCGATCGCCGCATCGGGACACGGCGCGACCAGTGGCTGGACTTGGTCAACCACAGCACGTTTCAAACATGCCTTCGTAAGCCATTGATTTGTATAGAACGCGTGCGAAACCGCCTTTCGCACAAGCAGAGAGTAGAGAGCCCTCTCTGCCTCATTTTTGTGCAATTTATGACGAATACGGTCTTTGTGGCGCGACCGTACCTTTCGCACGAATCGCCGGAACCCGCGCCAGCGCTGGCGTTACGGGCAGATAAGACAAAGCCCGGAGCAAGTCCGGGCTTTGAGGGTATTGGTGGACCGAAGGTCTACCGAAGTGTTGCAAAAACACTACAAAACATATCGAGTTTTGGCGGACGGCCTTTCCCAGTTGCCCCCAAAGTTGCCCCCACAGATCGCAGGCGACTTTTCTGCCTGCAGTAACCATCCTCCAGAGGTACTTACCTCGGATTCCCCCTCGCTTGTCCGTCCGAGACGCTGCCCTCGGTCGGGGAACTTCCTTGGGCCCTCTCCGAACAGTTTCTTTGGGTCCCAGAACTGCAACGTGCCGGAGCAGAGTGTATGCCCAGCCACTCAATCCAGGACAAGTTGACCTACCTTTCCGCCGAATGCATGATCCGCAAGCCATCTCAAACAAGGATGGCCGGGCGTGGAAACCCGCTTTGACACAAGGCAGAAAAGCCCTCTCGGGAGGGTTTTTCTCGTCGCATGACCTGAGCAGCCAATGGCGGGCCGTGCGAGGCCAGCTTCGGCTGGGCCGGGTCCTTGTGTCCGGTTTCCACCCTCGTACCGGTCCGCCTCCCACCGTGGAAAGTGGGTAGCGGATTTAACCGCCACAAGGAGTTCTAGTCATGGTTACCTCCGCCTCTGCACCCTCTGCAGCAAGCCCTGCTCGTCCCCAGCTTCGTTTTCATCATGAAGCCCAAGAGCCGCTTCACCGCCTCCCCTTTATCGGCCGGCAGCACGGCGAAATCCGGTTCTGGGATGTACCCACCACGGGCGGCTACGTCGGCGGCAATCTCACCGGCGATGCGCTCGCCAGGATCTTTCTCGAAACGCTTCGCCAGCAGCCTGATGCAGCCACCCCAGGCGCCTGGCTCGGATGGATCACGATGGGCTGGATGCACCATGTCTTCGACATGGTAGGCATCAAACCCGACCTCGACCCCGAAAGCCGACTCAACACTCTTCGAGGCCAAGTCGTGGGTTTCACGTCTGTGCTCTCGGATGTCCTGAGGGACGCGCTCAGGAATGCAGACACCTCCCTTCCTCCACTCAACGAGGAGGAGTGCCTGCGGCAGGCAAACGAAGGCCTTGAAACGCGCACTGCCAAGCCGGCCATCATCCGCATGGCCGGAGCGCGAAGCGGCCGAAGGCAATCGAGGAGATCCAAGCCTGCGAATGACTAACTAGCACTCATGCGCCCGATCGACCGCGCACGCTGGGCGCTCGATCGGGCACTTTCATCCCGAAGGAGGGGAGGTGAGTGTGGTCACCCGATTTGATGCTCCGATGATCACGTAGCGCGATGGCCTGCAGAGGCCCGCCGCCGAATTGAAACGCCGCCCGGTGATGCTGAGGGGGCGGCGTTTGTGCTTGAGGACGGTTCAGAACGGTGGATCGTCCGGGTAGGCCGAGCGGAACAGGTCGGGCTGGACGAAGTCGGGTGCGACGAGGTGCTCGCGCGATCGATCCCGGTAATAGCGCTCGATCTGGCCGAGGTAGTGGGACTCGAAGAGCATGACGAAGTCGTGGAGCACGCCCTGAAG
>NZ_JBLQGP010000054.1:0-3402 GCF_047806685.1 Thauera sp. WH-1
TGTTAACGGCGGTTCATTCCCGCACAAATCCGGCGTCAACGCCCCTCGAAGCACGCCGTCACCGTCGTGTCGTGTGCCGAGATCAAAGCGTTGGGGGCCGGTGGTGAGGGGCGTTGGAAGGCGCCCGTAGGGCGACTGGAAACGCCCCTCACCACGGCGCGCCGGAGGCGGGCGGCCGGGATGTTCGTGCAATCGGGAGGGAGGGCGTTGGGCGCCCGGGTGGCCGATGCGCGCACAATCGGGATCGGCCTGTGGCAACGCAGGCGCGACACCGGCTCAAACCGCCAAGTCATCCCCAGTGTCGCGCCCCACACCCGCGCAAGCCTGCGCGGTCGTTGCGCCCGTAGTCTTTCACGAAGTGGGCGCTGGCGTCGAGTCTCCCACGGGCCCCAAGGCCCATGGAGTCGACCGGACGACGCTATCTCTGTGCCGCATGCCGCGCGGCGGTGCTGATCTGCAGCCACTGTGACCGGGGGCAGCGCTACTGCGCCGCCGGTTGCGCTCAGCGCGCCCGCGCGGCCTCGCTGCGGGCAGCCGGCGCGCGCTACCAGGCGAGCTTCCCGGGGCGCCTGACGCACGCCCAACGCCAGCGCCGCTACCGCGCGCGACGCCAGGAAGTGACGCATCAGGGTTCTCCACCGCCGGCTGCGCCTGTTGAAGTAAGGACCGCGCCGACCGTGCCCGAATCCGTGCCCGAGTCCGTACCGTCCGCGAGCGGGCAGTGCCACCTGTGCCACCGCGCACTGTCCCCGTTCGTGCGTCAGGACTTCCTGCACTCGTCGGTTCGGCGCCCTTGCCCCCGATCCGAACGGAGTCCGCCCCACCATGGCCCTGTCCCCTGAACACGAGGCGCAGATCCTGCGCTACTACCACGCCGAGCGCTGGCGCATCGGCACCATCGCCGCGCAGCTCGGGCTGCACCGCGACACCGTCGCGCGCGTGCTCACCCAGGCCGGCCTGCCTCGGCACGGCGCGGTGCAGCGCGCTTCGGCGATCGACCCCTATCTGCCCTTCCTGCACGAGACGCTCGCGCAGTTTCCGCGCCTCACCGCCGCGCGGCTCTACGACATGGTGCGCGCGCGCGGTTACCCGGGGCGCCCCGATCACTTCCGCCACCTGATCGCCCGCCACCGCCCGCGCCCGAGCGCCGAGGCCTATCTGCGGCTACGCACCCTGCCCGGCGAGCAGGCCCAGGTCGACTGGGGGCACTTCGGGCACCTGACGATCGGGCGCGCGCGCCGGCCGCTGATGGCCTTCGTGATGGTGCTGTCGTGGTCGCGCCAGATCTATCTGCGCTTCTTCCTCGATGCGCGCATGGAGAACTTCCTGCGCGGTCACGTGGGCGCCTTCGCGTGCTGGGGCGCGGTGCCGCGCATCGCCCTGTACGACAATCTGAAGAGCGCGGTGCTCGAGCGCTGCGGCAACGCGATCCGCTTCCATCCGAGCTTGCTCGCGCTCGCCGGCCATTACCGCTTCGAGCCGCGCCCGGTGGCGGTGGCGCGCGGTAACGAGAAGGGGCGCGTCGAGCGCGCGATCCGCTACGTGCGCGAGGCCTTCTTCGCCGGGCGCGCCTTCGCCGACCTGGACGAGCTGAACGCGCAGGCTCAGGCCTGGTGCGAGGGCGCTGCCGGCGCGCGGCGCTGCCCCGAGGACGGCGCGATGACGGTGGCCGAGGCCTTCGCGGCCGAGCGCGAGCGCCTGCTCGCGCTGCCCGAGGCGCCGTTTCCGACCGACGAGCTGCGCGCGGTGTCGGCAGGCAAGACCCCATATGTGCGCTTCGACCTGAACGACTACTCGATCCCCCACACCCATGTGCGGCGCCCCCTCACCGTGTGCGCCGACCCGGCGCGGGTGCGCATCCTCGACGGCGAGGACGTCATCGCCACCCACGCGCGCAGCTACGATCGCCACCAGCAGATCGAATGTGCCGCGCACCTCGAGGCGCTCGTCGCGCACAAGCGCGCGGCCGGCGCGCACCGCGCCACCGACCGCCTGACGGCGGCCGTGCCGGCCTGCCAGGCGCTGCTCGCCCAGGCCGCCGAGCGCGGCGAGCCGCTCGGGCGCACCACGCGCGCGCTCACCGACCTGCTCGATCGCTACGGTGCGAGCGAACTCACCGCCGCCGTCGACGAGGCGCTCGCGCGCGGCGTGCCGCACCCCAACGCGGTGCGCCTGGCGCTCGAGCGCCGGCGCGAGGCGCCCCCGCCGCTGGGCGTGCCGCTGCCCGCGCACCTGAAGACGCGCGACGTCACCGTGCGCGCCCATCCCTTGGCGGGCTACGACCGCCTGCTGGAGGACGACCATGGCGACGCCTGAACCGCTGCGCGAGCGCGCCCGCGCGCTGCAACTGCATGGGGTGGTGAGCCACTGGGCCGAATGCGCCCAGGCGCCGTGGATCGTCCCGCTCATCGAGTGGGAGGAGCGCGAGCGCGCCCGGCGCTCGCTCGAGCGCCGGCTGCGCTGCGCGCACATCGGCCGCTTCAAGCCGCTGGCCGACTTCGACTGGCGCTGGCCCGAGCAGGGCGACCAGGCCGCCGTCGCCGAGCTGATGACGCTCGCCTTCCTCGAGACCGCCACCAACGCCATCCTGGTCGGCCCCTCGGGGCTCGGGAAGACCACGATCGCGCAGAACATCGCCCACCAGGCGGTGCTGCGCGGACAGACCGTGCTCTTCACCACCGCCGGTCAGCTCCTGGGCGAGTTGGCCGCGCTCGACTCCGACTCCGCGCTGCGCCGCCGCCTGCGCCACTACGCCAGCCCCACGCTGCTGGTGATCGACGAGGTCGGCTATCTCTCCTACTCGAACCGCCACGCCGATCTGCTCTTCGAGCTCATCAGCCGCCGTCACGAGAAAAAGAGCACCCTCATCACCACCAACAAGTCCTTCGCCGAGTGGTCCGAGGTGTTCCCCAACGCCGCCTGCGTGGTCGCGCTCATCGACCGCCTGGTCCATCACGCCGAGATCATCGCCCTCAAGGGCCAGTCCTGGCGCCACAAGGAAGCCCAGGAGCGCGCCGCCACCAACGCCCGCAAACGCAAATCCGCACGGAGCTCCGAATGAAGACCTACCACCCGCCGTCCGGGCTGCAGCGCGGGCTCGAACTGCTCATCGACGCCGCATGGACGCCCGAACAGGCCCGGGCCGTGATCGAGCTGCTCGACGATCTGCGCGAGCGCATCTGGGCGCATTACCAACTCGTGCTGCTCGAGCACTACCGCCAGGATCACCTCACCCAGGCCGAGCTGCCGTTCGACGATCCGTCGTTCTGATCGACCCGCGCTGCCCCGCGAGAACGAGGGCCGATTCGCGCGGCCCTCGTCCCGTTTACGGCTCCGACGGCGCCCGCTCGACGCCGCCGATTAACGACGCCAGATTTGTGCGGATTCGGGCAGCCGGCAACA
>NZ_JBLQGP010000055.1:0-2924 GCF_047806685.1 Thauera sp. WH-1
GCATCGTCCACCTGGATGCTGTCGCCGACCTTGACGAACAGCTCGATCACCGGCACCGAATCGAAATCGCCGATGTCGGGCACCTTTACTTCGATCAGATTCATAGGGGGCTCCTGGAGCGCGCAGCGCCCCGAAGGGCGCTGCGATGTGTTGAGGTTTGACAGCGAGGCGGGTCAGGCCTTGGCCAGCGCCTGCTCGAGGTCGGCGATCAGGTCGTCGCCGTCCTCGATGCCGGCCGAGTAGCGGATGAGGCTCTCGGGAATGCCGGCATTGGCCCGCTCCTGCTCGGAGAGCTCGACGTGGCTGGTGGTGCGCGGCGGGCCGACGAGGGTGCCGACCGAGCCCAGACTGGCGGCCTTGTGGGCGTACTTCAGGTTCTCGAGCACGGTCACGACCTTGTCGAAGCCGCCCTTGAGCGAGAAGCTCAGCATGCCGCCGAAGCCGGTCATCTGCTTCCGGGCGATGTCGTGGTTGGGGTGCGTCTCGAGGCCGGGGTAGAAGACCTTGTCGACCTTCGGGTGCTGCGACAGCCAGGTGGCCACGCGCATGCCGTTCTCGTTGTGACGCTTGATGCGCAGCTCGAGGGTCTTCATGCCACGCAGGATCATGTAGGCCGAGTGCGGGTGCAGCGTGGCACCGGTGATCTCGCGATAGTGGAAGATGCGGTCGATCAGGTCCTTGCGCCCGACGGCGAGCCCGCCCATGACGTCGGAGTGACCGTTGAGGTACTTGGTGGCGCTATAGACGACGACGTCGGCGCCCAGGGTCAGCGGGCGCTGGTTGATCGGGGTGGCGAAGGTGTTGTCGACGACGACGACGGCGCCAACGGCGTGAGCGGCCTTGGCCAGGCGCTCGATGTCGACGATCTTCAGGGTCGGGTTGGTCGGCGTCTCCAGGTAGAGCACCTTGCAGCCCTTGGCGACCTCGCGCTCGATGGCGTCGAAGTCGGAGGTGTCGCACAGGCAGACGTCGACCTGCATGCGCGGCAGGAACTCGATGAAGATCTTGTTCGAGCCGCCGTAGGTGTCCTTCACCGCGACCACCCGCTCACCCGGGGCGAGCAGGGTGAACAGGGTGTTGCTGATTGCCGCCATGCCGGTCGAGAAGCTGGTCGCCTCCTCGCCGCCGTCCATGATGCGGATCTTTTCTTCCAGCGGGCGCACCGTGGGGTTGGTGTTGCGCGAGTAGATGTGACCCTTCTTGCGGCCGAGGGCGACGTCGAACCATTCGCCCATGTCGTCGTAGCCGAAGGTCACCGAGTTGAAGACGGGCAGGCAGATCGCGCCCTCGGCGAACAGGTTCTCCTCGCCGGCCCAGACGGCGGCGGTGCTCGAAGTGTTGAAATCGCTCATTGCTGTTACTCCTCTCAAGTTGGGAATGACTTCCCGGGCCGCGTGTGCGGCAGTGTGTCCATGGGGGGGTGGGGCGGGGCCGGCCTCAGTCGACGATCTCGGCCACGACGGCAAGGGTGTCGCCGCAGCCGATCAGGCCGGGAAAGTGGCGCGCAGCCAGCAGACCGTCGCGCCGGGCGTGGTAGTCCACCGGCGCCGTGCCGGTGCGGCGGACATCGTGCACACGGGCGATCAACTCGCCCTTCTTCACCGTGTCGCCGAGATCGCGGCACATCTCGAGCAGGCCGTCGTGCAGACTGGTCACGTAGCAGTCGCCATCGGGCATGTCGAGGCGGACCGTGGGGCGCTGCTCCAGCTCGCCGCGGCAGATGCCGCAGTGGATCAGGAACTGGCGCACGCCACGGTCGGCCACGGCGACGCTGCGTGCGGTGGCGCTGCCGCCGCCGCCCAGCTCGGTGGACACGAAGACCTTGCCGGCGGCCTCGGCGGCGGTGTCGAACATGCCGACCGCGTCGAGTTCGAGCAGGGTCATCGAGTACGGGGCGTTGAAGGCCTGCATCGCCGCGCTGCAGCGCGCCTGCTGCGCCTTGTCGTCGAGCACGTGGATCGCGGCAAAGGGCAGGAAGTCGAGCGTCCGCCCGCCCGAATGGATGTCGAGCACGAAGTCGGCGCGCGGCAACAGGTGGCGCTGCACGTAGTCGGCGATCTTCTCGGTGACCGTGCCGTCGGGCTTGCCCGGAAAGGTCCGGTTCAGGTTGCCGCGATCGATCGGCGAGGTCCGCGTGCCGGCGCGAAAGGCCGGGTAGTTCATGAACGGCACGATGATCACGCAGCCGCTCACCTCTTCGGCACGCAGCGTGTTGGCGAGCTTGGCGAGGGCGATCGCGCCCTCGTACTCGTCGCCATGGTTGGCGCCGGTCAGCAAGGCGGTCGGACCCTGGCCGTTGCGGATCATGGTGATCGGGATCATCACCGCGCCCCAGGCCGCGTCGTCGCGCGAGTAGGGCAGCTTCAGGAAGCCGTGCTGCACGCCTTCGGCATCGAGATCGATGGTCGGGCTGATGGGAGACGGTCTCATGGTGCTCAATCCTTGACGAACAGTTTTCTGGGCGTGTTGCAGAAGGTCTCGACGCCGGTGTCGGTGATGAGGATGCTCTCGGTGATCTCGAGGCCCCAGTCGTCCTGCCACAGGCCGGGCATGAAGTGGAAGGTCATGCCGGGCTGCAGCACGGTGTCGTCGGTGGGGCGCAGGCTCATGGTCCGCTCGCCCCAGTCGGGCGGGTAGCTGGCGCCGATGGGGTAGCCGCAGCGGCTGCTCTTTTCGATGCCGTAGCGCTTGAGCACGCCGAAAAAGGCGTTGGCGATGTGGGAGCAGGTGTTGCCGGGCCGGGCGGCGTCGAGGCCGGCCTGGATGCCTTCGACGACGGCCTTCTCGGCCTCGATGAAGTGCTGCGGCGGGGTGCCGAGGTAGACCGTGCGCGACTGCGGGCAGTGATAGCGGCGATAGCAGCCGGCGATCTCGAAGAAGGTGCCGGCGCCGCGCGCGAAGGGGGTGTCGTCCCAGGTCAGGTG
>NZ_JBLQGP010000056.1:0-2850 GCF_047806685.1 Thauera sp. WH-1
GCGGCTTGGGATGACGATATCCGTATGAAAATGCTGGGGATTCATCCGTTATGACTTTCGAGTGCGATGGCCCTGCCCGACGTCCTCGTCACCTGCGACCCCGCGGACCACCGCGCCGACCAGTTCATGCGCGCACCGACGCTGATCGTCGAGGTGCTCTCGCCGGCCACCGCCGCCTACGACCGCGGCGAGGAGTTCGCTGCCTACCGCCGCCTCGCGTCGCTGCAGGACTTCGTCCTCATCGACCCCGACCTGCGCCGCATCGAGCACTACCGACGCCAGGGCGAGCGCTGGGAGTTGCAGGATATCGCCCCCGAACAAGCGCTGGAGTTGCAGAGCCTCGACGTCACCATCCCCTGGCAGCGCGTGTTCCGCAACGCGGACTGAGCCGCCCCCGACCGTGTAGCGCAAGACCGGGGCCCGCGCTGAGCCACCCGGAAGATATGAGAAAGAGACGATGCGGACACAAGCCTACAAACCGCTGGACGAAAGCGAATACCTGGCGCTCGAGGCCCGCTCCCCCGTTCGCTACGAATACGTCGCCGGCGAAATCTTCGCCATGACCGGGGCGAGCGTCCGCCACAACATCATCGCAGGCAACCTCTACACCGCCCTGCGCACCCACCTGCGCGGCACGCCCTGCCGCGCCCTCATGGAAGGCGTGAAGCTGTACCTGAAGAAGGAGCGCAGCTACTTCTACCCCGACGTGATGGTGACCTGCGAATCCCGGCTGCTCGAGCTCGACGCCGAGACACAACTGGTCGACAGCCGGGCGCTCATCATCGAAGTGCTCTCGCCCTCCACCGAGGGCATCGACCGCCGCGAAAAGCTTCGCGCCTACCGCACGCTCCCCAGTCTCAAGGAGTACGCGATGGTCAGCCAGGACGAATGAAAGGTTGAGTTCTACCGCCGCCGCGGCGACATCGGCTGGGACATCATCACCTTCGAACCCGGTGACGCGGTCGAATTCGCGAGTGTGGAACTGCAGATGCCGATCGCGGATGTGTACTTCGAGGCCGGCGTGGCGTGTTCGGCGTAGCCCGATCCCCTGGCAAGGCCCGACCCACCTACAACCGCCGCACGACACCGCGGGCGGTCGTGGCGTGTCTCAGGCCCGAAGCCGCCAGCGCCGCAGCAGGAGACAGGCGGCCGGTTGCTCGCCCTCTCAAGGTCGGTAGCCCTGGAACAGAGAATCCAATGCATCGGTGATCCACTCTTTGAAGATGGTTGCAGCCCGATCGGGTAAGCAGCCCTGACCAAGATCAAGGCAGCGCGATCATGCGCCACCAGCTTAAGCGCGACAAAGGCGTCAAGGCAGGCGATGAGCAAATGAAAGACCTGACCCTCCGCCCCTCTCCGCGCCCCTCCGCGCGCAACAACACAGTGCGAATACTTGCTACCAAAACGGTAGCATGCTAGCTTTCGTCATGCACATCATCGCACTTCGAACCTTGCGCGCTTTCTGGGAAAGGCACCCACGTGCCGAAACGCCCTTGCGTGGCTGGTATGCAGAGGCGAACCGCGCCACTTGGCGTACGCCGGCAGACATCAAGACCGCACACCGAAATGCCAGCTTTCTGCCGAACAACCGGGTGGTCTTCAACATCAAAGGCAATGACTACCGTCTCGTGGTGGCAGTGAGATACACGTCAACCACGATGTTCATCCGGTTCGTTGGTATCCATGCCGAGTACGACAAGATCGACGCTGAGACCATCTAGGAGAATGCCTGCCATGGAACTGAAGCCTATCCGCACCGATGCCGAGCATGCCGACGCACTGGCCGAGGTCGAGCGCTTGTGGGACGCGCCCGAGGGCAGCGCAGAGGCGGACCGCCTGGAAGTGCTCGTCATGCTCGTCGAGGCCTATGAAACTGCACGCTTTCCGATCGAAGCGCCCGATCCGATCGACTTCCTCGAGTACGTCATGGACTCGCGAGGGCTGACCCGGAAAGACCTGGAGCCGTACATCGGCCCGCGCGGCCGGGTGGCCGACATCATGAACCGCACGCGCCCCTTGTCCATCGGCATGATCCGCCGCCTGTCGTCCGGCCTCGGCCTACCGGCGGACGTGCTGATTCAGCCCTACCCGCTGCGCGAACCTGCCGCAGCCTGACCAGCCTCTGCCCGGTTTCCGTCAATGGCAACCGGAGCATCGAGCGGTGGGCTTTGACCCCCACCTTCACATCACGACCGCCGCGCCTTACCGCCGTCGGTCGTGACGTTTCAGGCGCACGAGGGCGCCGGGCGCTGGGGATCAGCACACGAAACACCCCCGGCCGCCGACGCACGCTCCCGCTCGAAGTCATGGAAGGCCACCTGCAATGACATCAATATTGATATCATTCCCTCCATGCGCTACCTGCTCGACACCAACGTAATCGTCGCAGCCCTTCGGTCTCGTCATGGCGCAAGCAATGCGTTGCTGCGCAGGGCGCTACAGGGCGAACTACCCGTTGTTGTTCATCAAAAACTCGTACTCGAGTATCGCGATGTGCTGAGCCGCCCCGAGATCCTCGCTGCAACGCAGTTGAGCTTCGACGAGATCGAGCTTGTTCTCGCGCACCTTGTCGCCGTCGCAACCGAAATCGATGTGCGCTACCTGTGGAGACCGAATCTCCGCGACGAAGGCGACAACTTCGTGCTCGAAATTGCGGTCGCCGCTTGGCCGTGCACCATCGTTACCCACAACATCTCTGACATCGCCCACGCCGAACCCCGGTTTCCACAGGCTGTCACCTGCACACCCGGACAGCTGATGCAGTCCCTCACGCACTAGTGTAGTGCTGCATTTTGTTTGGAACTTAAGCGGCTGTTTGCGCGGATGACCTTCTGCAGGATGTCGCGAGCG
>NZ_JBLQGP010000057.1:0-1847 GCF_047806685.1 Thauera sp. WH-1
ACCCTGATCCAGAAGGACAAGGCGAAAGGCCTGTTCCGCTGCAAGCGCGAAATGTTCACCAGCCGCGAGCTGTTCGATCTGGAGATGAAGCACATCTTCGAAGGCAACTGGGTCTATCTCGCGCACGAGAGCCAGCTGCCGAAGATCAACGACTACTACACGACCAAGATCGGCCGTCAGCCGGTCTTCATCACGCGCAACAAGGACAACCAGCTCAACTGCTTCATCAACGCCTGTGCGCACCGCGGTGCGGTGCTGGCGCGCTTCAAGCACGGCAACAAGGCCACCTACACCTGCCCGTTCCACGGCTGGACCTTCAACAACTCGGGCAAGCTGCTCAAGATCAAGGATCCCAACGAGACGGGCTACCCGGACAGCTTCAACTGCGACGGCTCGCACGACCTGAAGAAGATCGCGCGCTTCGAGTCCTACCGCGGCTTCCTGTTCGGCAGCCTGAAGGCCGACGTGGCCCCGCTGGAAGAATTCCTCGGCGAATCGACCAAGATCATCGACATGATCGTCGACCAGTCGCCGGAAGGGCTGGAAGTGCTGCGCGGCGCCTCGACCTACGTGTATGAGGGCAACTGGAAGCTGCAGGCCGAGAACGGCGCCGACGGCTACCACGTCACCGCCACGCACTGGAACTACGCCGCCACCCAGGCGCAGCGCAAGAGCCGCGACGCGGGCGACGACATCAAGGCGATGAGCGCCGGCGGCTGGGCGCGCAAGGGCGGCGGTTCGTACTCGTTCGAGAACGGCCACCTGCTGCTGTGGACGCGCTGGGACAACCCCGAGGACCGTCCGCTGATGGAGCAGCGCGAGCGCCTGGTCGCCGAGTTCGGCGAAGCCAAGGCCGACTGGATGATCGGCAACTCGCGCAACCTGTGCCTGTACCCGAACGTGTACCTGATGGACCAGTTCAGCTCGCAGATCCGCGTGTTCCGCCCGCTCGACGTCAATCGCACCGAAGTCACCATCTACTGCATCGCGCCCAAGGGCGAGTCGGCCGAGGCGCGTGCGCGCCGCATCCGCCAGTACGAGGACTTCTTCAACGCCTCGGGCATGGCCACGCCGGACGACCTCGAGGAGTTCCGCGCCTGCCAGGAAGGCTTCAACGCCGGCTACTTCGAGTGGAACGACATGTCGCGCGGTGCCGAGCACTGGGTCGAAGGCCCGGACGAGGAAGCCGACAAGATCAACCTCAAGCCCATCCTGTCGGGCATCAAGACCGAAGACGAGGGCCTGTACGTGGCACAGCACACCTACTGGCTCGAAGAGATGAAGAAGGCCCTGGCGGCCGAACAAGCCCAAGCCGAAGCCTGAGCGGAGACCGAACAAAAATGAGCCTTTCCTACCAAGACCTGTGCGCCTTCCTGTACCGCGAAGCCCGTCACCTGGACGACCGCGAGTGGGACGAGTGGCTGGCGATGTACGACGAGAACTGCACCTTCTGGATGCCCGCCTGGGATGACGACGGCGAGCTCACCGAAGACCCGCAGTCCGAGATCTCGCTGATCTGGTACGGCCGCCGCGCCGGCCTGGAAGACCGCGTGTTCCGCATCCGCACCGAGCGCTCGAGCGCGACCATCCCCGACACCCGCACGAACCACCACCTCGCCAACATCGAGGTGCTCGAGCAGGACGACAAGACGGTCAAGCTGCGCTTCAACTGGCACACCATGAGCGTGCGCTACAACCACACCGACCACTTCTGCGGCACCAGCTTCTACACCCTGGACGTGTCGGGCGCGAGCCCGATCATCAAGGACAAGAAGGTGGTCCTGAAGACCGACTACATTCGTCACGTCATCGACGTTTACCACGTCTGATAACGAGGGCGGGGCGCC
>NZ_JBLQGP010000058.1:0-1843 GCF_047806685.1 Thauera sp. WH-1
TTGTGCGCCCAGCATGGGCGCACTCCTGCGGGTGCAAGTCCCGCCGTAAGTTGATCACAGCGAACGAAGTGAAGCGCAACTGCGTGAGGGTGACCGAGCGTGGGAAGGAAGCGTGGAACGTAAGCTGCGAGCCGATGGACAAGAACTGGATAGGAGGCGCTGCCGAGCAGGGCGAGCGGGCAAGAAGCCGCGAAGCTCTCGTGATCAAGGCGAAGCGGTGTAAATCCGGCGGTTGTGCAGCGAAGGAGTGCGTCCTTACCTGGGGAGATCTCGCCTTGTGCCTGAAAGGGCGACGGCGCCGAGCCGGAGCGAGAAGTCAGCAGAGGCCGTAGTAGCCGCTGGTTGGGGCGAAGGGCCGAACGAGTAGGAGGGCCGAAGGCCGTGTCGCTCGGACGTGCAGTGCATCAGAAGCCTGGGGAACCGGGGCGCAATGCGGGAGGGCGAGGTGAAGCCGAGCCCGAAGCAGTGCGTGATGAAGCACGGACGGCGCGGCATGAAACCGGAAGCCCGGGGCGAGACGGCCTGCTTGCGCAGGTGCTCGCGAAAGCGAACATGGAGGCGGCGTGGAAACGCGTCAAATCCAATCGCGGCAGTGCTGGGGTGGATGGGTTGTCGATTGCCGAGACGGCGGAGTACCTGAGAATGCACTGGCCCCGGGTTCGGGAATCCTTGCTCGATGGCAGCTACCGGCCTCTGCCGGTGCGCCGCGTCCAGATCCCGAAGCTCGATGGCGGGGTGCGCGAACTGGGGATTCCGACGGTGACGGATCGGCTGATCCAGCAAGCCCTGCTGCAAGTCTTGCAGCCCAGGATTGATCCGACGTTCTCCGAGCACAGTTACGGCTTTCGTCCGGGACGCCGTGCGCACGATGCGGTGCTCGATGCACAGCGCTACGTGCAGGACGGCTACCGGGTGGTGGTCGATGTGGATCTGGAGAAGTTCTTCGACCGGGTCAATCACGACATCCTGATGGAACGCCTGGCGAGGCGAATCGACGATAAGGCCGTGCTGCGGCTGATTCGTCGTTACCTCGTGGCCGGGATCATGGATGGCGGGGTGGCCATGGCGCGCTACGAGGGGACGCCGCAAGGCGGACCGCTGTCGCCGCTGCTGGCCAATGTGCTGCTCGACGAGGTGGATCGGGAACTGGAGCGACGGGGCCACCGCTTCGTGCGCTACGCCGACGACTGCAACGTGTATGTACGCAGTCGCCGCGCGGGCGAACGGGTGCTGGCGGGCCTGACCAAGCGCTACGAACGACTCCATCTGAAGGTCAACGAGGTCAAGACGGCGGTGGCGCCTGCGACCGGTCGCAAGTTTCTGGGCTACGAGTTGTGGTGCAGTGCGGGTGACCGGATCAAGTGTGCTGTGGCCCGAAAGGCCCTGGCGACCTTCAGGCAACGCATCCGGCAACTCACACGTCGCTCGGGCGGGCGCAACCTGTCCGAGATTGCCGAACGGCTGCGGGCCTACATGCCGGGTTGGAAGGCGTACTTCCAGCTTGCGCAGACACCCAAGGTGTTCCGCGAACTCGACGAGTGGATCCGACACCGGCTGCGTGCCGTGCAGCTCAAGCATTGGCGTCGGGGCACGACGATTTACCGGGAGTTGAAAGCGATGGGCGCCTCGGACGAGGACGCCCGCAAGGTGGCGGCGAACAGTCGGTGCTGGTGGCGGAACAGCCGCATGCGACTGAATCGCGCGCTGCCGATCGCCTACTTTGACCGACTCGGCGTACCTCGGCTCTCATAACCTCAACGACTCGAACCGCCCGGTGCGGACCCGCATGCCGGGTGGTGTGGGAGGGGAACGGTCAGGTAGGCTGACCGCCCCTATCCCGATT
>NZ_JBLQGP010000059.1:0-1509 GCF_047806685.1 Thauera sp. WH-1
CTAGCAGCCTGTCGGACTACTCCCTGTAAAATACCGCATCACCCCCGGATCCTGAGAGCATGAGCCGCTTCCGCCCGATCGACCGCCAAACGGACTATCTGCTGCCGCCCTCGGTACAGGAATGGCTGCCCGAAACGCATCTGGCGCGCTATTTGGTCGACGTGGTCGAGGCGCTGGATCTGTCGGCGCTGGAGCGCGCGTATGCGGGGCGTGGCAGCGATGCCTACCACCCGGCGATGCTGCTGTCGCTGCTGATCTACGGCTACGCGACGGGGACGCATTCAAGCCGCCGGATCGAACGGGCGACCTACGATTCGCTGGCGTTTCGGTTCATCGCCTGCAACCAGCACCCGGACCACGACACCCTGGCGAGTTTCCGGCGTCGGTTCGGCGAACAGTTCGCCGACATCTTCGTGCAAGTGCTGCAGGTGGCACGCGAGAACCAGCTCGCGCGCTTTGGCACGGTCAGCCTGGACGGCACCAAGCTGCACGCCAACGCCTCTCGGCACAGTGCGCTCTCTTACGGGCACGCCGAGAAGATCGAAGCGCAGTTGAAAGCCGAAGTGCAGGAGATGCTCAAGCTGGCCGAGGCCGCCGACCAAGGCCATGTGCCCGAGGGCGTGGATTTGCCTGCGGAGATCAAGCGGCGAGAAGACCGGCTGGCAGCCATCGCGGCGGCCAAGGCCAGGATCGAGGCCCGCGCGAGGGAACGTTTCGAGCGCGAGCAAGCCGAGTACGAGGCGAAGATGGCCAAGCGCCAGGCCAAGCAAGCGAGCACGGGCAAGCGGCCCGGCGGCAAGCCACCCGAGCCCCCACAGGCGGGTCCCCGGACCGAGGATCAGATCAATCTGACCGATGAAGATTCGCGCATCATGAAGGTGGCCGGCGGTGGTTTCGAGCAGTGCTACAACGCACAAGCCGTGGTCGATACCGAATCGATGCTGGTGGTGGCGCCCCACGTCACCACCGCAGGTAACGACAAGGAGCAGGTCGCGCCGATGCTCGAGCGCATCCAGGCGCTGCCCGATGGGCTCAATCAACCCAAGCGGCTGCTGGCCGACACCGGCTTTTACAGCGAACGCAATGTGCAGTGCTGCCACGACGCCGGGGTCGAACCGTTGATCGCCGTGGGGCGCGATGCGCATCATCCGGATTGGCGCAGCCGCTTCGAAGAGCCCGCGCCACTCGAGATGCCTGCCTCCCACGTCGAGCAAATGAAGCACGCTCTCAAGACCCAGGCCGGTCGCGCCGCCTACGCGCTGCGCAAACAGACGGTCGAGCCGGTGTTCGGCATCATCAAGTCCGTGATGGGTTTCCGTCAGTTCCTGCTGCGCGGTGTCGACAACGTCCGCAACGAATGGACGCTGGTCTGCCTCGCGTGGAACTTCAAGCGCATGGCCGTATTGCGTCTGCAGTGAGAAGAAACGACCGTAGCATGACGATTTCGCGTAAAAGAAGGCCCTTTCGGCTCTGAAATGCCGATTATTTTTCACATCATGAAAACCCGCC
>NZ_JBLQGP010000060.1:0-1369 GCF_047806685.1 Thauera sp. WH-1
CCGCCTTGTTCTGGTAGGCGATGGCGGCGATCTCCTGCGGCAAGGTGAACACGACATGGAAATACTCGACTGGCAAGAGCTCTGCGCGCCGATCCTCGAGCCATTGCGCGCGCGTGAGCGACTGGCACTTTGGACAATGCCGGTCGCGGCAGCTGTTGAACGCGATCCGCTGGTGGCCGCAGGCGTCGCACTGCTCGACGTGCCCCCCGAGCGCCGCCGTGCGGCAACGCTCGATGGCACTCATGACGCGGCGTTGCCCGCGACTCAGTGCCGCCACGTGATCGCGACGATAGGCTGGCCCGAGCTGCCGGAAGATGTCCGCCAACTCGAGCCCGGTTGGGCGCAAGACGCTTACTCAGAAGTGCGCGGGCGGCGTCACCGGGTTCGGCACCACCGGCGCGGGCAGCCAGTCGAGCGGGCTTCGGGTCGCACACACCGTGCTGGTGGCGACCTTCAGGTAGCGTGAGGTGGTCGCCAGGCTGCGGTGTCCGAGCAGCAACTGGATGGTGCGCACGTCGGTACCCGCTTCGAGCAGATGCGTGGCGAAGGCGTGGCGCAGCGAATGCGGGGTGACCGGCTTGGTGAGGCCCGCGACACGACGCGCCTTCTGGCACGCGGCCTCGACGGCCCCTTTGGTGATCGGCTGCTCGGGCCTATCGCCTGGGAACAGCCACAGGCGCGGGCGCTCGCTTCGCCAGTACGCGCGCAAGGTGTCGAGCAGGCGCGGCGAGAGCATCACGTAGCGATCCTTGCGGCCCTTTCCTTGATCGACGCGCAGCACCATGCGCTCGCTGTCGATGTCGGTGACCCGCAGATGCGTGGCCTCCGACACGCGCAAGCCGGCGGCGTAAGTGGTGGTGAGGAGGGTGCGGTGCTTCAGGCTGGCGACGGCCTCGAGGAGGCGCGTCACCTCGTCGTGGCTCAGGATGACCGGCAGCCGGAACGGCTTCTTCGGCATCGGGATGTCCTCCAGTGCCCAGTCGCGCTTGAGCGTGACCTTGTAGAGAAACCTCAGCGCCGACGTTGCGATGCCGACACTCGCGGCAGAGAGCTTGCGCACTTCGACCAGATGGACCTGGTAGGTGCGCACGTCCTCGGGCCCGAGCGCTTCGGGCGAGCGACCGAAGTGGCGCGCGTAGGCGCTGATCTGCTGGAGGTAGGAAAGCTGGGTGTTCTCGGCGAAGTTGCGAATGCCCATGTCTTCGAGCATGCGCTGGCGAAGCGGAGTCATGGCAAAGCTCCTGTCGGAAAGGAATGAAGGGCTGCGAACAGCCACCCAATCCTTCTCCAACGCGGGCTTCCTGTGAATGCGCCGGCCTCAATTCCACAGCGCGTGGATCACCCCCTACCGCGCCAGCGGTTTAGTCCA
>NZ_JBLQGP010000061.1:0-1344 GCF_047806685.1 Thauera sp. WH-1
CCATCAGCCGCCGGACTGGGCCTTGAACTGCTGGCGATAGCGGTGCAGCAGCGGCTCGGTGTAGCCGCTGGGCTGGGCGCAGCCCTCGAAGATCAGCGCGCGCGCGGCCTGGTAGGCGATCGAGTCGGCCAGATTGGGCGCCATCGGGCGGTACAGCGGATCGCCCGCGTTCTGCCCATCGACCACCGCCGCCATGCGCGCCAGCGTCGCCTCGACCTGCTCGGCGCTGACCACGCCGTGGCGCAGCCAGTTGGCGATGTGCTGGCTCGAGATGCGCAGCGTCGCGCGGTCTTCCATGAGCCCGATGTTGTTGATGTCGGGCACCTTCGAGCAGCCCACGCCCTGTTCGACCCAGCGCACCACGTAGCCGAGGATGCCCTGGCAGTTGTTGTCGAGTTCCTGTTGGCGCTCCTCGGCGCTCCACGTGGCCTGCTCCACCACCGGGATGGTGAGCAGGTCGTCGAGCAGCGCGTCGGCCTCCTGGTTGAGGTCGAGCTGCTCGAGCCCCTGCTGCACCGCGGCCACACTGACCTGGTGGTAGTGCAGCGCATGCAGCGTGGCCGCCGTCGGCGAGGGCACCCAGGCGGTGTTGGCGCCGGCCTTCGGGTGGCCGATCTTCTGCTCGAGCATCGCCGCCATCAGGTCGGGCATCGCCCACATGCCCTTGCCGATCTGGGCCCGGCCGCGCAGCCCGGCGGCCAGGCCGATCAGCACGTTGCGCCGCTCGTAGGCGGCGATCCACTTGCTGTTCTTGATGTCGCCCTTCCTCATCATCGGGCCCGCTTCCATCGCGGTGTGCATCTCGTCGCCGGTGCGGTCGAGGAAGCCGGTGTTGATGAAGGCCACCCGCGCCGGGGCGGCGGCGATGCAGGCGCGCAGATTCACGCTCGTGCGCCGCTCCTCGTCCATGATGCCCAGCTTGACCGTGTGCGCGGGCAGGCCGAGCAGCTGCTCGACGCGAGCGAACAGCTCGTCGGCGAAGGCGACTTCGGCCGGGCCGTGCATCTTGGGCTTGACGATGTAGATCGAGCCCTTGCGCGAGTTGCCCCGGCGCGCGAGGTCGCGCTTGGCGATCAGCGTGGTGACCACCGCGTCCATGATGCCTTCGGGGATCTCCTGGCCCTCGCCCCACAGGATGGCGGGGTTGGTCATCAGGTGGCCGACGTTGCGCACGAACAGCAGCGAGCGCCCGTGCAGGGTCAGCGCCTGACCATCGGCGCCGCTGTAGCGGCGGTCGCCGTTGAGGCGGCGCGTCATCTGCTTGCCGCCCTTCTCGAAGCTGTCCTCGAGCGTGCCCGTCATCAGCCCGAGCCAGTTGCGGTAGGCCACCACCTTGTCGTCGGC
>NZ_JBLQGP010000062.1:0-1269 GCF_047806685.1 Thauera sp. WH-1
CAGGGCCATCGCACTCGAAAGTCATAACGGATGAATCCCCAGCATTTTCATACGGATATCGTCATCCCAAGCCGCCCGCTTACGCTTGAGCCGCAGGCTCGTCTTGGTGGTGTCGGTTTTGTCCGCACGAATCAGGTTCATTACGATCTTCTTGAGCAGCGAGAGGTTCTGCGGTGCGTTGTCCTTGCGGATCATGCAGTCGTCCTCGCCGAAGCAGACGTCGAGCATCCAGTGAAGTCGATTCTCGATGGCCCAGTGCGCACGAACGGTCTTGGCCAGTTCTTCGGGTGTGAGTTTGCGCGAGCTGATGTAGTAGCGCTCCTCGAGTTCAGCCACCTTGTCGCCGGCCACGCGTTGCGAGACGACGCAGCCGACGGTCTTGCAACCAGGCCACAGCTCGGGGTCGATCTCCTTGCCGCTGGCGGCGACCCAACTGAGCTGCATCACCGTCCTGCCATGGGACTTATCTACGTGCTTGAAGCCGTCGTTGGCGGCCTGCGCATCACTGATCAGGTCGCGCACCTGCTGATGCAGCGTAGGCTGGTTGCCCTTGACCGCGAGCAGGTAGTCGCCTCCCTTCTCCACGATCTTGGCAGCGATCTCGCGCTGGCAGCCCATGGCGTCGATGCTCACGAGCAAGCCCTTGATGTGCAGGGCCTCCAGCAACTCAGGGATGGCGGTGATCTCGTTGCTCTTGCCCGCCACCTTCTCTTGGCCGAGCACCAGCCCCAACTCGGTCGAGAACGCGCTGACCATATGCACCGGCGGCGCATCGCCATCGGCCGAGCGGCGCAGCGTCTTGCCGTCGACGGCCACCACGCCATCGAGTGCGCCAACGATCCCGCCCACCCAACGTCGGAACACCGATTCGAACTGCTTCGGGTCGAGCACACGGAATACGCGCAGGAACGTGTCCTGCGAAGGGATGCCATTCTTGAGCACGAGGAAGCGCCGAAGCCAGTCGGCCTTGAGGCGCCCCCAAAGGGCGATGTCCTCGAAGCTGTCGGCGTCCGAGAGCATGGCGCACACCGCGATCACCAGGATCTCCCGGAAGTCGTGGCGGGTGCCGTTGCTGGGCTGACGCGGATCTTCAAGCTCACCGAGTTTCTCCATCAGACTGACTCCCGCTCCACGCATTTCCGTCGCCCAAAAGACGAGAGTAGACGCGTTTTCGAGAAGGTCCACAAGATGGCTGCATAACCTATTGAACGTGAACGACTTTTCTGAAGATTTTCAGGAAGTGCATGTCATTCGAGTGCGATAGCCCTG
>NZ_JBLQGP010000063.1:0-1225 GCF_047806685.1 Thauera sp. WH-1
GTCAGCAGCGGCACACCCACGCCGAATGGTTGAAGTTCCTGAAAAAGATCGACCGTGAAACGCCCAAGGACAAGACCAGGGCCATCGCACTCGAAAGTCATAGCGGATGAATCCCCAGCATTTCCATACGGATATCGTCATCCCAGGCCGCCCGCTTGCGCTTGAGCCGCAGGCTCGTCTTGGCGGTGTCGGTCTTATCCGCACGAATCAGGTTCAGCACGATCTTCTTGAGCAGCGAGAGGTTCTGTGGCGCGTTGTCCTTGCGGATCATGCAGTCGTCCTCGCCGAAGCAGACATCGAGCATCCAGTGCAGGCGGTTCTCGATGGCCCAGTGCGCGCGCACGGTCTTTGCCAGTTCTTCGGCGCTCAGTCTGCGCGAGCAGATGTAGTAGCGCTCCTCGAGCTCGGCGACCTTCTCGCCGACCACCCGCTGCGAGACGACGCAGCCGACCGTCTTGCAGCCCGGCCACAGTTCGGCGTCGATCTCCTTGCCGCTGGCGGCAACCCAACTGAGCTGCATCACCGTCCTGCCATGGGACTTGTCCACGTGTTTGAAGCCGTCGTTGGCGAGCTGCGCGTCGGTGATCAGATCACGCACCTGCTGATGCAGCGTGGGCTGGTTGCCCTTGACCGCGAGCAGGTAGTCGCCTCCCTTCTCGACGATCTTGGCAGCGATCTCGCGCTGACACCCCATGGCATCGATGCTCACGAGCAAACCCTTGATGTGCAAGGCTTCCAGCAACTCCGGGATGGCGGTGATCTCGTTGCTCTTGCCTGCTACCTTCTCCTGACCCAGCACCAGACCGAGTTCGGTCGAGAACGCGCTGACCATGTGCACCGGCGGCGCATCGCCATCGGCCGAACGGCGCAGCGTCTTGCCGTCGACGGCTACTACGCCATCGAGTGCGCCAACGATCCCGCCCACCCAACGTCGGAACACCGATTCGAACTGCTTCGGGTCGAGCACGCGGAACACGCGCAGGAACGTGTCCTGCGAAGGGATGCCGTTCTTCAGCTCCAGAAACCGGCGCAGCCAGTCAGCCTTGAGCCGGCCCCACAGCGCGATGTCCTCGAAGCTGTCGGCGTCCGAGAGCATGGCGCACACGGCGATAACCAGGATCTCCCGGAAGTCGTGACGCATCCCGTTGCTAGTGTAGTGCTGCATTTTGTTTGGAACTTAAGCGGCTGTTTGCGCGGATGACCTTCTGCAGGATGTCGCGAGCGC
>NZ_JBLQGP010000064.1:0-1223 GCF_047806685.1 Thauera sp. WH-1
GTGAATGGCCCGGTGTTCGACGGCAATCGGGTCTCCGTCTTCCTGGAAGTCGAAGGCCTGGGCGACTACCTGCCCAAGTACGCCGGCAACCTCGACATCATGACCGCGGCCGGTGCGCGCACCGCCGAGATGTTCGCCGAGGAGATCCTCGCCGGGCGTCTGAAGCTCGAATCCAACCGCGCCACGATGGTGGCCTGAGCGCCCCGGCCACAAGGAGAGATGAACATGGAACTTCGCGGCAAGAAGATCACCGTCCACGACATGACACTGCGTGACGGCATGCACCCCAAGCGCCACCTGATGACGCTCGAGCAGATGAAGACCATCGCCTGCGGCCTGGACGAGGCGGGCGTGCCGCTGATCGAGGTCACCCACGGCGACGGCCTGGGCGGCAGCTCGGTGAACTACGGCTTTCCGGCGCACAGCGATGAGGAATACCTCGGCACCGTGATCCCGCTGATGAAGCAGGCCAAGGTCTCGGCGCTGCTGCTGCCCGGCATCGGCACGGTCGATCACCTCAAGATGGCGCATGAACTGGGCGTGTCGACGATTCGCGTCGCCACCCACTGCACCGAGGCCGACGTCTCCGAGCAGCACATCGGCATGGCCCGCAAGCTCGGCATGGACACCGTCGGCTTCCTGATGATGGCGCACATGAACAGCCCCGAAGGGCTGGTCACGCAAGCCAAGCTGATGGAAAGCTACGGCGCCAACTGCATCTACGTCACCGACTCGGCCGGCCACCTGCTACCCGACACCGTCAAGGCGCGCCTGGCTGCGGTGCGCGACGCCTTGAAGCCCGAGACCGAACTCGGTTTCCACGGCCACCACAACCTGGCGATGGGCGTGGCCAACAGCCTGGCGGCGCTCGAAGTGGGCGCCACCCGCATCGACGCCGCGGCCGCGGGCCTGGGCGCGGGCGCGGGCAACACCCCGCTGGAAGTCTTCATCGCGGTGTGCGACCTGATGGGCATCGAGACCGGCGTCGACGTGTTCAAGATCCAGGACGTGGCCGAGGACCTCGTCGTGCCGATCATGGACTTCCCGATCCGCATCGACCGCGACGCGCTCACGCTGGGTTACGCCGGCGTGTATGGCTCCTTCCTGCTGTTCGCCAAGCGCGCCGAGAAGAAGTACGGCGTGCCGGCGCGCGAGATCCTGGTCGAGATGGGCCGGCGCGGCATGGTCGGCGGCCAGGAGGACATGATCGAGGACACGGCGCT
>NZ_JBLQGP010000065.1:0-1124 GCF_047806685.1 Thauera sp. WH-1
CCCGACTTTGACACCAGCGAGTAACACGCCCCGTCGCAAGGCGCACGGCGCATGGCCTCCGGCCGAGCGCCGGAAACGGCCGTGTATCTATGTGGGGATAGGTGTCAGTCGAGCCTGAGGACAGCCGGCGGCGGCTTGATCTTCAATGCTTTCAGTCGGTTGGCCGCTTCCGCCGTGGGTTCGGTGACCTGCCAGACGGTGCCGTTGGGGCTGGACAATTGCGCAAGCTGAATGCGCTTGAGGTCATCGCGCACGTTGCGCCAAGTATCTTGGCAGGCGTGCTCGATCACGCGTTCCAGTAACAGAGACAGCACGGTAATCGCGATGTGGGCGTGGATGCGGTGGGGCGCCCAGTGGAACACGGGGCGCATGCGCAGGCCGCCCTTCATCGTGCGCCAGGCTTCTTCGACGCGCTGCTGCTGCTTGTAGCCGAGCGCCATGTCCTCGGCGGTGAGGGTATCGTCGTTACTGTGGACGACGAACTTGCCGTCGAAACGTTCGAGTTCGGCGATGGCCTGCCGATCGATCGCCAGGCCCCGCTTGGTCTCCTTCAGGAACCGCCCGTAGCGGGCGCTGCTGCGCAGCGCGCACACGCGCTTGCTGTGCCCTCCCTCGTCCTGATCGGCCAGACATGCAAGCTCGGCCTCGAGTTCGCGGATGCGCTCGTCACGATAGGCACGCTGGCGGTGTGCCTCCTGCGGGTTGAAGCACACCGCATAGCGGCGGCGGCGCTCGCCGTCGCCGACGACGACCTCCTTGACCTCGAGGTTTTCGGCGATCTTGCGGTAGCGCCCCGGGCGCGAGAGCACTGCTTCGGTCACCTCGTCGCCACGGCGCATCGGCATCGCCATCAGGTACTTGCCACCGCCTTTGGCGAGCGCCTGGAAGTTGGCCTGCGAGACCATGCCGGCGTCCCCGACGAACAAACAGCGGGTGAGCTGCCAGCCCTTGAGGTCTTCCTTGACCTGGGCCACCGTGGTGACATCGACCGTGTTGCCCGGAAACACCCAGTGGCGCACCGGGAAGCCGTCGCGGGTGACCGCCAGGCCCACCACGATCTGCGGCGCATCGCCCCGGCCGTTCTTGCTGTAGCCGCGCTTCCTGGGCGCCACGTAGCGCTTGGC
>NZ_JBLQGP010000066.1:0-1097 GCF_047806685.1 Thauera sp. WH-1
CCTTGTACGGCCCCGCGCCGAGCCCGATCGGCGCCGGCGCGGCGGCCACCAGCTTCGAGAAGAGCTGCGCGAAGTCCTCCTCGCCCGCCCGGGCGGTGGCGCGCGTGCCCGAGAGCGGGTCGTCGGCGATGAAGCCGGCGTTGGCACGGTCCCAGTCCTCGGCGCTGAAGTGCTTGCGGATCAGCGGCAGCACCTCGCGCTCCTCGGTCATCATGTGGGTGCGGTAGAACTCGGCGTAGTCGTTGAAGGCGGTCTTGAAGGCCTCGAACTTGGCGGGGTCCTGCGCGTAGGCCTTGACCGCGGCCTCGAGCACCGCGATGCGCGCGTCGGCTTGCGCGTGCTCGGCCTCGAGCTTGTCGAGCGCGGCATCCGCATCCTGCGTGCGCGCCCGCAGCGGGCCGAAGAGGAATGCGTCTTCCTTGGGGTGGTGGCGCTTTTCGGGGTAGGCGTCCAGGTAATGCACCATCGCCTCGAGCAGCTTGTGGTCGGGCTGCAGGCGGCCCGCGCCGATCTCGCCGATCATGTGGCGGATGGCGTGGATGATCGCCGCCAGCGACTGGTGTTCGTCCATCAGGATGCGCATCGCGTCCATGGGGGTGTCCTTTTCGGTTGAGTCAGGCTCAGGTCGACAGCATCGCCTGGTGCTTGCCGCCAAAGCCGAGGTAGGCCTCGATCACGCGCGGATCGTCGGCCAGGGTGTGCGCCGGGCCTTCCATCGCGATCTGGCCGGTCTCGAGCACGTAGGCGTAGTCGGCCACCTGCAGCGCGGCGCGCGCGTTCTGCTCGACCAAGAGGATCGACACGCCTCGCCGTCTGAGTTCGCTGATGATGCGAAAGATCTCGCGCACGATCAGCGGCGCCAGGCCCAGGCTCGGTTCGTCGAGCATCAGGAGCTTGGGCTTGGCCATCAGCGCGCGGCCCACCGCCAGCATCTGGCGCTCGCCGCCGGACATGGTGCCCGCGGCCTGGTCGCGGCGCTCCTTCAGGCGCGGGAACAGCGCATAGACCTCTTCGAGCGTCTGCGCATGGTCGCGCTTGCCCATGCGATAGCGCTGGAAGGCGCCCAGCACCAGGTTGTCCTCGACGCTCATCTCGCC